>NZ_JARCJL010000004.1:0-263868 GCF_028890025.1 Phaeobacter sp. PT47_59
TCCACCATCAGAATCCATCCCGGTGTCAGCCGCAAGACGCGCCTGTCAGCTCGTCACCGCCATATGCGATTCCCCTGATTTGAGGTGAGGCTCCCGGATGATGCTTGGAAAAACTATTACCTTCCAGCTTTGGCAGTTAGCCAAACCGAAGGACTAGACGAACCCAACGGTACCGACGAAATCGACATTTCTGTAGAGATTGCTCCACACATCTCTGAGCTACTTGTGCAAGGTGAGTGGTCCAAGGCCAAAGACCTAGCTGACAGGAGCC
The DNA here is from genome assembly GCF_028890025.1 of Phaeobacter sp. PT47_59. NCBI lineage: Bacteria > Pseudomonadati > Pseudomonadota > Alphaproteobacteria > Rhodobacterales > Roseobacteraceae > Phaeobacter > Phaeobacter sp. PT47_59. Next base: position 272 of record NZ_JARCJL010000004.1, read on the forward strand.
GCCAAGAGTTGATTGAGCAAGGGTACTTTCCTGATGGCATCAAACTTGAGGTGGGAGAAAACTGGACCAAAGGCCATGGTAAGTTCAAGTAGGTAAAAAATATGAGGTCTTGATCGACCCGAAGCGGCCTTTGAGGGAGCATCATGTTACAGAAGATAACCGTCATAGAGAACGTCGGTCGATTTGAAAAAGCGCTCCCGACCCAAAATGTCAGATTCGAAAAGTGCACGTTTTTCTTTGGTGAGAACGGTTGGGGGAAATCAACGATTGCGGACATTCTGCGATCTCTAACTCTCGGCGACCCAGGAATTATCGTAGGCCGCAAGACCCTCGCTGGAGGACCGGACCAGAAGATTTCTCTTCAGCTCGATTCCGGACGGGCCAATTTCGAGGGAGGCAGTTGGAACGGAGCCCAGCTCCGCGCGGCTGTGTTCGATAGCCTCTTTGTGAATGACAATGTCTATTCCGGCGACACGGTATCAGCCGAACATCTGCGTCGGCAGTATGGTCTCGTTGTTGGCGAAAAGGGAGTGAAACTCGTTCGCCAGATCGTCGCGCTAGACGGAGAAAACACCGAAAACAATAGGAACATTCGCGCGCTCGAAGCGGAGCTAACGGCTGGTCTTCGAGGGATAGGTCCTTCAGCCATGAGCTTGTCGGACTTCGAAGCTCTGGAAGAGAACCCGGAAATCGATACGGCAGTCGCTGATAAGCAGACAGAGGTTTCCCGCGCAGCGAAATCAAAGGAGCTGAAAGCGGCCGCAGGTGCGAGCGCATTTCCGCTTCCATCCGAACCGGCGAGCTTCGAGGCGGCCCTGAACCAAACGGTCGAAGGAATTGCTGCTGATGCCGTGGAAGCCGTAAGGTCCCATGTCGCAGCGCATGAATGCGCGAAACCGACTGAACCGGGGCTGGAAACGTGGCTCGAACAAGGTCTGCCCTTCAAAGCTGAGGACACTTGTCCATTCTGCGGTCAGGAACTTAGAGATCGAAGCCTGCTGGAAGCGTATAGCCGTTTCTTCAGTGTAGCGTATCGAAAGCTGGCCGAAGATGTTCAGAAACTCCGTCAAATCTGTCAGCGCTACTCAAATGGCGACTTCCGAAACGCAGCGGAACAAGGCTCCAAATCCAACAAGAAACAGTTCGAGTATTGGCGCGAGGCCGCTGGCATCGATGCCCCCGCGACCATCGACCTTGAAGCGTTGATCTCAGAGATGGAGCGCGCTGCTGAGGAAATGGATTTAGCTCTGCAGGCGAAAGCCGCAAACCTCACTGTGGCGTTGGACATCGAACGACTTGGCGCAGCTGTCCATGCCTGGACGAGCGCGAGGGCAGCTATCGAGTCTGCCAATGCAGCACTTGGTGAGTACAACCTGAAGGTCGATGCCATTAAGGCCAAGGTTGACGCCGAGCAACTTGAAAATCTCACAAACGAGCTGAAGGCCCTTCAGGCCCAAAAGCATCGCGTTAAGGCGGAGATCATCACGAATGTCGCGAACCTCCAAACGAAGAGGCAGCGCAAAGGCGAAATTGCAGAAGAGAAAGCCAAGCTTCGCGATGAGCTGACCGCCCACGGCAAGACTATCACCGAAAGTCTCGGCAAGACGATCAATGCCTACCTCAAGCGTCTGAATGCGGGCTTTCTGATCGACTACAAAGAACCTGACTATCGCGGCAAGGAGCCTGCCGCCAGCTACCAAATTCTCATCAACGAGGTTCCGGTTTCACCCCGTGCTAGCGGGGATACAACCGGTGCGCCGAGTTTCCGAAACACACTCAGCGCCGGGGACAAGTCGGTTCTCGCGCTGGCGCTGTTTTTGGCGCAATGCAACGCGGACCCTGACATCGGCGAGACAATCATTGTTCTGGATGATCCGTTTACAAGTTTAGACAATTTTAGGCGGCAGTTCACGGCCATCGAGATCAGAAGGATTTGTGACCGGGCCAAACAGACCATCGTTCTGTCGCACGACAAGGGATTCCTCCGTCTGCTATGGGATAAAATCGACCAGAAATTGATCAAATCGTTCGCGCTCCAAACAGGCGCGCCCGGCGTTACGACCATCACGCCCTACGACATTCCCGGCTCGACGCAACCGCGCCATGTTACAGAGCGCATGAAGATTGAGGAGTTCATCGAGGGCGAGCCCCACGAACTTTCATTTATCAGGTCGCGCCTGCGAACCGTCTGTGAAGACTTCTACCGCAAAGCTGACCCTGGACTCTTTGGCGAAGCTGCGACGCTGGATCAAATCATCCGCGCCCTGAACGATGCGCACAACGATCACCCGTTCAAAGGTGCTCTCGAGGACCTTAAGGATATCAACGCCTATTCGAGGGTCGAGAACCATGCTGAGATCAAGGGCGATCCATACGGCGATACAAATCCCGACGAATTGAAGGGGTTCTGCAGTCTTGTCCTTGGCCTGACACGTGGGATGTAAAGGTCCGCTTCTGGCGTTGTGATCAGATCGGTTTGCGAACGCGGCGAATGACAGCTTTCCGCCCGACGTGTGGGTGCTGCCTACTTGAAGCGGTTGGCTGATCATTTCCGCTAAGGGCTGGGAACGGTCATTGCGGCTCCCACGCCGGATTCTCACAGCCAGCTTGTATTCCCATTTGTAGCACTCGGTGCGCCTCGCGTGCGTTAACCATTTCTTTGCCATGTGCTTGTCCCTGCCTGGCCGCAGGCGTAAACTTTTGGTTAAGGAATCTGCTCTTTTGGGGGTCACTATGTCTGTCAATCAGGGGAACACTGCCGCCCTTAGCAGGCTTGAGGAAAAGCTCTTGCACCTGCGCCATCTGACCGAGGCCAATCAGTTCATGGTCGAGGTGCTGAAGGAACAGGGCGACAGGCTGCAACAGATCGAGGCGGACGAGGCCCGGCAGATGTTGCGGGTGCAGGCTCGTGCGGCCTTCGGCCCCACCGGTGCAGAGGCGGCCAAGCCCGAGGTTCTGGCCATTCTGGAGCAGGCGCTGGGCACAGAACATAGCGCCCAGATCATCCCCTTTCCCAAGCGGGCCTGACCGCAGGACTCAGTCGAGCGCAACAGCGCGGCCCTTGCCACCGTTGCTTTGGGCAGGGGCGGGGTTTCGCCGATCTCCGATTTGTGAGCGTCCCGTCCCATTGCCTCCAGCGGGATGCGTCTTATCTTGAGATAAAGATCAGGGGGCACATCCGATGAAACATGTCTTTGCTAGCGTTTGCTGCGTGATGGCCTTGCACCTGGGCAGCGCGGCGCAGGCCTTCACCACCTCCGATGGTGTTCGGGTCAATCCGGTCAGCCCCGGTGTATTCGAAGTCATCCCGCAGAACTCCGGCTCGCCGAGGGATTTCTGGTGCGGTGCGTCAGAATATGCCCGGCGCGTGCTTGGCGCGGGCTGGCAGGACAAGGTCTACGTTTTGCGCGGGCGCGGTGTCAGCGTCACCACCGGAAAACGGTCTGCGGTTCAGTTCACGCTGTCAGCCGAGCGGATTGATGTCCCATCTGTCGGTCGCCGGAGCTGGTTGCGGATCGGTCTGCGTGTCGGGGATGCCCTGTCGGTGCAGCAGGCGGGGCTTTACTGTCACGACAGGTCGATAGATCCTTAAGGCACTGTGGCCCATCAGGCGCGGTCCACGTGGTTCGTCGGGTGCGGATGTCGGTTCGCACCAGTTGGTCGCAACTACTGTCTGTGTCGAAAGGCGGCAGGCGAGACGCAACCGGATCTTTGCGCCTGACCAGAAGGGAGCGACATCATGAAGGGGAAGCTGTGCAAGGGCGTGTTTCTGGCGGCCGGGATCGGGCTTTACCCGTTTTCGGCACAGGCCTGGTGGGCCTGGAATCACCACGAGGTTCTGCCGGTCAGCCAGGGTGTCTGGGAGGTGGTCAGCCGGGTTGGCTCCGGCCCGCAGGACTATTGGTGCGGCATCGGTGACTTTGCCATCCGGCAGCTGCGCAGCAGTGCAACGCAAAGGATCTACATCTGGGAGGGGATCGGCCCCTCCAAGAACCGGCCCGGAAGGAAGTCGGTGAAATTCGCGCTGGTACCGCCGCCGGGGGCGGATACAAGCACGGGATATTCCCTGTCGATCAAGCGGGTTGGCGACAATCTGAGCGCCTCTTTGGCCCGCAACTATTGCTATGATCGGATCGAAGACCCGTTCTTCCTGCGGCCCTGATCCTGGATTGAGGTCTTGTGATGAGGCCGCTCTTCCTGCAAGCCTTGCCTCATGCAAACCGATTTCCAGATCGAAACCCGTGGGCAGGGTCTTTATGAATTCACCGCCGAACTGCGCGCCTGGGTTGGCGGGGGCGGTGTCCGGGACGGGCTGTTGACGCTCTTTGTGCGCCACACCTCTTGTTCGCTGCTGGTGCAGGAGAACGCCGATCCCGAGGTGCAGCTGGACCTGAAGGAGTATTTTGCGCGCCTGGTACCGCCCAGCTCACATCCGTCGATGTCTTATCTTCGGCACACCTACGAGGGGCCGGACGATATGCCCGCCCATATCAAGTCCGCCATGATGCCGGTGAGCCTGTCCATTCCTGTGCGCGACGCGGCGCCGGTTTTGGGCACCTGGCAGGGGGTTTACCTGTTTGAGCATCGCGATGCGCCGCACCGGCGCAAAGTCGCAGCACATCTTGCGGGAACCGCTTGATCTAGCGGTGTGAATTCACCTCTACCCAAACTGTAGAGGCTCCCCTATACTTGTGGATAAGTGCGCCACAGGGTGCGCAATGTACAGGCATTGATCATAAAGGGGACCGGCTGATGCGCTGCCCGTTTTGCGGAAATATCGATACTCAGGTCAAAGATTCGCGTCCGGCAGAGGACCACGTATCGATCCGCCGCCGCCGGTTTTGTCCCGCCTGCGGGGGGCGCTTCACCACCTATGAAAGGGTGCAGCTGCGCGATCTTGTGGTGGTCAAGACCAATGGCCGCCGCGAGGATTTCGACCGCGACAAGCTGGAACGCTCGATCCGCATCTCGATGCAGAAACGCCCGATCGACCCGGAGCGTATCGATCAGATGATCTCGGGCATCGTGCGCCGCCTGGAAAGCATGGGCGAGACGGATATCCCCTCCAAGAAGATCGGTGAAATCGTGATGGAGGCCCTGGCCCGGATCGATACCGTGGCCTATGTGCGCTTTGCCAGCGTTTACAAGAACTTCCAGGCTGCCGACGATTTCGAGGATTTTGTGCACGAGCTGCGCCCCCATACGCCGACCGAAGAGTGAGCCCTTGAGATGAGCCGCTACGACAAAGCCGTGGACGCGCGGTTCATGGCGCTGGCCTTGTCGCTGGGGCGGCGGGGGCAGGGCAATTGCTGGCCCAATCCGGCGGTTGGCTGCGTGATAGTCAAGGATGGGCGTATCGTCGGGCGTGGCTGGACCCAGCCCGGCGGACGCCCCCATGCGGAGCCGATGGCGCTGGCGCAGGCCGGTGCTGCGGCGCGCGGCGCTACGGCCTATGTCTCGCTCGAACCCTGTTCCCATCATGGCAAGACCCCGCCCTGTTCCCAGGCGCTGATCGAGGCAGGCGTGGCCCGGGTGGTTGCGGCCATCGGTGATAGTGACCCGCGTGTATCGGGGCAGGGGTTCGAGATGCTGCGCCAAGCGGGGATCGAGGTCACCACCGGCGTTCTCGCCGAAGAGGCCGCCCGCGATCACGCCGGGTTCTTCCTCAAGACCGAGCAGGGGCGTCCGCTGGTGACGCTGAAACTTGCGGGCAGCTTTGATGGCCGTATCGCCACCGGATCGGGCCAAAGCAAATGGATCACCGGGCCCGAGGCACGCCGTGCGGTGCATGCCATGCGTGCCAGCCACGATGCGGTGATGGTGGGAGCAGGCACCGTGCGCGCCGATGATCCGTCGCTGACGGTGCGCGATCTGGGTGTGGAACGGCAACCGGTGCGGGTGATCGCCTCCCGCCATCTGGACCTGCCGCTGATGAGCCAGCTTGCCCGCACAGCCAATGAGGTGCCGGTCTGGCTCTGTCACGGGCAGGGCGCCGATGTGGAACGCCTGCGCGCCTGGGAGGGGCTTGGCGCCCGGCTGATCCCCTGCGCCAGTCATGGCGTGCAGCTGTCCGCCGCCGATGTTCTGCAGCAGCTTGGCCAGGCCGGGCTGACACGGGTGTTCTGCGAGGGCGGCAGCGCGCTGGCGGCCTCGCTCCTGGCCTTTGACTTGGTGGATGAGCTCATCGGCTTTACCGCCGGGATCGGCATCGGTGCCGAAGGTCTGCCTTCAATCGGTGCCCTGGGGCTGGGGCGGCTGGAGGAGGCGCCCCGGTTCGAGCTGGTCGAGGCACGTCCGGTCGGGGGCGATATCCTGCATCGCTGGCGCCGGGCCTTGCGCGACTGATACTTTTTGAGTTTCCCTTGATGCCTGTCGCGTTAGCGGCAGGCATGCGTCCGCCCGCCCCACGGCGGGCGCGTTCCACGCCCACCGGGCAGACGCTTGGTGACATATTGCAGATGATCTAATGTTTCACGGCAACTAAGGACTGCTCAGCGCCAGAGGTGGGCGTAGGTGGCGAACAGCCCCTGCAGTTTCGACAGGCTCCGGTTGGCAAGCCCGGGGTTTGGTTGCTGACCGCTGGCCAGGCGATCCACCACCACTTCAACCGGGCAGGGCTGCCCGGTGATGGGATCGAAATACCGCGGGTAGTCGATCAGCACCGCATGGGCGAGACCGGCCAGATCGGGGCGCGCCTTGCGCCAGGCCGGGGCCGAGATGATATCCCGCGTCAGCCCCCATCCCGCGTAGAAAGGCGAGCCGAGCACGGTCACCTTCACCCCCCGCAGCAGCGCCTCGAAGCCCAGCAGCGAGGTCATGGTCCAGACCTCCTGTACCTGATCGAGCAGGGCCATGGGATCGGCCTTATGGGCCACCACATCGGCCAGATCCTCTGGCACGATCTGGCCCTTGCGCAGGCCCGCCTCCACGTCCGGATGGGGCTTGTAGATCACCACGGCAGTCGGGTTCTCGGCGCGGACCCGGCGCAGCAGATCCAGATTGCTGCAAACCTTGCCCGCACCGGCCAGGATCGAGGCGTCGTCCTCTACCTGACCGGGTACCAGGATCCGGTGGCCGGGTGGCAGATCGGGGACTTCGCCGCCAAGATTGTATTTCGACAGGCTGTCCCGGGTCAGCCGTTTGATCAGCCGCTCGGCGCGCTGGTGTTCCGCCTGGCTCATATCCGCGCGCCGGGCGATCAGGTCGTCCAGATCCGAGGGCTGGCGCGGATCGTAGTAGATGCCCTGGCGATCCAACACCAGCGACAGGGGCGGGACCAGCTCTGCCCCCAGCCCGCGCGAGCGCAGGAAACCATCCTCCAGGTGATAGGCACCGGCGTGGGTCTTGTCCGCCTTGGAGGCCCAGACCATCCAGTTGCGCCCGCTCTCTTTTGCCTTTTCGGGATCCTCGGTGAAGAGCGTCTTCTTTTCGCGGCCAAAGAACCCCTGCAGCGGTTTGCGCTTCCACAGGCGCATGCCGGAGGCCGCCCAGCCGACCCGGTCTTGCCGCCAGGCGCGGGTCCCGGCCTCCAGATTGTCGATGACCGTTTCCAGCTCGCACAAGCGGTCGCGGAAGGGATCGTACCAGGTGGGGTATAGGATCATCGCGCCGGAGAACAGCTGCGCGCGGGTCAGGCGGCGGTTGCGGCGGGGGGGCGGCATCTCGTCCTGGGTCAGACCCCAGCCGGCATAGAAGGGCTGGCCAAAGACGCGCGGCTTGTGGCCCGCCAGAATGGCCTCGAACCCCAGTTGCGACGACACCGTGTAGACCGCCACGGCGCCCTCCAGCAGAGGCCAGGGTGAGACCGGATCGCTCAAGAGGGTGATCCTGTCGTTCGCATCCTTGGCGCCGAAATAGCCGGGCCGGTATCCGGCGCGGGTCTCGGGGTGGGTCTTGATCACGATGCGGGCGCCGGGGTTTTCCTCCTGCGCGAAGACCAGCATCTCGCGGAACCGCGCCGCATCGCCACCTGATGCGGTCACGGAGGCATCGCCGCGCGCCTGATCCACCACCAGCACATAGCCTGGATCGGGGACAGGCGCCTCGGGAGAATAGGCGTTGTACTTGCTGAGGTGCGCATCCATCAGCCGCCCGATGGCATCGCGGGCCCGGCGCATCATATGGCTGTCGTCCAATGGGTGCGTGGCCAGGAGGTGTTCAAGGTCGGAGGGGGTCGCGGCGTCGAAATGCACGCCGGACCGATCCAGAAGCAGCCCCATCGGCGGCTCGCCGGCGCGCCCCGGATGCACCGAACGCAGAAAGGCATCCTCGACCCGCAGCAGGTCGGCGTCGTATTTTGCAGCAATGGCGCGGCCACGATGCGCGGTGGGGGAGTTGCCCCAGATGCCCACCAGATCGCCATCCCCAGGCAGGCCCAGCCGGAGGTCGTAGCCCGCCAGCTGCAGGATGCGCCGCAGGCGCTTTTGGGTCAGAAAGCCGCCGTTATAGACGAAAAGCCGGGACCTTTCGGTCCCGGCTTTGGTGTTGCCCTGCGGCGTGTCGTGCATTGGATTGAGATCACTCGACGATGGATGTGGCACTGGAGACCGCGCCAAGCGGGGTGACCAGCAGCGAGATGGTCTTGGTCCACTGGGTGTAGGGGGCCTCGGTTACATAAAGCGTGTCGTTGTCGCGCACCACGAAATCACGGGCGATGAACAGCCCATTGGGTTGCGTCAGGTTCAGCACATAGACCATGCGCTGTGCTCCGATCAGATCGTCGCGGCCCAAGACCTGATTGGCGATTTCGGCCGGTTCGTTGCGCAGGATGAAGACCCCGGTCGGATCCGACGCGGTAGAGATCAAGCCGCCCACCTGGGCGATGGCCTCCAGCGCGGACAGGTCCTGGCTTTCAAAGGGAACCCGGGCCTGGGCACTGGTGGCGCCAAGCGCGGTGAAGGAGCGGGTGTCTTCCTCGACCAGGATCTTGTCGCCGCCGCGCAGGGCGATATCGAGTTCGGGATGATCGTAGAGATCCTGGAACCAGATCTTGCCCTGGTTCTTGCCGCGGATGACCGTGACCTGGGCAATCTCGGGCTGGATGGTGACACCGCCGGCCCGCGCCAGCATGGTGGCCAGCGTCCGGGTCGGGCGTTCGATCGGATAGATGCCCTGGCCGCCCACTGCGCCGGTCAGGCTGACGGTGGAGCCATCACCGGCCAGGCGGCGCACCTGCACCTGCGGGTCCGGGGTCTGGTCTTCCAGTTTCTCGGTGATCATCTTGCGCAGCTGTTCAGGCGTATTGCCCGAGGCGCGCAGACGCCCGGCATAGGGTACGAAGATGTAGCCGGCGCTATCGACCTGGACCTCTTCGAGCGAGGTCGCGTTGGTGGCCTCGGCGGCCAGCAGACCATCATCGACGTTTTCCCAGATCGTCAGCCCCAGCACATCGCCGGGGCGGATGGTGTCCGAGGTCAGCCGTCCGGCAGAGGTGAACCCCTCGGAAAAGCCAAGGGCTGGCACCACGGCGGTGGCACGGGCAACGCGGTCATTCACGGATACGATGAAGGCATCGCCCTGTTTTTGCACGGAACCGGCAAAGATCTGGCGCTTGTTGGGGCCGACCTTGGGCAACCCGCAAGAGGCCGCAAGCGTTAGCGCGGCCAGAATCGCGACGGGGCGCGCCCAGCGGAATGGGACGTGTGTCACTGCTCGGTCTCCTCGACCTGTTATTGTTTTGCCTCAATTTTTACGGGTACCGTAGCGCAGGAGCGAAGCAAAATCCAGTCTTGCGCGATTTCCGCGTCAGCTCACGGCGCGCAACTGTTGCCGTGGCGCCGCTGTTCCCCGTTTCAACGCATCATAAGGATCGTCCGGCGCCAGCATCATGTCGACCACCTGGCGCAACAATTGGCGGCGCCCCTTGCGCGCATAAAAGCCGCCCGGCAGTTGCGAGGTTTCCAAGAGGAAGCGGCGGTAATCCTTGTAGGCACGGCTGTCCGGGCGGGCCGGTGTGGCGAAGAAATCGGTCAGGGTCTGGGTCGAGACAAACTCCGGCTTGTCATAGACCGCACGGCCAAAGACCTTGAGCGGAATGCCACGCCACAGGACCTGCTGCCCGGCGGTGGAATTGACCGTGATCGCGGTGCGCGCCTCGTTCAGGAGCTGCGCCAGCTTGCCGCCGCGCACATAGTGGACGCGGCCCGCGATGTCATGCTCTCGCGCCAGGCGGCGCACCACGCTGCGCAGGGGCACGCGGCCATCCTCCAGCGGATGGGCCTTCACCACCAGGTGATGATGGCGCGGGGCGCCAGCGGCAAAGCCGGTGATCACCTCTTCCAGGAAATCACCCATGCTGTCGAAGGGCGAATGCATCTGGAAGGAACTGTCATGTTCCAGCTGCAACAGCGCCAGGTGATAGGGAAAACCGCCATTGCGGATCCGCCAGGTGGCGATGCGCCGGTCCAGCGCCTGCAAAGGCATCAGCACCAGCCGCTTGAGATAGAGCTGGAATTCGCGGGCCACCGGCAGGGCGCGATGGGGTCTGAAATTGCGATAGCCCCGGTTCCAGAACATCACGAACCAATGGTAGAGCGCGCCGTAGAACACATGCTGCCGCATGTCGCCCCAATGCGAGGGCGGCAGCGGCGCCTCCATGTCCGAGCGTTCCAACGCGCATTGCATGTTGGCCACCGACATCTCCATCAGGCGGGAATTGCCGTTGGAGCCTTCCCGTTCGTAGGTCACCCAATAGGGGCGCAGGTAGCCTTCTTCGAAGACATGCACCGTCAGCCCGCGCGATTTGGCAATGCGTACCGCCTCGGCGTGGATGGGGCGGGTGTCGCCGTAAAGCACGATATCGGTGATGGCGTGGCTGTCGCAGAGCTCTGCGAATGTGTCCGGCCAGTCCTCGGGGCTACCGCGATAGGGGATGTAGCTGTCCCGGTGCCGCCAGAAGGTGCTGTCGCCCGCGTTGAAGCCGACCCGCCAGACCGCGCAGCCCGCCGCGCGCAGCATCTTGCCCAGACCATTGAAGAACGGCCCATGCGGCCCCTGCAGGAACAGGAAGCGGCGGTTCGGCTCCGGGCGGGCCTTTGCACTGGCCTTTGAGCTGGGGTCTGGGCGGGTCTCGGGCATGAGAAGTCTCTGGTTTTCCGCGATACTACTGCCAATTGGTTAACCAATGACTGGGGCGAAACTATGACCTGCCCGCGCCGCAGGCAATCCGCTTTGCCGCGACAGGTATTCGCCCCTTGCAGCGGGGGGGGACTTGTGAAGCCGCAGGCCAGGCGCTACCTCTGGGCGTCAGGAACGACAGGAACAACTGGCACGGAGCATCCCCCATGTTCACAGGTATCATCACCGACGTTGGCACCATTGCCGAGCTGGACCAGCAGGGCGATCTGCGGGCGCGGATCAAGACCGCCTATGACACATCGGGGATCGATCTTGGTGCCTCCATCGCCTCGGATGGGGTGTGCCTGACGGTGATCGAACTGGGGCCGGACTGGTATGATGTGCAGATCTCGGCAGAAACCGTCTCCAAGACCAATATCGACGCCTGGACCCTGGGCAAGCGGGTCAACCTGGAGCGCGCCCTGAAGGTGGGCGACGAACTGGGCGGCCATATCGTGTCGGGCCATGTGGACGGCGTGGCCGAGGTGGTGGAGATCCGGGACGAGGGCGACAGCACCCGCGTGACCCTGCGCGCACCGAAAGAACTGGCCCGTTTCATCGCGCCGAAGGGATCGGTTGCCCTCAACGGCACCTCCCTCACGGTGAATGATGTGCAGGGCTGCGATTTCGGCATCAACTTCATCCCGCACACCAAGGAGGTGACCACCTGGGGCGATGTGAAACTGGGCGACCGGGTGAACCTCGAGATCGACACCCTGGCCCGCTACGTGGCGCGGCTGGCAGAGGCCGGGTGATGAGTGGCGCGGGGATCGCCGGGATCGGTCACAACAACGGGCCCAGCATGGAGGCCGGGCGCGTCTGGCGCATCCATGCCTGGAAGAAGGCTCAGAAAAAGCTGATGCCCAACACCATCCCGAAGTTGGTCCTGCAGATGCGGATCCGCCGGGCGGCCGAGCTGGGCATGGATTACAAGACCTATGCCCGCGTGCGGCAGACCTCGGGGCAGGATATCACCGGGCTGCTGTTTTCCTCCAACGCGCTGCGCATAATTTCCTACGGCGCCCATATGCCCGAGGCAGAGCGCCGCGCGCTGGAAATGGTACGGAATTCCAGCAAGCTTGCCCTGGTGCATAGGCCGAACAGCCCCGAGGCGGTTCTGGCCGCGCATCCGGTGCTGGATGCAGCAGGGCCTGCGCCCAGGTTCAACGAGAGCTGGTCCGAGATGCGCGCTCGCGTGCAGGATCTGATCAAGAGCCAGGGTCTGCCGGGGTCCTCCGTGGTGGTGATCGGCGATGCGCCCTTGGAAAGCGAGTGGAGCACGGCCGCCCGCGCCGCCGCCTATCTGTCCGCAGCGGAGTATTTCCGGCATCCTGCCATCTGAAACGGTTCCCTTGCGCGCGGCGGGGCGCTCCCGCCCCCTGAACCTGCATCGTAGATGCAGGCCCGAGGCGTTGGGCAGGGCGCGCCGCTGGCGCGGCGCGGATCACCACATGTCGCCGACGGTATAGCCCTCGGGAAAGGGATCGCTTGGATCCAGCGTGTAGCTGGAGAACCCGTAGATCCAGCCCTGACCGGAGAGTGTCGGTACGATGGCCGGTTAGGGGCCGACCTTGGTTTCCTCGACAATGCGACCGGTGAATGTGGTGCCGAGGGGGCCTGCATTCACGTAGTCCTGCCCCAGGGCAAGCTGCCCCTTTGCATGCAGGACCGCCATCTTGGCACAGGTGCCGGTGCCACAGGGGGAGCGGTCGAGGATGCCGCTGGCCTCCTGCGGGCGGGCGGGATCAAAGGCGCCGGTTGAGATCGTGATCGCACCGCGTCCCTGGGTTCCTGCGGCAATGGGCGCGCCCCAGAGATTGGTGATCGTGGGGCCGGTGATCGAAGGGTTTTCCGGGTGGCTGACGGGCAGCTGTTCGACCGTGGCGTGGCGGATGGCTTCGCTCACGCGGGTGATCTCCTTGCCGTTCTCTGCCGCAAGATTCACGCCCAGCCGGTCCGCATCGGCCAGAACGAAGAACATGCCGCCCCAGGCCACATCGACGGTGACGGTGCCGAGGCCCGCGACCTCGACATTTGCGTCCAGATGCATGGCAAAGGCGGGCACGTTGCGAAAGCTGACCTTCGTCACCTTGCCATCGCGGCAGTCGGCCCGCACGCGGATCAGCCCGGCGGGGGCCTCCAGTGTCAGCTCGGTCACCGGTTCCACCATCGGCAGGATCCCGGTTTCAAGCAGCACGGTGACCACGCAGATGGTGTTTGACCCGGACATCGGCGGGTATTCGGTCTGCTCGAAGATGATGAAGCCCGCGTCGGCCTCCGGATGGCAGGGCGGCACCAGCGCATTGCCGCAGAGGCCGGGATTGCCGCGTGGCTCGCGCAGCATCATCAGGCGGATCTCGTCGTGGTTGGTGGCCATGTCCTGCATTTTCTCAAACACGCTGGCCCCCTTCAGCAGCGGCATGCCGCCGGTGATGACACGGCCGGGTTCGCCCTCGGCGTGGACCTCATAGGTTTGCAGGATACGGGAGGCACGCATGGGCTTGGCTTTCACTGATGTCAGGTAACGGGACGCTAGCAGCCTTCTGCGCATCTGCAAACGTCGCTTCCCGAATTTCAAGAGAGCCAAGCGGGCTGGCCTTTGGCGCGCGGCTGGGCTATCCCGGCTGGCAACGCGGCAGCGCCATTCGAGGGCCTGCGACACGGATCATGAAAGGCCATGACATGAGCTTTGAAACACCGGGGCCGGTCGAAGCCCGTCTGCGCGACGCGATCAGCCCGATCGAAGAGATCATCGAAGAAGCCCGCCAGGGGCGCATGTTCATCCTGGTGGATCACGAGGACCGCGAGAACGAGGGCGATCTGGTGATCCCGGCCCAGTTTGCCGATGCCGAGGCGATCAACTTCATGGCGACCCACGGGCGCGGGCTGATCTGCCTGCCGATGACCGCCGAGCGGATCGACAGCCTTGGCCTGCCGATGATGGCGGTGAACAACTCCTCGCGGCACGAGACCGCCTTTACCGTCTCGATCGAGGCGCGCGAAGGCGTGTCCACGGGCATCTCTGCCGCCGACCGGGCGCTGACCGTGGCGACCGCGATCAACGATCAGAACTCGATGGCGGCGATTGCCACGCCGGGGCATGTCTTCCCGCTGCGGGCCAAACGCGGCGGTGTCTTGGTGCGCGCGGGTCATACCGAGGCGGCGGTGGATATCTCGCGCCTGGCGGGGCTGCATCCGTCGGGCGTGATCTGCGAGATCATGAAGGAAGACGGCACTATGGCGCGCCTGCCGGATCTGGTGGAGTTCGCCGCCAAGCACGGCCAGAAGATCGGTACCATCAGTGACCTGATCGCCTACCGCGCGCGCAACGACAACCTAGTGACCGAAACCTCGCGCGAGACGGTGACCTCGGAATTCGGTGGCGAATGGGAGATGCGCCTGTTCACCGACCAGACCCATGGCGTCGAACATGTGGTGATGATCAAGGGCGATATCACCACGCCCGAGCCGGTTCTGGCCCGCACCCATGCGCTGCATGAGGCGACCGATATTCTGGGCCTTGGTCCCAAATCGGCGCGCCAGCTGCCCCGCGCGATGGAGGTCATCGCCGCCGAAGGGCGTGGTGTGGTCACCCTGTTCCGCCAGCCGCGCAATGCGCTTTATGCCCATGAGGATGACGGGGCGCGCACCGTGACCATCAAGCAGACCGGGATCGGTGCGCAGATCCTGTCGAACCTGGGGCTGAAGGATCTTATCCTGCTGACGGATTCGCCCTCGACCAAATATGTGGGCCTTGATGCCTATGGGCTGTCGATTGTCGGCACCCGTCCCATTCTGAAGGAAGAGTGATATGGCCGGACATGAAAGCCACTACATCCTGCCGCGTCCCAGCTTTGACAAGCCGGTCAAGCTGCTGATCGTGGTCGCGCCTTACTACAAGGACATTGCCGACAATATGGTCGCCGGTGCCAAGGCCGAGATCGAAGCGGCGGGCGGCACCTGGGATCTGGTCGAGGTGCCCGGCGCGTTGGAGGTGCCCACGGCGATCTCCATCGCGGATCGGACCTCGAACTTTGACGGCTACGTGGCGCTGGGCTGCGTGATCCGCGGCGAGACCACCCATTATGACACCGTGTGTAACGACAGCAGCCGCGCGATTCAGCTGATGGGGCTGCAGGGGCTGTGCATCGGCAATGGCATCCTGACGGTGGAAAACCGCCCCCAGGCAGAGGTGCGCGCGGATCCTGCGGATCAGAACAAGGGCGGTGGTGCTGCCGCTGCGGCCTTGCATCTGATCGCGCTGACGCGTAAGTGGGGCGCCCAGACCAAGGGAGTCGGCTTCAAGGCGCCTTCCGACGCCATCCAGCTGGCTGGCACAGACCTGGCGATCACAGACAACGGACCCACCACGGCATGAGCACCTCAGGCGGCGCCCGCAAGGGCAATGGCAAGACCCAGATGAAATCGGCAGCGCGGCTTTATGCGGTGCAGGCGCTGTTCCAGATGGAACACAGCGGGCAGACCTTTGACCAGGTGATCGTCGAATTCGAGGATCACCGGTTCGGCGCCGTCTACGATGGTGATGAATTCGCCGAAGGCGACCCCAAGCTTTTTCGCAAACTGGTCGAGGATGCCGTGAACTACCAGGCGAAGATCGACCAGATGACCGACCGCGCCCTGGTGGCGAAATGGCCGATTGCCCGCATCGACCCGACCCTGCGCGCCCTGTTTCGTGCGGCCGGTGCCGAAATGGTGCAATCCGACACGCCGGTGAAGGTGGTTATCAACGAATTCGTCGATGTGGCCCGCGCCTTCTTCCCGGAAGGCAAGGAGCCGAAATTCGTCAATGCGGTGCTGGATCACATGGCCCGCGAGGCGCGCCCCGAGGCCTTCTGACCGGGCAAGCCCCATTGCGACATCCACGGACCAAGGCGCGCCGCTGGCGCGTCTTTGCCGTTTTTGCGGGCACAGTCTGGCAATGGTTGGGGGCGGGCCGGTCGAATTCCGCCGATTGCATGTATTTTTGCTATTCGGCGCTGGACCATTGGGATTTCGCTGATACCATCCCCTTGCATCCTACCGGAGGGGGAATCCGATGCCCAAGCTCGTTCGTCTCTATATCCGCAATGTGGCCCTGGGCTTTGCGATTGCGGCGGTCTTTGTCGGGCTGCTTCTGTGGTTCAACGTGATGAACCTTTGGGGGCTGATCAGCACCTCTGACGTGGGCCTTCTGGCGGTGGGCATCCTGTGGTTCATGAACGGGATCGTCTTTGCCGGGGTGCAATTTGCCTTTGCGGTGATGTCCCTGGCCGACAAGGACGACGGCCCGCGCCGCGGCACCCCTGTCGTGAACCTGTTCAAACCCGTCCCGGTGGAAGCGGTTGCGCGCAAGAAGCAGCGCCGCCCGGGTGCACCGCGCGATTGAGCTGCGCCGCGCGATCGAGTTTTGCCGCCTGGCTGGGGCGGTTTCCCTTGTCGGTATTGCACTGGGCCGAAACTGGCCCGAAACTGGCCTGAATACATCGGCCCCAACGCGCTGAGGCGCTGGAACCTGACCCAGATCAAGGCGGTACATTCCGAATCCAAGATATATGGTCGCTGACCGTTTTATGGTATTTGGAGAGATTGCCACATGTATCGTCTAGCCTTCATCCTGCACCTGTTCATCGGCTCGACTCTTGCGGGCAGCGCGGTCGTTGCCGCCCTTGCCATGGGGCAGGACACCCTGCAGCCAATTCTGATTGCCGCCCTGGTCGGTTTCCTGGCCGCCTTTCCGGTGACATGGCTGGTGGCGCGCAAGCTCTACACTCTGCGCTGAGACCACCAGCCGGTTGTTCCGATCACAGCTTTTTCTGAACGTCAGAAGCCGCCTGTTCGATGGCGGTGCCTGCCTTGTTGATGTCGCGTCCCGCGCCTTTTGCGGTTTCGCAGGCGGCAAGGCCCAAGAGGGCAATGCCGATCAGGATGTGTTTGGTCATGCTATTCTCCGTTGTCCCGTTCCATACAGGGGCAGGACTGGGTTTAGCACCCTGCACCGGCCACAGCCAGAGGCCAGGGGCGCTCGGGCAAAACATCGCCATTTCCTGCGAGTTTGTTGATAAAGGTCAATGTCCTATCCTCGGATCCAAGGCAAAAGCCTTCGAATATGCAGTGGGAGGAAACACGCGATGACATTTGAGAACCGCAAACTGGCGCTTGAAGCGCGGCGCAAGGCCTTGTCCGGTCATCTGGTCGAGGTTGAACACGCGTTGGATGAGCCGATGCCCAAGGATTGGGAGGATCGCTCCTCTGAACGCCAGGGAGATGAGGTTCTGGAAAGCCTTGGAAAGGCCGAGCTGGACGAGCTGCGCCAGATCGATGCGGCGCTGGCGCGCTTGCAGGAGGGGACCTACGGGTTCTGCCAGATCTGTGGCGATGAGATTTCGTCCGAGCGGCTGGACCTGCTCCCGGCGACCCCGTTCTGCAAGGCATGCGCCAAATAACCGGATGATCCGGCGCCCCGGATCGCTCTGCCTGCTTGCCGGGCGGCATGGGGCGCTCTAAAGGCTTGGTCGACCATTTCTTGTCGGAGACCTCACCCATGCCCTGCGCCCTCTGTTCGGCCGATGCGCCGCTTGCCTTTTATGACGTCACGGGTGGGCCGGAAGGTGCCGGGGCCGAGATCTGCGCGGCCTGCGCGGATCAGATCGCCGGGGAGCTGGATCCGAACCATTGGCGCTGCCTGTCGTCCTCGATGTGGTCGGAAAATCCAGGCGTGCAGGTTCTGGCCGCGCGCCTGCTGAAACGGCTGGCGGATCACGACTGGGCGCGTGACCTGGCCGATCAGCTGTGGCTCGATGATGAGACCCGCGCCTGGGCCGAGAACACCGCGGAGGCGAGCGCGCATAAGGACAGCAATGGCGCGCCGCTGGCCCAGGGGGATACGGTGGTATTGATCAAGGATCTGCCGGTCAAAGGGGCGGGGTTCACCGCCAAGCGGGGCACTGCCGTGCGGGGCATTTCGCTGGTTCAGGACAACCCCGAGCACATCGAAGGGCGGGTGGAAGGCCAGCGCATAGTCATCCTTACTAAATACGTGAAGAAGAAGTAGCCGCATCCCCACATATGCCGCGCAATTTCACAAAGCGACCGTTGCCGCGCCTGATCTGATGTGTCACAACCGATAGCAACAGACTGAACAGACGAGTTTAGCATATGACTGACTTCGCCGAACGCCGCCGCATGATGGTCGATACCCAGATCCGCCCCTCGGATGTGACGAAATACCCAATCATCGAAGCCATGCTTGCGGTGCCCCGCGAAAGCTTTGTGCCGGATGCGCAGCGCGAGGCTGCCTATGCGGATCAGAACCTGGATCTGGACACTGGCCGCGTGCTTTTGGAGCCGCGCACCCTGGCGAAAATCCTTGATGCGCTGGATATCCAGAACGACGAGCTGGTGCTCGATGTGGCCTGTGGGCTTGGCTATTCCACTGCGGTGACAGCCCGCATGGCGCAGATGGTGATCGGCGTCGAAGAGGATGAAACCATGGGCGGCGATGCCCAGGCGCAGCTCTCTGAAGCGGGCGCCGACAATGCCATCGTGCATATCGGTCCCATGGCCGATGGCGCCGCCGAACACGGCCCCTATGACGTGATCCTTGTGCAGGGCGGCGTGGAAGAGGTGCCCGCGGCCCTGTTGGAACAACTGCGTGACGGTGGCCGCATTGCGGCGATCTTCATGTCCGGTGCGCTGGGCGAGGTGAAGATCGGCTACAAGACCGGCGATCAGCTGTCCTGGCGATTCGCCTTCAATGCTGGTGCGCCGGTCCTGCCCGGCTTTGCCGCAGCGCGGGAGTTCGCGCTCTGACCCCCTGATGAGGGAGAAAGACCCCTGCGTCCGATTGGGCGGGCGCGGGCCAAAAAACCAACCGCGGCTGGCGGCGCGGCAAACGATAAGGCAACCGATGCGAAAGAATTCCCCGGTGAAGTTTCTGAAAACGTTTGTATGTGCTGGCGCGATGATGATGGCCCTCACAGCGCCGAAGACCGCTGCGGCGGACAACCTGTCTGACGCCATGATCGGCGCCTATAAGACCAGCGGACTTCTTGAACAGAACAGGGCGCTGTTGCGGGCGACGGATGAAGGGGTTGCGGTTGCGGTCGCGCGCCTGCGCCCGATCGTCGATTTTGCGATGACGGCAAGCCATCGATACAACCGGGGGCTCGGGACCTTCGGTTTTCGCGATCACGACACCAATACACTGGAAACGGGCATCAGCCTGGAATGGTTGCTGTATGATAGCGGCGCATCGCGGCTGAGCCAGATGGCGGCTCAGGAAACCGTTCTGGCCACCCGTCAAAGCCTGCTCGACATCGAGCAGCAGGTGCTGTTTTCCGCCGTGCAGGCCTATGTGAATGTGCTGTTGCAGCAGGACACGGTGCGCCTGCGCGGCAATAACCTGCGGCTCTTGCGGGAAGAGCTGCGCGCTGCTCAGGACCGGTTCGAAGTGGGCGAGGTCACCCGGACCGATGTCGCCCTGGCCGAAAGCCGGGTCGCCGGTGCCCAGGCCAGCCTGACCCAAAGCCAGGGTGATCTGCTGGAAGCCAAGGCGACATATATTCAGGTCGTCGGTCGCCCCATCACGGTGGTCGCCGGGCAGCCGCCGCTGCCGCAGCGCGTGGCATCCCTGAACGCGGCTGAGGCGGTCGCCATGCGCAACCACCCCAGCCTGTTGGCGCGTCAGCATGCGGTGAAGGCCGCTGAACATACCGCGGCAAGCACCGACAGAAACCTGGGCCCCAGTCTGCGGCTGCGCGCCGATGCGGGCCATTCGATCGATCTGAACAGCAGCAGCTCTGATTCCGATACCTCCGGGGTGAGCCTCACCCTGTCGCAGCGGCTTTACAGCGGCGGGTCCCTGGCTGCGGCGCGGCGCGCCGACATTGCCCGGATGGACGCCGAGAAGGGCGCCTTGATTTCGACCCAGCGGGCGGTGTCACAGTCCGTTGCGGCCGCCTATGTCTCGCTGGAGGCGGCGCGGGCCAGCCTTGTGTCCTCGGGCGAACAGGTGCGCGCGGCGCAGGTTGCCTTTGACGGCATCCGCGAGGAGGCCACCTTGGGGGCGCGCACCACGCTGGACGTGTTGCAGGCCGAACAGGAGCTGCTGAATGCCCAGACCGGCCGGGTGCAGGCGCGGGCCAATCAGGCGCTGGCCGCCTATCAGTTGCTGCAGGCGCAGGGGCTGCTGACAGCCGAGCATCTGGGCCTTGCGGTCGAGATCTACGATCCGACCCTGTACTACAATCTGGTCAAGGATGCGCCTGCCGCGCTGAGCAAGCGCAGCAGGGACTTGGACCGGGTGATGAAGGCTCTGGGCCGCAACTGAGCGCCTCGGCAAAGGCCAGTCGCGCCAGGGAAGAACCGGTGAACAGCCGGGGAAGAACTGAAAATTTACCCTAATTGTTGTGCGGCAGCCGCCGTGCGGCTACACTTGCGCCATTGGCAAGAGTGGTACTGAAGAAATGTCCGAACCGGTGACACAGGCAGAAATCGAAGACGTGCTGTCCTCCATTCGCCGTCTGGTGAGCGAAGACGCCCGAGAGGCCCGTGGAGAACCCGTGGCTGAAAGCGCCCCTGCCGAACCGGAGGCGACAGCAGCCTCCGCAGCTGTTGAGGCCGCGCCAAGCCCGAAATCCGTGACACGTCTCGTGCTGACGCCTGCGCTGCGGGTGAATGACGCAGAGGCGCAGCCCGAGCCAATCCAGCCGCCGGTCAGTACTGCTGCCGCCGAGGCGGCTGAAGACGCTGTCGCGCCGTCTGTCCTCACGGAGGAAGCGCTGGAATACCCGGTCCAGGAGGAGGATTCGGTCCAGTCCTTTTCGGAAACCGACGCTATCCCTGAGCCGGAGACTGATCTGGAAGACGCAGCACCCTGGAAGGACCCCTGGGCGACACTCTACCAGGCGGCAGGCGTGTCCGGGGCAGAGGAAGCAGATGCAGAGCTGATTGATGTGCCGGATGGGGAGGCTGCGCCGAGCGAGGCGTTTCAGGAGCCTTCGGATCGCGTCTCTGCGGTGGTTCAGAAGATCACCGAGCTGGAGGTCAAGGTTGCCCGCTCTCAGGAGCAATGGGAGCCCGACGGGCGCACGGCAGATCCCTTTGCGGGCAGCAATATCGAGACCTTGCAATGGCATGATCATTGTGAGGAGGAGGAGGTCGAGGAGGCCCATCTGACGCAGCAGGAGCCGCAGACAGAGGTGCAGTTCCACCATTATGAGCCTCAGCAGCATGAGCCGTCACAGAGCCCTTCGCATAGTGGAGAGGATCTGCTGGAGGCGGCGCTGGCGGGCAGCGAAGAAGAGATCACCGCTCAGACCTTGGAAGCCCTTGCGGGTGAGGAGGCCTTCATCGACGAGGAGAGCCTGCGGGAGCTGGTCGCCGATATCGTGCGTGAGGAGCTGCAGGGCGCCTTGGGGGAGCGGATCACCCGCAACGTGCGCAAACTGGTCCGCCGTGAAATCCATCGCGCCCTGGCGGCGCAGGATCTGCTCTGACCGGGTGCCTGGGAGTGCGGTGGCGCTCCCGCCCGGATCGGGCATTTGTTAAAATCCCCTCTCCCGTTGGGCCTGGCGCCGCGCGATGCGCGGCGCGGTCGCGCCTGGTCAATTGTCCGGTTCCTATTTCGGCGGGCTGACCGGCTGTGACAGGGCCAGCAATTGGTCGAGATCCATGTAGCGCTCCAGATGCGCAGCAAGATCGTCCAGCGTGGCATCGACGCCCTCCTCATATGAGGTGCGGCTGTCATGGCCCAATCCGGCGAGGAAGGCGGCGCGGAATGCATCGGAGCTGAACAGCCCATGCAGATAGGAGCCGCGCACGCGCCCATCGGGCGAGGTGGCGCCTTCGGGCCTGCCATCGACGCTGAGCCAAGCCTGGGCGCAATCGGGCCCAGAGGTGCGGCCCATGTGGATTTCATAGCCAGAGACGGGCAGGGCGCCCTCCAGGGTTTGTGCCTCGGTCAGGGTGACGCGCTTGTCGCCTGCCATCGTGGTGTGCACATCCAGGAGCCCCAGGCCTGCGACCTTGCCGGGGCGCCCGTCGACCCCTTCCGGATCGTCGATGGTCTTGCCCAGCATCTGGTAGCCGCCGCACAGGCCCAAGATATGGCCGCCGCGCCGATGATGCGCCAGGATGTCGATATCCCAGCCCTGGGCGCGCAGAAAGCTGAGATCCGCGATGGTTGACTTGCTGCCGGGAATGAGGACCAGATCCGCATCGCCGGGCAGGGCGCGGCCGGGCGGCACGATCTCAACCGTGACATCGGGTTCGGCGGCCAGCGGATCGAGATCGTCGAAATTGGCCATCCGTTCCAGCTGTGGTACCACAACCTTGCAGGCGCCGCCCTTGCGCGATGCGATATCCATCATGTCCTCGGCCGGCAATTTCCAGGCCTCCCAGAACCAGGGGATCACGCCCAGCGACGGCCAGCCGGTGCGTGCCGCGATATCGTCACGTCCGGCATCGAACAGGCTGAGATCGCCCCGAAAACGGTTCACCGCAAAACCGACGATATGGCGCTGATCCTGCGCATCAAGCACCGCCTTGGTGCCGACGATCTGCGCGATGACACCGCCGCGGTGGATATCGCCGACCAGGACCACCGGCACATCGGCGGCGCAGGCAAACCCCATGTTGGCAATGTCGCCCTGGCGGAGGTTGGTTTCGGCCGGAGAGCCTGCGCCTTCGATCAGCACCAGGTCGGCATCTAGGGCAAGGCGATGGTAGCTTTCCAGCGCAGCCTCCAAGAGACCGGATTTGTCGCGCATGAAGGAGCCCGCCGCACGGGTGCCGCGCCGCTTGCCCTGGACGATGACCTGGGCGCCGGTGTCGGTTTCGGGCTTCAGCAGCACCGGGTTCATATCGGTATGGGGGGGGCGCAGGGCGGCGCGGGCCTGCAGGGCCTGGGCGCGGCCGATCTCGCCGCCCTCGGGGGTGACAGCCGCGTTGTTGGACATGTTCTGCGGCTTGAAGGGGGCCACCCGCAGACCGCGCCGCGTATAGGCACGGGCAAGGCCCGCAACCAGAAGGGATTTGCCGACATTGCTGCCGGTGCCCTGGATCATGAGTGCCCGTGCCGTCATGCGCTATGTCCTGCTGTTCGCCTAGGTTCGGGCCGACAGTTGCAATGGGGGCGGGCAGAGGTCAACGGCAATCGCAGGGTTTGCCGGATAGGATGGGAACAGGCCTCAGGGGCGTGCATCGGGCGGTGCATAGGGGGTGTACGGGTGGTGTACGGATGGCACCGGCAGAAAGCACGTTCCTGAAAAGAAAAACGCGCCCCCCAGGACGCGCTTTTCTCTACCTCACAGGCAGCTTTATGGCAGGCAGCTATGCTCAGGCAGCTTCGGCCTGGGCCGCATTGCGGCGTTCGCTTTCCTCGCGCGACAGCGCAACGGATGTGCGTACACCGCGACCAACGAATTCCATCAGACCGGAGACCACACGCTCGTTCGGGTCGATGCCGGCGCAGGAGAGAACCTCACGCCCGTCACGCGACCGTGCCCAGCGGGCGATCTGCTCGGGGCCATTTCCATATTTCTTGTCGTCGGCGATGGCGTCATCCAGCGCTGCCAGGACCACTGCGGCAAAAAGCTTGCGTGCGCGGTTGCCCTGTTCGTTGTTGTAAGCTGTGCCGTCAACGAAATCTCGCATCCCGTTTCCTTTGTTGTTCTTGCTATTGCAATTTCGGCGTGGCGCTCCTTATGACGGAAGTGTGACGATTCGGGTAGCCCACAATTGCATAGCTTTCATGCAAATTGTGCATAGCTTTCCGGTCTTGCACACGACATATCGTTGTCTTGCCAGCCGACTCATCGCCAGATATAGGGGCGCTTAAGAGTTCATCAACCACCCGAGAGGGAATTTTCCGATGCCCAAGATCAACGGTAACGAAATCCGCCCTGGCAATGTTCTGGAGCACAATGGCGGTCTGTGGGCCGCTGTGAAGGTCGATCACGTGAAGCCCGGCAAGGGCGGCGCCTTTGCCCAGGTCGAGATGCGCAACCTGCGCAACGGTTCCAAGCTGAACGAACGCTTTCGCAGCGCCGACAAGGTGGAACGCGTGCGCCTGGAGCAAAAGGACCAGCAGTTCCTTTATGAAAGCGATGGCATGCTGGTCTTCATGGATGCCGAAACCTACGAGCAGATCGAACTGCCCGCGGATCTTCTGGGGGATCGCCGCCCCTTCCTGCAGGATGGTATGACCATCGTGGTGGAATTCTACGAATCCGAAGCGCTGAACGCGACCCTGCCGCAGAAGGTCACTTGCCAGATCGTCGAGACAGAGCCGGTGGTCAAAGGCCAGACAGCAGCCAATTCCTTCAAACCGGCGATTCTGGACAATGGGGTCAAGGTGATGGTGCCGCCCTTCGTCGGTCAGGACGAGATGATCGTGGTCAACACCGAGACCATGGAATATTCCGAGCGCGCCTAAGGTCGCCGCTGATCCAAAGACAGACCCCGCGCTGCCCGGCGCGGGGTTTTTCGTGTCTCAGTCCAGGGACAGGCTGAAGCCGCAGCTGTCCATCATCTTGCCATAGGCGGCGGTGAAACCGGCCAAAGAGGCACGAAAGACCATGTTACCCCCGGTGCGGATCTCCATGTGGCTGCCCTGTTTCATGGCCTGCAGGGTTGGCAGGTTGTCGGCGAGATTGAGCACGGCATGGGCTTCGAACAGGCCTTCCTCGTTGAACCGTGCCTCCGCCGTGGTCGAGAAGACCGCGCCCGTATCGGTCACGAACTGAACGTGCTGACCATCCTGCATCTGCGTTTTGTAGTGCCGTGGCGCGGTCTCGCTGAGGCTGGGATAGGGGTAGACATAGGGAGGCCCCGCATCGCCATTGGAGATTTCGAGGCGCAGCACCGGCTCTCCGTCGCCGCCGGTCCAGGCGGTGCAACTGCGGCGCAGGTCCTCGCCGGTGTCAGTTTCTTCGACCCAGACCTGCCAATCATCGTATTCCCAGTAAAACTGCGCCTGGGCCTGCAGGGGGAGGGTTGCAAGTGCCAGAATGAGAAGCCTGAGCATTCCAGGATCCTTTCAGGATGTCTGCCGACCGTAGTGGTGCGGCTTGGAGGCGTTCTAAGCGTCAGAGGTTAAGGGTATATTGCCTCATTTTTGTGCGCTTGTCTCCTCCATTGGTTGTGAAGGTTCCGCCCAGGGCCGCTTTGACTGGCCAGGCACGGGGGTCATCCCTGCCAGGTGAGCCGGGCCTCTCCGGCCTGCATCTGCTTGTCCTTGGCCCGATCATAGCGCAGGTAGGCAATCGCCTGGGAGCCGCTCTGTGTGAACAGGGTGCCCACGGGCTTGCCGTCTGCGGTGATCTCGCTGCCTGCCGGGGCCGTGCCTTCGATAGCGACCACCTGCAGCCCCTTGCGCAGCTCGGTCTTGTGCTTCATCCGGGCGGTGACCTCCTGGCCCACATAGCAGCCCTTGCGGAAATCGACGCCATTCAGGGCCTCAAAGCCGGCCTCCAGGATGTAGCTGTCGGGGGATAGTTCTCGGCCGGTTTCGGGGATGCAATGGGCAACGCGCAGGGCGTCCCAGTCGCTGCCATCGTCGCCCTCTTCGCTTCCATAAAGGCGCCAACCCATATCCGCATGGCGCGGATCGGCAAAGGCACCTTCCGGGGCCTCACCGGTGCCGCGCCGCAGCTTCAGGTCGCTGACCGCGATCTGCACATCGGCGCGCAGCCGGTACATGGTCAACCGTTTCATCAATCCGTCAGCCAGATCTGCCGCCACATCGAGCAGCACCTCCTCGCCCCAGGGAACCAGGAAGAAATCGGCGAGATACTTGCCCTGCGGCGTCAGCAGGGCGGCATAGACCAGCCCGCCCTGATCCAGTTTCCGCACATCATTGGTCACCAGCCCTTGCAGAAAGTCACGGGTATCGGGGCCGGACAGGGAAAGGATCGTGCGGGTGCTCATGTCTGTTCTCCTCTGGATGCGGCGGATGCGCTCTGGGCCATGTTCTTGGACGGCCAAGTGATATAGGCCTGCACGTGATATAGGAATGACAGCCGAGTTGAACAGGAAACTGCCCATGCCAGCGCCGATCAGTATCGTGATCCCCACACTGAATTGCGAAGGCGAGCTGCCGAAATGCCTTGAGGCCCTGATGGAGGGGCTTTCTGCCGGGCTGATCCGCGAGTTGATCGTCACCGATGGCGGGTCAACGGACCAGACATGCGCCATGGCCAGGCAGGTTGGCGCCGAAGTGCTGACCGGGCCGCCCTCGCGGGGCGGGCAGCTGCGGCGTGGCTGTCAAGCGGCTGCGGGAGAGTGGCTGTTGATCCTGCATGCGGACAGCCGCCTGATGCCGGGCTGGAGCGAGGTGGTGGCACAGCATCTGGAAGAGGGGCAGGGCAGGCCTGCCTATTTCCGCCTGGCATTTCGGGCGCTGGGCATTCGCCCCGCTCTGGTGGCCGGATGGGCCAATCTGCGTTCGCGCCTGTTCGGGCTGCCTTACGGCGATCAGGGTCTGCTGATCCGCCGGGGGGACTACGATGCGTCGGGTGGCTATCCCGATCAGCCGCTGATGGAGGATGTCGCGCTGGTGCGCCGCCTCAAGGGGCTGGTGGAGCTGCCCGCTACGGCGGGCACCTCTGCCCTGCGGTATCAGCATCAGGGTTGGCTGCGGCGCGGTGCCCGCAATCTGCTGTTGTTGACCCGCTACGCCTTGGGCGCCGATCCGGAACGACTGGCGCGGGCCTATCGGAAATAGGCGCCGTCAGCCCTTGTTGGCGGTCGATCCGACGAAGATGCGCCGCAAGAGGCGGCGGAACGGCCCGCTGTCGTCCTCGGTCTGGTCGGCCGAGGCCGGAACTTTGGTGGCGACTTCTTTCCGTTCCACCAGGGTTTTGCCGTCCTGGAACTGCAGCCGGTAGAGATCGGCGTA
The DNA here is from genome assembly GCF_028890025.1 of Phaeobacter sp. PT47_59. NCBI lineage: Bacteria > Pseudomonadati > Pseudomonadota > Alphaproteobacteria > Rhodobacterales > Roseobacteraceae > Phaeobacter > Phaeobacter sp. PT47_59. Next base: position 27,285 of record NZ_JARCJL010000004.1, read on the forward strand.
GATGCCGCCGCGCTCCAGCAGTTCGGCATGGGTGCCCTGGTCCATCACCTCGCCGCGTTCCATCACCACGATCTTGTCGGCGTTGCGGATGGTGGAGAGGCGGTGGGCGATGACCAGAGTGGTGCGCCCACCCGACAGCCGGTCCAGCGCCTGCTGGACCACCTTCTCAGACTGTGCATCCAACGCCGATGTCGCCTCGTCCAGAAGCAGGATGGGGGTGTCACGCAGCAGGGCGCGGGCAATCACCACCCGCTGACGCTGCCCACCCGAAAGGGCCGAGCCGCGCGGACCCACCAGCGTGTCCAGACCATTGGCCAGTTTCGGCAGGAAGTCCGACACATGCGCCGCATCCAGCACCTCTTTCAGACGCTCCTCACTGACATCGGTGCGGCCCAGCAGGATGTTTTCCCGCAGGGTTTCATCGAACAAAAGCGCCTCTTGCGTCACCACAGAGAAGAGACCGCGCAGACCGTCAAAGCTGAGGTCTGAGACGGGAACGCCTCCGATGCTGACACGTCCGGCACCGGGATCGACCAGCCGGGTCAAAAGGTTGAAGATGGTGGATTTCCCCGCTCCTGACGCGCCGACAAGGGCAATGGTCTTTCCGGCCTCGGCGGTCAGCGACAGATTCTTCAGGATGGTGGTCTCGCCATAGTTCAGCGTCACATCCTCCAGCCGCACCTCGGGCAGACCCTTCGGCGGCTGCACCGGTTTTGCGGGTGGCTGCAGCTTGATCGGCGCATCCATCAGCTCCTTGATGCGCTCCATCGCGGCGGCGGCGCTTTGCCAGATGCCGCTGATCGAGGCCAGACGCCGCATCGGATCGAAGGCCAGGCCGATGGCGGTGAAGAAGCTCATGAACTCGCCCACGGTCTTTTCGCCGGTGATGATCTCCTGGCCGCCATAAAGCACCACCCCCATGACCCCGAGACCGGCCATGATATCGATCATGCCGGTGATCGAGGCGGTGCCGAAGGAGGCGCGCACTTCGGAGCGTACGAACTGGTCCATATGGGTGCCGAAGCGCTGGGTCTGATAGCTTTCCAGGCTGTTCAGCTTGATCGGCACGATGCCGTGGAAAATCTCATCCAGCCGGGTGGCCAGGGAGGCGCCCAGGTCCCGCGCGGCAGCGGCCTTCTTGCGCACATAGCGTTGCAGGGCGGAAATCGGCAGCAGCAGCAGCGGCAGGCCGATCAGCATGATCAGCGTCCAGCGCCAATCGACGCTGATGGCGACCCCCAGAACCGCGATCATCTGCGCCATGTCGCGCCCGGCGCCGGTGATCACGGCCTGCCAGACCTGGTTGATGGCCATGACGTCGCTTTGCACTCTTTGGATCAGGAAGCCGGGGGGGTGCACCTGGTGAAAGGCCGGATCCTGCCGGATCAGCCGGTCCAGCATATCCTTGCGCATATGCGCCGCCGAGGTCTGGGAGATCTTCGACAGGATCACCTTCTGGCAGACGCTGGCGATGCCGCGCATCGAAAAGATGATCAGAAAGGCGAGGCTGACCCAGAACAGCGCATCGGTGTTGCCGGCCACGAAGACCAGATCGAACATCGGCTGCATCATGTAGCTGAGCGCCCCGACCGTGCCGCCCTCGATCAGCATGAAGATCAGCGCAAGCCCCAACAGGCCCATGTAGTGGCGCAGATAGCCCTGCCACAGCCAGACAATCAACTCGCGTGAGGAGGTGTGCTCTTTTTTCATGCGGGGAGGTTCCGGCTGTAACATCTGCAGGGCATTTGAGAACCGGATTCGATTTCCGGAATTGACCTTCCATAACCGAATTGTAGGGTGACGGCAATTTCGAGAGCAGACCGCCGCACGGGTGGTCCCGATTTGCAAGGATACCACGACATGAGCGGTACAGAGCTATCCAAGGGCACTCTGGCAGCGGGCCGATCCTATCTGGCCATACCCGGACCTTCGGTTATTCCGGATCGCGTCTTGCAGGCGATGCACCGCCCGTCGCCCAATATCTACGCGGGCGAATTGGTGGATATGACCGCGACCTTGATCCCGGATCTGCGAAAGGTGGCGCGCACGGCCCATCACGCGGCGATCTATATCTCCAACGGCCATGGCGCCTGGGAGGCGGCGCTTTCGAACACGCTGGCGCCGGGCGACAAGGTGCTGGTGCCCTCCTCGGGGCGGTTTGCGATCGGTTGGGCGGAGATGGCCGAGGGGCTGGGCATCGATGTCGAGGTGATCGATTTCGGCAACCACGCGCCCTGGGATCTGGCCCGCGTGGCCGAGCGGCTGCAGGCCGACAATGCCCATCAGATCAAGGCGGTGCTGGCGGTGCATGTGGATACCTCCAGTTCGATCCGCAACGATGTCCCGGCGCTGCGGGCCCTGCTGGATGAGGCCGGGCATCCGGCGCTGTTGATGGCCGATTGCATCGCCTCGCTGGGCTGTGACCGTTTCGAGATGGACGATTGGGGCGTCGATGTCATGGTCACCGGCTGCCAGAAGGGGCTGATGGTGCCCGCGGGGATTTCCTTTGTCTTTTTCAACGACAAGGCGGCAGAGGCGCGCGCGGCTGTGCCGCGCGTCAGCCGCTACTGGGACTGGACACCGCGCGCCAACCCGCAGGAGTTCTACCAGTATTTCGGGGGCACCGCGCCGACCCACCATCTGTATGGACTGCGGGCGGCCCTCGACATTCTGAACGAGGAGGGGGTCGAGAACACCTGGGCGCGCCACGCACGCCTTGCCCGTGCAATCTGGGCGGCCTGCGAGGCCTGGGGGCAGGGCGGTCCATTGGCGATGAATGTCAGCGATCCGAGCCTGCGCTCCCATGCGGTGACGGCGCTGCGCCTTGGGGACTCCCGTGCAACTGAACTCCGGACCTGGCTGGAGCAGAATCTGGGCCTGACGCTTGGGATCGGTCTTGGCATGGCGCCGCCGAACAGCCCCGAATGGCATGGTTTCTTCCGCCTTGGCCATATGGGGCATCTGAACGGTCATATGGTGATGGGCCTGCTGGGCGGCATCGAGGCAGGCCTGCGGGCGCTGAAGATCCCCCACGGCGAGGGCGCGCTGGATGCGGCCGCTGCGGTGATCGCCGAGGCAGGCACCCCCTCTTCCTGACAGGTAGGCGGGATCCGCAGGTAGGCGGGGTCAGGCCGGGCGCTGGCCCAGCTTGATCTCGAGCCGTGTGATCAGGTGGTTGATGAAAAGCGCCAGCAGCAGCACCGGCACCATTCCGTATAGAACCCAGATGGCAAAGAAGACCCACATCAGGTTGATGCCGATGAAACTCAGCACCGTTTCCAACAGGTCGGGGGTTGTCTTCTGCTCGTGGAAGTCGGGGTCGTCGTAGTCCTTGAACTCTCGCATGACGCAGCTCCTCGGTCGCTATCCGAAGGAGCCTAGCGAAAAGCGGTGAATTTCGGGTAAAGCGCCCGGCGTGGGCCCTGAGCCTAACTGCTGCGCGCCTGCTCCAGCGCGATCGGTAGGGCCTTGGCAAAGGCTTCCAGATCCTGCGGGCGGCCGCAGCTGACGCGGATGCAGCGGTTCTGCGGCGCCGCAAAGGGCATCCGCACAAAGACGCCCTGAGCCACCAGCCCGTCCAGCACGGCCTTGGCAAAGGCGCCGTCCTGACCGCAGTCGATGGCGACGAAATTGGTGGCCGAGGGGAGGGGGGTGAGGCCGTTCTCCGCAGCGATCTCGGCAATACGTGCCCGTGCCGTGGTGATCTCAGCCTTGATGTGATCCAGCCATTCCTGATCCAGCAGCGCCGCAAGGGCGCCTGCCTGGGCGGCGCGGTTCATGCCGAAGTGGTTGCGCACCTTGTTGAAGGCCGAGATCAGCCCGGCTTCTGCCATGGCATAGCCCACGCGGGCGCCGGCCATGCCGTAGGCCTTGGAGAAGGTGCGCATGCGGATGACGCGTGTATCATCGATGTCGATCGGCGCGGCGGTGCCTTCCGGGGCGCATTCCACATAGGCCTCGTCCAGCAACAGCAGGCAGCCCTCGGGCAGGTGATCCAGTGCGGCCACAATGTCGGCGCCCCGGTGCCAGCTGCCCATGGGGTTGTCGGGATTGGCAAGATAGACCAGTTTCGCGCCCACTTCGGCGGCCTTGGTAAACAGGCTCGCGGGATCTTCGTGGTCGTCCTTGTAGGGCACTGTATGCAGCGTGCCGCCAAAACCCGCCACGTGGTAGTTGAAGGTGGGATAGGCGCCAAGCGAGGTCACCACATGATCGCCGCTGGTCACCAGCAGGCGGACCAGGTAGCCCAGCAGCCCGTCGATGCCTTCCCCCACCATGATATTGTCGGTCGAGACCCCGTGATGCGCGGCAAGCGCCATCCGCAGGTCGTGGCTTTGGGCATCGCCGTATTTCCAGATCTCCGTCGCTTCGGCCTGCATCGCGGCAATCGCCTTGGGCGAGGGGCCAAAGACGTTCTCATTGGCGCCAAGCCGTGCGATGAACGGCGCGCCACGTTCGCGCTCCTGCGTTTCAGGGCCGACGAAAGGCACGGTTGCGGGCAGGGACTGGGCAAGCGGGGTGTAGCGAGGTGTGGTCATGGAAGGGAAATAGCGTGAAGCGGCCCCTGCCATCAAGAGTTCAGGTAAGGCTTGCAGGCAGGTCATGCTGGGCGCAGACTGCCGAGCATTAAGGGAGAGATACTGATGCGTATTGTTCTGGGGGTGCTGGCGCTGGGGCTGGCCTATCTGTTGTTCTGGCCGGTGCCGGTGGATCCGGTGGCCTATCATCCGCCCAAGGGGCCGGGCTTCACCGGGGAGTTCGAGGAAAACAACGCATTGCAGGCGGCGCAGAAGGTGGTGCTGCCCGATGGGGCCATCGGCCCCGAGGATCTGGCGGTGATGCCGGATGGGACGGTTTACACCACGGATCTGGCGGGCACTCTCTATCGTATCGAGGGCGAGGTGCCGGAACGGGTAGAGGCGCTGGGCGGGCGGCCACTGGGGTTGAAGGCGGGACCGGATGGCGCGCTTTATATTGCCGACAGTTTCCGCGGGATCCTGCGCTGGAATGGGCCGGGGACATTGGAAACCCTGGTGAGCGAAATAGATGGCGGGCCGGTGATCTATGCCAACCAGCTGGATGTGGCGCGCGATGGCACCATCTATTTCTCCAACTCCTCGGACCGGTTCGATCCCGAAACCATGGGCGGCACCAAGCCCACCTCGGTGCTGACAATCTGGGAGCAGTCCGGTACCGGCTATGTGGCGCGGCGAACGCCGGATGGCAAGGTCGAGAAGATCGCCACCGGCTTTGTCTATACCAATGGGGTGGCCCTGTCGCAGGACGAGGATTTCCTGCTGATCAATGAAACGGGGCGTGCGCGGGTGCATCGCCTGTGGCTCAAAGGGCCGGAGGCTGGCAAGCAGGAGCTGTTCCTGGGTAACCTGCCGGGCTATCCGGATAACCTGGAGGCGCAGGGCGATGGCACCTTCTGGCTGGCCTTCGCCAGCCCACGCGTGCCGTCCGAGGTGCTGATGCCCTATCCCTTCCTACGCAAGGTGCTGTGGCGGCTGGGTCCAAAGGTGCGTCCGGCGCCGATCCATCGCGGCATGGTCATGCAGTTCGATCAGGATGGAAACATCCTGCGCACGTTGCAGGATCCGGCCGGGGGGCTCGGCATCACCACGGGCGCGCGCCTCGTCGGCGACCAGCTCTATGTGATGACGCTGGACAGTGACGGCTTTGCCCGGCTGCCACGCGCCTATATGCCGCCCATCCGGCGCTAGGCCAATCTGCCCCGGCGTTAGTCTGGATCACCGGGGCGTTCCGGGGCAGTCTGGCGCAAACGGGATTTCAGGAGGAGCTGCAGATGGCACGGGTATCCGTCGAGTATAAGGATCACATCGCCCATGTGACGCTGACGCGCGGGGACAAGATGAACGCGCTGGATGACGAGATGATCAAGGGGATCGTCGCGGCCGGACAGGAGGTTGCCGCCTCCAAGGCGCGCGCGGTTGTGCTGACGGGAGAGGGCAAGGGCTTTTGCGCCGGTCTCGACCTGATGAGCTTTGCCAAGATGGGGCAGATGGACCCCGAAGAGTGGCTGATGACCCGCAGCCATGAGGATGCCAACGAGGTACAAGAGGTCGCCATGGCCTGGCGCCGCGTCCCTGTGCCGGTGATCGCGGCGGTCAACGGTGTCTGTTTCGGGGGGGGGCTGCAACTGGCGCTGGGCGCCGATATCCGAATTGCGGCACCGGATGCGCGGTTTTCCGTGATGGAGATGAAATGGGGCATCGTTCCCGACATGGGTGGCATGGCGTTGCTGCCGCGCCTCCTGCGCTCCGATGTGCTGCGCCGCCTGACCTATACGGCTGAAATCTTCGAGGCGCCGCAGGCGCTGGACTGGGGATTGGTGACTGAAGTGACCGAGGATCCCCTGGCGCGGGCGCAGGCCCTTGCGGCAGAGATCGCAGGCAAGAATCCCGAAGGCATCCGCGCGGCCAAGCGGCTGATCGAAGTGGCCGAGTCATCGGATCGTGCCACCGTGCTGATGCAGGAAAGCCGCGAGCAGGTTGGCCTGATCGGCAGGCCCAACCAGATGGAGGCCATCGCCGCCCAGATGCAGAAGCGCGCGCCTCAGTTCAAGGATTGAGACGGCGTCATTCGATCCGTTTGGGCCAGATCGCCTGACCGGCGGTCTGGTCCTGCACACCTAGGCCAAACCGGCAGATCGGTTCAACTGCTGACAGGTCGTGGCGCCACCAGTGCGCCGCTTCCGACGAAAGAGACTTCTCCGGTGACGGTGACACGGGTGATCTCCGCTGCACTTCCGTAGGGGGTCACCCGCAGCTCGCTGGGCCGATCCATGAAGTGCCCCTGCTGCAGGGAGAAGCTGCGACCTGCAGGCACCAGCCCATGTTTCAGCGCATAGGCGCCGATGACCCCGGCGGCGCTGCCGGTGGCCACATCCTCCATCACCCCGTCATTGTTCCAGTGGCGCCCCTCAAGGCGCGTGACATCAAAGAGATAGGCGAATTCGGCGCCGAGTATGTGAAGCCGTGTTTCAAGATCGGGAATGGTGATCCGGGCCTGCTCCAACCCGCCCTTCACAGGGATCACGAGGTATTTCAATCCGGTGGAGATGACCTCCAGCGGCAGATCCGCCAGGTCTGACGGGGCCAGGTTGAAAGCGCGGGCGAACTCCGCGCGGCGGCTGTCGGGCACGGTGGCAAGGAAACAGGGCCGCCCCTGGTCGAGCGTGCCGAAATACCGCCCGGCACGGGCCGTCGTGGTGATGCGCACCCTGCGGTCCCCGCGCAGAGTAAAACGCCACTCTTTCGTCCCTTGCGCGCCGCTGGCACGGTGCAGGCTACAGGCGGCGCCGATGATCGGATGGCCGGCAAAGGGCAATTCCTCAACGAGGTCAAAGACCCGCGCTTTGATATGTCCTTCGTGCTCATCCAGAAAGATCGATTCGAAGTGGCGCAGCTCTTGGGTCATGGTCAGCATCTGCGCAGGTCTCAGGCCTTTGCTGTCTGGAAACACCGAAAGACTGTTGCCAGCATAGGGACGGGCGGCGAAGACATCGCAGTGGATGAAGTTGTACAAGGGGGGTAGCTGTGGCATGAATGCCTGCATAGTGAGGTGTCTATATAGATGATTGACTATACACCTGCCAATCTTCTGTCAATCGCCGCGCCGCTCAAGGCGTTGGCAAATGAAAACCGGCTGCAGATCCTGCATTGGCTGAGCGATCCTGAATGCCACTTCCCGCCGCAGCAGGATGGGGATCTGGTGAAGGATGGGGTCTGCGTCGGCTTCATCACAGAAAAGATCGGCTTGCGGCAGCCGACGGTGACCAATCACATGCGCCTGTTGCAAGAGGCGGGCCTGGTGACCAGCAAGAAGATCAAGAACTGGGTGTTCTACAGGTTGGTGCCCGCCCGTGCCGACGAGATACTGCAACAGACCGCGGGGCTGTGGCAGGCACCGGACCGGGCCACTGGGAAGAAGGCCGATGCCACAGTTGAGCAGGATCAAGGACCAGGGCCGCTCATGCGCGCAGGAAGGATTCCATGACATCATTTGCCCTCTTGTTGCTATACGTGCTTGTGGTCACGCTTCCCCTGGGCGTTTCCTGGATCTTTGGCGGACCGCCGCGACCGTTCTGGGCAGAGCTGGGCAGCGGGCTTGGCATGTTGGCCTTCTCCATGATCCTGGTGGAGTTCGTCCTGTCGGGCCGGTTCCGGCGGGTGTCCTCGGGGATCGGCATGGATGTGACCATGCGGTTTCATCAGGTCATGGCGCGGGCGGCGCTGCTGTTTGCCCTGCTGCATCCGTTCTTCTACGGCGGAAGTGCGGTCGGAGGCCCGCGACCCTGGGATCCCACGCGGGTGCTCACCGTCAGCACCGATCTGACCGCCATGGCCGGGGGGATCCTGGCCTTTGTCCTGCTGCCCGCGCTGGTGGCGCTTGCGGTCTATCGCAGCGATCTGGACTACAAGTACGAGACCTGGCGCCTGATGCACGGGATCGGCGCGGTTCTGATCGCGGGCGCTTTGTTGCATCACGCGCTGAGTGCCGGGCGCTACAGTGCCGAAGCCGAAATGGTCTGGCTCTGGGCGGCGATGGTGGCCGCTGCCATCGGTTCGCTGATCTGGGTCTATCTGATCGAGCCAGCCCGCGCACGCCCCTGGCGGGTGACGGAGATCAAGCGTCTCACCCCCCGCCAATGGAGCGTGACAGTCACGCCCGAAGGGCACGCGGGGCTTGACTACAAGGCGGGGCAGTTCGCCTGGCTCAATATCGGCCATTCGGCCTATTCCCTGCACGAAAACCCGTTTTCGATCAGTTCTGCGCCGGATGCCGGAGCTGATGTCTCCTTCGTGATCAAGGAGCTTGGCGATTTCACCGGGGCGCTGGATCAGGTGGCGCCGGGAACCCGTGCCTATCTCGATGCGCCCTATGGCAGCCTCACGGTAGAGGGCCGGGATGAGCCGGGCATCGCCCTGATCGCGGGCGGAGTTGGCATTGCGCCCATGCTCGGTATCCTGCGCCAGTTGCGGCTGACCGGGGATCCGCGCAAGCTGCGGATCATTTACGGCAACCGGGCCGAGGAGCAGATCGTCTTCCGCGAGGAACTGGCGGCCGAGGACACGGTTCTGGTGCTGTCCGAACCGCCCAAAGGCTGGGCGGGAGAGCATGGAATGGTTGACGGGGATCTGCTGGATCGCTGTTTCACAGAAGAGGAGATCCGCAGCTGGCTGTTTGTCCTTTGCGGTCCGCCTGCGATGATGGATGCGGTGGAGGATCACCTGATTGCGCGGGGGGGCGCCTCTGATCGCATCCTGTCGGAAAGGTTCGACTATGGCTGAATTCCTGAAACACAGTTCCCTGCGCCGCCGGATTTCCCTGGCGATCCGAGGGGTGATCTTGGTGATCGTCCTGGTGCTGGTGATCTTTCTCTTTCGCTGAGGCGGGTCAGTCCAGATCGGTCAGTCCAGATCAGTCCAGATCGGTCAGTCCAGATCAGTCCAGATCAGTCCAGGGCCAGGGTTTCACATTGCTGGCGGCGGTCTGGTATCGCGCGGCCTTGGCCATCCAGATGCCAAGATCGGTGCCAAAATCGGCGATACGTTCATTGGGATGCTTGTTGTTCAGGGCCATGACGAGGAATTGCAGAACAGTGACAACGCCCAGAACGGTCTGGGCGAATTGGATCATCACCCAGATCATCACCATATAGACCAGGCGCATCGGCAGGCTGTCTTCCCCGTCCGGCTCGAACTGTTCGCCATGCAAGCGGCCATCGATCTTGTCGTCGTCACCCTGTGCCATGATATTCCCTGCCTGAAATGCGCGTGCCAATGAATGTCACAGGCAATATAGGCAGAGATCCACCGGGACAAAAGGAAAAGGCCGCGCCCGGTGAAAGGCACGGCCCAAAGATGTGACGTAAAACGGCTTTACAGCGAAGCGTCGTAGATCTTTGCGATATTGGCACCCAGGGCTGCGTTATACTCCGCATCGCTCATGGAGGCATTCAGCCCCTCGGTCAGCGCGCGGCTGAAGGAGGCGATCATCTTGGTGTTTTGCGAGAGCTTGGCGCAAGCATCATCGGTGCTGTAGCCGCCCGACAGAGCCACCACGCGCACGACTTCCGGATGATCGGCCAGCTCGTCGTAGAGACCGGGTTCGGTGGGGATGGTGAGTTTCAGGGCAACCTTGGTGCCGGAGGGCAGGGCATCCAGGGCGGCTTTGAGTTCGGTTTTCAGGATGGCCTCTGCCTCGGCTTTGGTGGCGGAGTGAATGTCCACCTCGGGTTCGATGATCGGCACCAGACCGGCCGCGGCGATCTGCTTGCCCACTTCGAACTGTTGCGCCACGACATTCCGGATGCCGGCTACATTGGCCTCTTTCACGACCGAGCGCATCTTGGTCCCGAAGATACCCGCCTGCACGGCGCGTGCGAGAAGGGCATCCAGATCCGGCATCGGTTTCATCATCTGGGCGCCGTCCTGTTCATCGGCCAGACCCTTGTCCACCTTCAGGAAGGGCACTACACCGCATTTCTCCCACAGGTACTGGGGCACCTGGATGCCGTCGATGGCATTGTCCATGGTCTTTTCAAACAGGATCGCACCAAGGATCTTGTCGCTGTTGAAATCCGGTGCGGTGATGATGCGGGCGCGCATCTTCTGGATTTCGTCGAACATCTCGTCGTCGTTGGAATAGGCATCTTCCATCACGCCATAAAGCGTCAGTGCCTTGGGCGTGGAGCCACCCGACTGATCCAGAGCCGCAATGAAGCCCTTGCCATTTGCAATACGGTCAAACTGTTCCTGCTTGGTGGACGTCTCTTGCGTCATGAGTTGGGGTCTCCACGAATACTGTTGGACTATTTCAAACCGTCTATACCGTGCCCGTGTGCAGAAACAACTGGCGCCACGACCGGTTGCGCTAACAAGCGTGGGGATTTCGCCCGTGTTGCCGAATAGCAAAACGGCAGGCGCGATGGCCTGCCGTTTCAATCTGCGGGATCAGAGGGGTTACACCAGGCGCGAGGTTTCCTTGGCGGCGCGCACGAAGTCCTTGAACAGGGGGTGCGGCGCAAAGGGTTTGGACTTCAGTTCGGGGTGGAACTGCACGCCGATGAACCAGGGGTGATCGCTCCATTCGACGATTTCCGGCAGGCGCCCGTCCGGGGACATGCCGGAGAATTTCAGCCCGCAGGCCTCCAGCTGATCCTTGTACTTGGTATCCACCTCATAGCGGTGGCGGTGGCGTTCCTCGATATGGGTGCTGCCGTAGACCGCGGCCACCTTGGAGCCTTCGGTGAGCGTCGCATCATAGGCGCCCAGACGCATGGTGCCGCCCTTGTCGTCATCGGCCTTGCGCTGCACCTTGTGGTTGCCCTGCACCCATTCCTTCAGGTGGTAGACCACGGGTTCGAAGCGTTTCTCGCCCGCCTCATGGTCGAATTCCTCGGACCCTGCTTCGGCGATACCGGCCACGTTGCGGGCGGCCTCGATCACCGCCATCTGCATGCCGAGGCAGATGCCCAGATAGGGCACCTTGTGTTCGCGCGCATATTGCGCCGCCTTGATCTTGCCCTCGGTGCCGCGTTCGCCAAATCCGCCGGGCACCAGGATCGCGTGGAAGCCCTGCAGATGCGGGGTGGCGTCTTCGCGGTCGAACAGTTCCGCATCGACCCATTCGATCTTGACCTTGACCCGGTTGGCCATGCCGCCATGGGTCAGCGCCTCGGCGATGGATTTATAGGCGTCTTCCAGCTGGGTGTATTTGCCGACGATGGCGACCTTCACTTCGCCTTCGGGGTTGTAGATGCGGTCGGCCACATCGTCCCAGCGGCTGAGGTTGGGTTTGGGAGCGGGCGCGATGCCAAAAGCATCCAGAACCGCCTGGTCCATGCCTTCGCGGTGATAGGCCAGCGGCGCCTCGTAGATGGATTTCAGATCCTGCGCGGCGATCACGCTGTCGGGGCGCACGTTGCAGAACAGGGCCAGCTTCTCGCGTTCCTTCTGCGGGATCGGTCCTTCGGAACGGCAGACCAGGATGTCCGGTGCGAGACCGATGGAGCGCAGCTCCTTCACCGAGTGCTGGGTCGGCTTGGTCTTCAGCTCGCCGGAGGCCTTGATGTAGGGCAGCAGCGTCAGGTGCATGAAGATACACTGACCGCGCGGCTTGTCCTGGCTGAACTGGCGGATCGCTTCAAAGAAGGGCAGGCCTTCGATGTCACCCACGGTGCCGCCGATCTCGCAGAGCATGAAGTCGACCTCATCCTCGCCGATGGAGATGAAGTCCTTGATCTCATTGGTGACGTGCGGGATCACCTGGATGGTCTTGCCAAGGTAGTCGCCCCGGCGTTCCTTCTCCAGCACGTTGGAGTAGATCCGCCCCGAGGAGACCGAGTCGGTCTTGCGGGCGGCCACGCCGGTGAAACGTTCGTAGTGGCCCAGGTCCAGGTCGGTCTCGGCGCCATCGTCGGTGACGAAGACCTCGCCGTGTTCAAAGGGGCTCATCGTGCCCGGATCGACGTTCAGATAAGGGTCCAGCTTGCGCAGCCTTACGGAGTATCCGCGTGCCTGCAACAATGCCCCCAGGGCCGCCGATGCCAGCCCCTTGCCAAGCGAAGAAACAACGCCGCCAGTGATGAAGATAAATCGCGCCATGAGTGTTCGGCTGCTCCCGTGAGAAGTCAGATTTCAGCTGCCCGGCGGCTTGTGAAAACCGCAGCACCACGGGACTTTACGTATAAAGGATTCGGCCAAAAGGCGCAAGGGAACCGCAAGATGCTGTTACGGCTCCTTTTCTGTGTTCTAGGTGTAGTCGCTTTACGTGTCGTCGCTTAGTCGGCGCTCGGCACCAGCGGGGCATTGTCACCCTCTGCCGGCGGCAAAAGTTCGCTGCCCAGGGGCGCGGCCGGTGTCTGCACATCCGTCTCATTGCCAGCGGGGGCGGTGATCCGGTCCGTGACCGAAGAGCCTGCCGATTTCTGTGCGGCGAGCACGGTCAGGGTGATCGAGGTGATGATGAAGGCAATGGCCAGGATCCAGGTCACCTTGCTGAGCGCCGTTGCTGCGGCGCGTCCGGTCATTGCGCCACCGCCGCCACCGCCGCCCATGCCAAGACCGCCGCCTTCGGAACGCTGCAGCAGCACCACGGCAATCAGGCCGAGGGCCAGAAGAAGATGGATGATCAGAACAACGTTTTCCATGGGTCCCTGCAGCGGTTGGCTCAGTATCGGGCGGTAAATAGGCAAGAATACCGACAGGGGCAAGGGCGGAGTTGCCCGGGGCGGAAACTCATTGCCCGGGGGAGGTGAAACAGGGCGCTGCCGTTGCGGGGAAATTCTGCCCCGTAAGCGACATAGAGCAGAATGTGACTGGACAGGCGATGTATCGCGGGGGCACTCTTTCTTCATGCCACATGATCATTCCGATCACCCACACGCCCTGTGTCCGCCCGATCCCGCCCTGCGCGTGAAGGCGCTGGAAACGATTCTGACCCGCAAGGGGCTGATCGATCCGGCGGCGCTGGATGAGATCATCGACACCTACCAGAACAAGATCGGGCCGCAGAATGGCGCCCGTGTCGTTGCTCGCGCCTGGAGTGATCCGGCCTTCAAGGCGGCGCTTCTGGCGGATGCCGACCCGGTGCTGGCCGAGCTTGGCTATTATGGGCGGCAGGGCGAACATATGGTCGTGGTGGAAAACACGCCCGAGCAGCACAATATGGTCGTCTGTACCCTGTGCAGTTGCTATCCATGGCCGCTGCTCGGGATCCCGCCCGGCTGGTACAAATCCGATGCCTACCGCGCCCGCGCGGTGCGAGAGCCGCGCGCGGTTCTCCTGGATTTTGGCGTCATCCTGCCCGAAGGCACCCGCGTGCGGGTCTGGGATTCCACCGCAGAGGTGCGCTACCTGGTGCTGCCGATGCGTCCCGAAGGCAGCGAAGGGCTCAGCGAGGATCAACTGGCCGAGCTGGTCACCCGCGACAGCATGGTGGGGACCGGCCTGCCCAAATCCCCTCCCGAGGCGCCATGAGTCGATTGCATGACATGGGCGGGCGATTCGGCGACGGGCCGGTGCGGCCCGATACCCCAAAGGCGCCGGTCTTTGCCGCCGAGTGGCACGGGCGTGCCCTGGCGGTGACGCTGGCCTGCGGTGCCCTGGGGCAGTGGAACCTCGACACCTCCCGCCATGCGCGCGAAAAGCTGTCGCCACAGGATTACACCCGTTTCACCTACTACGAGATCTGGCTCGCCGCGCTTGCGGATCTGCTGGTGCAGAAGGGTGTGCTGAGCGAGGACGATCTGGCTGGGCAGGGCAGCGATGCGCCGCATCCCCTGGCCGAAAAATGCCTGCATGCCGATGCGGTGGCCGGTGTTCTTGCCCGGGGAGGCCCGGCCACGCGGGAGGGCGGGCCATCGCCTGCGTTTGTCGAAGGCCAGACCGTGCGCACGCGCCACCCCGGCGGCAACCGGCTGGTGAATGGCGGCCATACCCGGCTGCCCACTTATGCGACCGGGGCGCAGGGGCGGATCCTGCGCCTGCATGGGACCCATGTTCTGCCCGACAGCTCCGCGCATGGGCTGGGAGAGGCGCCAGAGCCGCTTTATGCGGTGGCCTTCCCGGCGGGCGAACTCTGGAGTCACCCGGAACACCCGGAAGACGAGGTGGTTCTGGACCTCTGGCAAAGCTATCTGGACCCGGTCTGATGTGTCGCCATGGCTGATTGCACCCCCCATACCGCGCCGGAACCGGCCTTCGAACAGCCCTGGCATGCCCAGGTCTTTGCCCTGACCGTGCATCTGAACGAAACCGGTCGCTTCACCTGGGGGCAATGGGTCGAACGCTTTGCGGCCACCCTGGCTCGCCATGGCCTGTCGAAAGAACTGAATGGCGGCGAAGACTATTTCGCCGCATGGCTCGAAACGCTGGAAGCGATTCTGGCGCAAGAGGGCATTGCCGCCCCGCAAGAGGTCGAGACCACGCGAAACGGATGGGAAAAGGCCTATCTCGACACGCCGCATGGTGCTCCGGTGCGCCTGGCAGAGGGCTAACAGGCAAGAAACGCCGGGGCGATGGTCCTCAGCGGTGAATTTCCGGTTTCACTGGACCTGCAGCGCGGCTATACCGGCCCGGGTTTGAACGAGACAGCTGTAAAGGACCTGATATGGCCAATGTCGTCGTAGTCGGCGCCCAGTGGGGTGACGAAGGAAAAGGCAAGATCGTGGACTGGCTGAGCGAGCGCGCCGATGTGATCGCGCGCTTCCAGGGCGGCCATAACGCCGGCCATACGCTGGTGATCGACAGCAAGGTCTATAAGCTGCACGCGCTGCCCTCCGGCGTTGTGCGCGGCGGCAAGCTCTCGGTGATCGGCAATGGCGTGGTGCTGGACCCCTGGCACCTGGTCAAGGAGATCGAGACCGTGCGTGCGCAAGGCGTCGATATCACGCCCGAGACCCTGATGATCGCGGAAAACACCCCGCTGATCCTGCCGCTGCACGGTGAATTGGACCGCGCCCGCGAAGAGGCCGCCAGCAAGGGCACCAAGATCGGCACCACCGGTCGCGGCATTGGCCCGGCATATGAGGACAAGGTCGGCCGCCGCGCCGTGCGCGTTGCCGATCTGGCCGACGCGGCCACTTTGGAGGCCCGCGTGGATCGCGCCTTGCAGCACCATGATCCGCTGCGCAAGGGGCTGGGCGTCGAGCCGATCGACCGCGATGCGCTGATCGCGCAGCTGAAAGAGATCGCACCTCAGATCCTGCCCTATGCGGCGCCGGTCTGGAAGGTGATGAACGAGAAACGCAAAGCCGGGAAGCGGATCCTGTTTGAAGGCGCCCAGGGCGCGCTCCTGGACATCGATTTCGGCACCTATCCCTTTGTCACCTCCTCCAATGTGATTGCGGGGCAGGCGGCGACGGGTGTGGGCATCGGTCCCAACTCCATCGACTACGTGCTGGGCATCGTCAAAGCCTATACCACCCGCGTCGGCGAAGGTCCGTTCCCGACCGAACTGCTTGGTCCGGATGGCAAGCCTGATGCGGATGGCGCCCGTCTGGGTGAGCGTGGCCACGAGTTTGGCACCACCACTGGCCGTCAGCGCCGCTGTGGCTGGTTCGATGCCTGCCTGGTGCGCCAGACCTGTGCCACCTCGGGTATCAACGGCATTTCGCTGACCAAGCTGGATGTTCTGGACGGGTTCGAGACCCTGAAGATCTGCGTCGGCTATGATCTGGACGGCGAACGCCTGGATTACCTGCCCACCGCCGCCGATCAGCAGGCGCGCTGCACACCGATCTACGAGGAAATGCCCGGCTGGTCCGAATCCACCGAAGGCGCGCGCAGCTGGAACGATCTTCCGGCCAATGCGATCAAATACGTCAAGCGCGTGGAAGAGCTGATCGAATGCCCGGTGGCACTTCTGTCCACCAGCCCGGAGCGGGACGACACCATTCTGGTGACCGACCCGTTTGCGGACTGATGGCGGATAAGCCCGGTCTCAGCTACAAGGCGCGCCGCCGCTGGTCGCTGGTGCTGCTGCTGGTGGGCATGCCGCTCTATATTGTGGTGGCGGTGACCATCCTGAACCTGCTGGGGCGCCCGCCGCTGTGGCTGGAACTGGTGGTCTATGTGGCCCTTGGCATTCTCTGGGTGCTGCCGTTCAAGTTCGTCTTCCGGGGCGTCGGCCAAGCCGATCCGGACGCTGAGGACACTCCGCCGCAGCAATAGGGCAGGCACCAGTCATGACATAGAAAAGGCGGACCACTGAGGGTCCGCCTTTTTACGTTCTTGGGAGGGACGGTTCGGCCCGCTTAGCCCGCCGCACGTTTGGCGGGGCGAAAGCCGATGTCCTCGGTGGCGACAAAATGGCCGTTCTCGGAACGCTCGATCTTGCCCTCGCGCAGCAACTGGCCGAAGGAGCGCAGCCCGTCCTCGCGGTTGAACTCGGCGGCTCCGGTGCGGCGAACCGCGTTCATCAATTGCGGGCGAGAGAAGAAATCGCGCCCTTCCACAAAACTCATATAGGCGGCGGCGGCCTCCAGAAGGTCTGGAAGCTCCACGGCGCCGCAGTCGCGAACATAGGCCGCAAATCCCGCCTGTGCCTCTTCGGCTGAACGCTTGTCCTGCGACAGTACAGAGATCCGGCGCGGGCGCACCGGGGCCTTTGGGGCTGCGCTCTCCTGGGCTGCGGGCATGGGATCGATCCGTTGTTCGGCGACCAGTTTCAGCGGCGCCGGGCGTCCGGTGGATACGGGCTTGCGCGCCTCCCTGTCGCCGCGGACGCGGGGGCGCCGAGGTTTCACCACATCGGCCAGATCCTTGCGATAGGCGGCCTTGCTGTCTTCGCCATCGCCAGCGGCGCCTGCGGATCCATCTGCCTGTGCCGCGGCAACGGCGGCGCGCAGCTGATTGTAGGTTTCCCGCGAAGAGGCGGTTTCGGGCGCGCCGAGTTTTTCATCGGCTGCGGCCATCAGACGTGAAACATCGCGGTCGGCGAGATCGGGCGCGGGGCGCTCCGGGCGGCCACTGTCGGACGGTGTCTGTACTGCCTCGACCTTGGTGTCTTCAATCTCTTCACCGGACGCGGCTTCCTGGTTTGCCGTTTCCTGGTCTGCAGCGGGCGTTTCGGCCTCCGGTTCCGAGGAGGCTGCCAGCAGATCGGCCTCGACCGCTGCCAGTTCGCGCATCAGGTCATCTTCATCCTCGTCCGAAAGCGAGCTTTCGAATTCCGGCTCGGCGGGTTTTGACGCCTCTTCCAGCGCGCCCGAGGCAACCGCTTGCTCCAAGTCGGCGCGTTTGACTTTGACAATGCGTGCGCGGCGGCGCGGGGCCGTCTTTTCTGGCTCGGCAGCGCTTTGCTCGGCTGGCGGTTCGGGGGCCTCGGCTTTGGCTTCGGCAGCGGTCGCTTCGGCTTTTTCCGCGCTGAGCTGCGACAGGACGCGGCTGATCTCGTCATCCTCGTGGGTCGCACTTGCCGCTTCAGGCGGGGTCTCAGCCTCTGCGATCTGTTCCTCTGCCGGGTCCGGGGCTTCGGCAGGCTCTGCGCTGGTATCCACAGAGGCTTCCGGCGCTGCGCTATCGGGCAGGATGCTGTCGGCGTGCTCGTCCTCGGAGAAATCCTCTTCCGGTTCCGGCGACTTGGCGACCACGGCCCGGATGCGGCGCAGCTTGGCGGCGATGCTTTCGCTATCCGAGGGTTTGTGTGCCGCCGGTGTAACCGGTTCCGCTTCGGTTTCCTGCAGCTCTCGCTCTTCAGCGTCCTGAGCGGTAGCTGCATCCGTGTCATCAGTTTCTGCCGCTTCGGCTTCGTCTTGCGTCTCTACAGCTTGAGCCTCGGCAGCATGGGCGGCAACGGCGGCTGAGATGGCCGCGATCTTGCTGGGATCGGGGGTGGGCGCATCGGGGCGGGGCGCCTGCAGCTCCTCCTCGGGGGTGGCTGCTTCGGGCGTTACTGCTTCGGGTGTGGCGGGCTCTGCCTCTGACGATACGTCTGCGTCGCTCAAACCCGCATCATCTGCTGGTAGGTCATCTGCTGGTACAGGGGGCAGCGGTGTCGAGGTGGCGGCGCGCAGGTGGATGCCGGTGTCGCTGGTGCGGGCCTCGACCTGGCGGGCGATTTCGCGCTGGGCGATCCGGGCGAGCATATCCGCATCGGGCTGCGGCGGTTCCGCGCCAAAGTATCGGTCGTCTGCGGCAAGATCCCGAAAATACTCGGCAATTGCCTTCATGGTGTCGAAGGAATCCTCGAACCCTTCTAGCGTGCAGGAGAAGGTCCCGTAGGAAACGGTCAAAACTTTGTTATTTTGTACCATGGGCAGCTCGTCCTCACCTAAGTCGTCGCCGTTCACACTATGGAGCAGCAACGACAAATTCTGCGCGAATCCGTGCAATTGATCGTATCATTTTGTGTTTAGATTGTGACCTGTTTCCAGATCTGCGAGAAATCCCCGCATGAAGAAGCTGATTGTTGACGAGGCCGGGCCGGTGACATTGGTCGGCGGTGGCCATCTGGAAAAACGGGATCTGCAGGAGGCTCTGGCCCTGGCGCCGGTGCTGGTGGCGGCCGACAGCGGCGCGGCACAGGCGTTGGAGCAGGGCTATGTGCCACAGGCGGTGATCGGGGATTTCGATTCGCTGCCAGAACCTGTGCACCGGGGGCTGCCGCCGGAGGTTCTCTTTCATCTGCCCGAACAGGACACCACCGATTTCGACAAGGCGCTGCGCTCGATCCGGGCGCCGGTGGTGCTGGGCGCGGGCTTTCTGGGCGCGCGGGTCGATCACCAGCTGGCGGCCTTCCACACGCTGATCCAGCCGGGGCGAAGCCCCTGCATCCTGATTGGCGCCAATGAGCTGGTGTTTCACCTGACCCGGCGCATCGACCTGCCGATGCAGCCGGGAGAGGTCGTCTCATTGTTTCCGATGCAACCGGTGACCGGGCGTTCGGGCGGGCTGGTCTGGCCCATCGAAGGCCTGAAGATGTGCCCGACCAGCCGGATCGGCACGTCGAACCGGGCCGAGGGCGCGATCTGGCTGGAACCGGATGGGCCCGGTCTGCTGGGCATCGTGCCACGGCGCTATCTTGCGCCGCTCATGCGGGCGATTGCGGCATAGCGTCTTTTGCGGCCCGGCGGGCCACGGCCTGTTCACGCAGGATCACATATAGCCCGGCGGCCACCGTGATGACGATCCCGGCGGCGGCCATGCTGTTGGGGAATTCGGAGAAGATCAGCCAGCCGAACAGGGTGGCAACCGGGATCTCCAGGTATTGCATCGGGGCCAGCGTGGCGGCGGGGGCGTAGCGCAGGCTCCAGGTCATCAACAGATGCGCGCCGGTGCCAAGCACCCCGATGCTGGCCATCAGAAAGCTGATCCACAGGTCCGGCGCGACGATCTCCAGCCCCTCGATATCAAAGGCATCGCCGATCAGCAGCAGTGGCGCCAGCAGGGCACAGGCCATGGCGCCAGACACCGCCTGCAGGCCGATCGGATCGGTTTCCTTGGCGATCTGCCGGGTCACCATCATGAAGAAGGCAAAGATCACCGCAACGGCGAGGGGCCAGAGTGCGTGCAGGCCAACCGCGGCGAAACTCGGTTGGATCACCAGGAGGGTGCCGCCAAAACCGACGATACAGGCAATGATCCGCCGGGCACCGACCTCTTCGTCGAGGATGAATTTGCCGATCAGCAACATGATGAAGGGCATCACAAAGGCAATCGCCACCGCATCCGCCAGAGGCAGGTGTTTGAGCGCGGTGAACATCGCACCGATGCCGCCGATATGTAAAAGCGTGCGCAGAAAGGTCAGCCGCAACACGCGGCCCTTCATCCGCCACAGGCGCTGCCCGCCCCAGACCAGGGGCACCAGCAGGATGACTTGGGCGGCAAACCGGACAAAGATCAGCATTCCCAGCGGCATATGCCCACCCAGCAGCTTCGCCACCGCATCGCCCAAGGGCGCGAGGACGCAGAAACCAAGCATCAGGACAATGCCAAGGAGGGGGCGATCTTCAGTCATGCGGGCACGCTAGGCGCGCGCCAAGACAAGGACAAGGTCAGGAATGCCTGTCGCTCAACAATTGGGCACGTTGACCGCAAGCCCCCCGAGCGAGGTTTCCTTGTACTTCTCATTCATATCGGCGCCGGTCTGGCGCATGGTCTCGATGCAGGCATCCAGCGGCACGAAATGCTGCCCGTCGCCACGCAGGGCCAGCGAGGCCGCCGAGACCGCCTTGATCGCGCCCAATCCATTGCGCTCGATACAAGGCACCTGCACCAGGCCCTTGACCGGATCGCAGGTCATGCCAAGGTGATGCTCCAGCGCGATTTCAGCGGCGTTTTCCACCTGCTCCGGGCTGCCACCCAGAATGGCGCAAAGGCCTGCCGCAGCCATGGCGGCGGCAGAGCCGACCTCGGCCTGGCAGCCTGCTTCGGCGCCTGAAATGGAGGCGTTGAACTTCACCAGCCCGCCAATCGCGGCGGCGGTGAGCAGGAAATCCTCGATATTGCGCTCGGTCGCGCCGGGGACGTGATCCAGATAGTAGCGCAGCACTGCCGGCAGAACGCCTGCCGCGCCGTTTGTGGGGGCGGTCACCACTTGACCACCGGCGGCGTTTTCCTCGTTCACGGCCATGGCGTAGACGCTGATCCAGTCGTTGATCGTATGCGGTGCCGAGAGATTCATGCCGCGTTCGGCCAGGAGCGCCTGATGGATACCCTTGGCGCGGCGGCGGATGCTGAGGCCACCGGGCAGAAGGCCGTCCCGGTCCAGACCGCGGTCGATACAGTCGTTCATCACCTGCCAGATCCGCGCGGTGCCGTTGGTCAGGTCGATCGCGCTGGAGCGCGAGATCTCGTTGGCGCGTTTCATGGCGGCGACGCTCTTGCCGCTTGTCCTGGACATCTCCAGCATTTCGGCGGCGGATTTGAACGGGTAGGGGACCGGGGCGCCCTCATCGGTGGCCTTGCCTGCGGCCAGCTCCTCTTCGGTCAGCACGAAGCCGCCGCCGACCGAGTAGAAGACCTGCTGCAGGATCACGTCGCCCTGTGCATCGGTGCCCATCAGGATCATGCCGTTGGCATGGCCGGGCAGGGCGTGATCATAGTCGAAGATCAGGTCCGCCTTGGGGTCAAACTGCAGCTGCCCCAGCCCCTCGGGTGCGATGGTCTTTGTCTCTTCTATGGCGGTCAGGGCAGCTTTGGCCTTGTCGTCGTCATAGCTGTCGGGCGTGAACCCGGCGAGGCCCAGGATGGTGGCGCGGTCGGTCGCGTGGCCCACCCCGGTAAAGGCGAGCGAGCCATGCAGCGACGCGCGCAGCCCATGAAAAGCGAAGGGGGCGGCACGCATCATGTCGAGAAACCGCGCCGCGGCCACCATCGGCCCCATGGTATGAGAGGACGACGGGCCGATGCCCACTTTGAACATATCAAATACGGAGAGGAACATTCAGGTGGCCGATCCTTCGGGAGGGTTTGCATACACAGGTTGGGTGAAGGGCGTATCCCCCAACCCTTCTGCGGCTTGTGCGAGAGCAACAGAGGGGCGTTGCTCCAGACGCGTGAGCATGTCCTTGAGCCGGGGAGTTGCGTCCAGATCGAACCAGCTGCGGTCGCGCCCTTCAGGATACAGCGCCATCCAGCGCATCATGCAGGCCAGGTACAGGTCCAGTGCCGACGGCCTGTCACCGGCCAGCCAAGGCGTGTTCTCGGCGGCGGCTTCGATGGTTGCAAGATGGGTGACAAGCCGCGCTGTCACCCCCTGGCGCAGATCCTCCTGCCGGGCGGGATCCGGCCCCATATATTTCTTTGGATAGAACAGGATCCTCAGATCCGCATGCAGGGTATTGGAGAGGAAGAACAGCCACTTGAGGCACCAGGCCCGATCCCGGCTGGTCGCATCGGGCAGCACTGAGCCATGGCGATCTCCCAGCCACAGCAGGATGGCTGCGGTTTCAAACATCGGGCCATCCGGGGTTTCCAGCACCGGGATCAGCCCCTGCGGGTTCAGGGCCCGGTAGCCGGGGCTGTCCAATGCACCACCGCGGCGGTCGACCAGAACCGTTTCAAAAGGTTGATCAAGCTCCTCCAGCGCCAGGCGGATGATCAGCGAGGCGTTGTCCGGGGCGTAGTGCAGGCGATAGATCGGTGTCATGGGGTCACTCTAAGTGTCTCCCCGATATGGGTAGTGTCCGTTTCCGGCGTTTCCAATAGGAAACACGCCTTGGTGATCCCGAACCGGTCTAGCGGGCCATGGCAGCCTTGCGGCGGCGCGACAGGGCGATCCCGTCCCGCATGTTGAGCGCCAGTAGCGTGATGTTGAGGGCTCCGGCGCAGAGTTCCAGCAGCTGCACGGCATAGAACAGCCCTTCAAATGACCCCGCCTGTGCCTTCATCGCCAGAAAGATGGCGCTGGGCAGGAGGATCCCCAGGCCGTTCATGGCGATGAGCTTCATGCGCCTCGTCTTGGCCTGGACCAGCGGCAGTTTCATGCCCTTGCCAAGCGCGGCCCCGGTGGCGCCGGTCGTGGCCAGGGCCGGGATCAGCAGGATCATTCCGTATAGAACGGCTGTCTTCACGGTCGTTATGGCGGCCTGGCTCAGAAACAGTTCTGAGATCAGCGTGGAGAGCCAGAAGCCCGAGATGGTCACAAGGGCGATGGATCCGGCTGCGGCGTGGATGCGAGTCTTCATGGGGAGCTCCTGAATGTAAATAGTATGCTATTTAAATAGAGTTGCACAGCATGCTATT
The DNA here is from genome assembly GCF_028890025.1 of Phaeobacter sp. PT47_59. Classification (NCBI taxonomy): domain Bacteria; kingdom Pseudomonadati; phylum Pseudomonadota; class Alphaproteobacteria; order Rhodobacterales; family Roseobacteraceae; genus Phaeobacter; species Phaeobacter sp. PT47_59. Next base: position 50,504 of record NZ_JARCJL010000004.1, read on the forward strand.
CAAGTGTTTTCTGTCGCTATGTCAGATTTCAAGCAAAGCTCGGCCGGTTTCCTGGCCAATCACATGGCGCGGCTGTTTGCATCAACGCTGCACCGCCAGATCGCGCCCCTGGGGATTGCGCCTGCGCAATTCATGGTTCTGCTGGAACTGTGGCAAGGGGATGAACGGACCCAGGCGGATCTGACGGCGGCCCTGTCGGTGGAACAGGCGACCATGGCCAATACGCTTGCCCGGATGGAGCGGGATGGGCTGATCGAAAAACGCCCCTCTCAAACCGACAAACGCTCAAAGCTGATCTGCCTCACCGCCAAGGCAGAGGCCTTGCAGGAGGCCGCGATTGCGGCCGCGGCAGGTGTCAACGACACGGCCCTGACCGGGCTGACCGCCAAGGACCGCCAGCAGTTCCTGGTCCTGATGGCCCGTGTCATCCGCAACCTGCAAGCGGGGTGAACCGGCGATCTACTGTGAGGTTTCAATTGTCCCTCGCAGTTGCGCCCGGCTTTGCTTATAAGGCCTGCAAACCTCTTGTTCGGAGCCGATGACATGACCGGGGACCTCTCTCCCATCGACAAGGCCAAGTTCGTTGCCGCCAAGCGGGCGGCCGATATGGTCGAGGATGGCATGCGCGTCGGCCTGGGGACCGGCTCGACGGCCGCCTGGCTGGTGCGATGCCTGGGCGAGATGGTCCGCGAACAGGGGCTGAGGTTCACTGCAGTGCCGACCTCGAGCCGCACCGCGGAACTGGCGCGCGAGGTGGGGATCTCCGTGATCTCGCTGGACGAGGCCAAATGGCTGGATCTCACCATCGATGGCGCCGATGAGTTCGACGAGGACCTCAACCTGATCAAGGGCGGCGGCGGTGCGCTCTTGCAGGAGAAGATCGTCGCCACCGCCTCTGATCAAATGGTTGTTATCGCCGATGCGGGCAAGGAGGTGGAAACCCTGGGCGCCTTCCCCCTGCCGGTGGAGATCATTCCCTTTGGCTGGCAGACCACACAGGCCATGATCGAGGAAACCCTTGTTTCCATGGATGTTCTGGGCCGAAGCGCGACCCTGCGGATGAATGGCGATGCGCCCTTTGTCACCGATGAGGGCAATTACATTCTGGACCTGCATCTGAAGCGGATCGGCAATGCGCGCCAGTTGGCGTTGGTCTTGAACCAGATCCCGGGCGTGGTTGAAAACGGTCTCTTCATCGATATCTGTGACACCGTCATCATCGGCTACGGCGATGGCACGGTTGAAACACGAGACATAAACGAAGGCACGGTGGAGCAGGACAAGCTGGATTTTGTCGAAACCGACAATCTGTTCACCGACCTTGCGGACTGAGAAGGCAGCAGTTTCATGAGCTTTGATTACGATCTCTTTGTCATTGGCGGCGGCTCCGGCGGCGTGCGCGCGGCGCGGGTTGCGGCAGCGGGTGGTGCCAAGGTCGCCCTGGCCGAGGAAGACCGCTATGGCGGCACCTGCGTGATCCGGGGCTGCGTGCCGAAGAAACTGATGGTCTTTGCCAGCGAATATTCCGGCATGGTCGAGGATGCCCAGGCCTATGGCTGGGACATCCAGCCGGGCGCCTTTGACTGGGGTGCCTTCAAGGGCAAGCTGGAAGCCGAGCTGGATCGGCTGGAAGGTATCTACCGGAACCTGCTGAAGAACAGCGGTGTCGAAAGCTTTGATGCGCGTGCCAAACTGGTGGATGCCCATACGGTGGAACTGTCGGACGGCAGCCGCAAGAGCGCCAAGCATATCCTGATCGCCACCGGCGGCCGCCCCATCGTGCCCGAGTTCCCAGGCAGCGATCTGGCGATCACCTCGAACGACATCTTCCACCTTGAGAAACTGCCCGAAAGCATCCTGATCGTCGGCGGGGGCTATATTGCCTGCGAATTTGCCGGGATCATGAACGGGCTGGGTGTGAAGACCACGCAATACTACCGCGGCGCACAGATCCTGCGCGGTTTTGATGACGAGGCGCGCGGTCTGGTCTCCGAGGAAATGTGCCAGTCCGGCATCAACCTGCACCTGGGCACCAATGTGATCGAGATGGCCCGAGAGGGCGACAAGATCCGCGTCAAGGCCACCAATGGCGACGAGGCGCTGTTTGATCAGGTGATGTATGCCACCGGTCGCGCCCCCAATGCCGACGATCTTGGGCTTGAAGGCCTCGGCATCGAACGCGGCCGCAAGGGTGAAATCCTGGTGGATCAGTACAGCCAGACCGGCGTTCCGTCGGTCTATGCCATCGGCGATGTGACCGACCGGGTGAACTTGACGCCGGTCGCGATCCGCGAAGGCATGGCCTTTGTGGAGACCGTGTTCAACGGCAACCCCACCAGCCCCGATCACGACCTGATCCCGACGGCGATCTTCACCCAGCCGGAAATGGGCACCGTGGGTCTGAGCGAGGAAGAGGCCGCCAAGCAGGAGCCGATCGAGGTTTATGCCACCTCCTTCAAGCCGATGCAGCAGGCCTTTGCCGGGCGTGCCCAGCGGGTCTTGATGAAGCTGATCGTCAGCCAGGCCAGCCGCAAGGTGCTGGGATGCCATATCGTCGCACCGGGCGCGGGCGAGATGATCCAGCTGGCGGGCATTGCGGTCAAGATGGGCGCAACCAAGGAAGACTTTGACCGGACCGTGGCGGTACACCCGACCATGTCCGAGGAACTGGTAACGATGAAAACACCTGTGCGGACGGCTTGAAAAACCGGCCAAAAGCTACAGGTTAGGGCACAGTAAAACTCTTGCCGCGAAGCTGCGGCAGTAAAGGGATAGGAGACATATGGCTGGCAATAGCGGTGGTCCCTGGGGGGGCGGAGGCTCTTCCGGCGGTGGCGGAGGCAACCGGGGAGACAACAACGGCGGTGGCGGCGGTGGCCGACGCCCCGAGGATCCCCAGATTCCCGAGATCGACGAGCTCTTGAAAAAAGGGCAGGAGCAATTCCGCGTCCTGATGGGCGGTCGGGGCGGCAATGGCACCGGTGGCGGTGGTCGTGGCGGCTCTGGCGGCGGCGGCGCGCCCTTGTTCACCAAGGGCACCCTGGCCATCGGCGCGGTTGCGGCGGCGATCCTCTGGGGGATGGCCAGCTTTTACTCGGTGAAGACCGAAGAACGCTCGGTCGAGCTGTTCCTGGGCGAATACCACGACACCGGCCAGCCGGGTCTGAACTTTGCCCCCTGGCCGCTGGTGACCTATGAGGTGATCCCGGTTCTGGTCGAACAGACCGAGAATATCGGATCGGGTACGCGCGGCGTGGATGCGGGCCTGATGCTGACCGGCGATGAAAACATCATCGACGTCGATTTCCAGGTGGTCTGGAACATCAATGATCCGGCCAATTTCCTGTTCAACCTGCGCGATCCGCAGGCCACGATCCAGGCGGTTGCGGAATCGGCCATGCGCGAAATCATCGCACAGTCGGAACTGGCGCCGATCCTGAACCGGGATCGTGGCGTGATCACCGCGCGGCTGGAAGAGCTGATCCAGGAGACGCTCGACAGCTATGACAGCGGCGTGAACATCGTCCGCGTCAACTTCGACCAGGCCGACCCGCCCGAACCGGTGAAGGATGCCTTCCGCGAAGTGCAATCCGCCGGTCAGGAACGTGACCGTCTTGAAAAGCAGGCCGATGCCTATGCCAACCGCAAACTGGCGGCTGCGCGGGGTCAGTCGGCCCAGACCCTGGAAGAGGCCGAAGCATATCGCGCCCAGGTCGTGAACCAGGCGCGTGGTGAGGCCAGCCGTTTCTCGGCGGTTCTGGAAGAATACGAAAAGGCGCCGGAAGTGACCCGCAAGCGTCTTTACCTGGAAACCATGGAAGAGGTTCTGGGCAATGTGGACAAGGTGATCATCGACCAGTCCACCGGTGAGGGTGGCCAGGGTGTCGTGCCCTATCTGCCGCTCAACGAATTGCGCCGGACGGAGGGCAACCGATGAACAAGTCGACCCTTATTATCCCGCTTCTTGTCGTGGCGATCGTCGCGGCCCTTTCTGCGATCTTCATCGTGGATGAACGCCAAAAGGCGCTGGTCCTGCGCTTTGGCCGTGTGGTTGCGGTTCAGGAGCAGCCCGGTCTTGCCTTCAAGCTGCCGGTGATCGACGAGGTGGTGCGCTATGACGACCGGATCCTCAGCCTTGAGGTTGGCCCGCTGGAAGTCACCCCCGAGGATGATCGCCGCCTGGTGGTCGATGCCTTCGCCCGCTACCGGATCACCGATCTGCGCCAGTTCCGCGAAGCGGTGGGTGCCTCCGGCATTCCGGGTGCGGAGAACCGCCTGGACAAGATCATGCGCGCGCAGACCCGCGAGGTTCTTGGTTCGGTCAGCTCCAATGATATCCTGTCCTCGGACCGGGCCGCTCTGATGCTGCGGATCCGCAATGGCGCCATCAGCGAGGCCAGCGGGTTCGGCATCGAGGTGATCGACGTGCGTCTGAAGCGCACCGACCTGCCGCAGGCCAACCTCGAAGCCACCTTTGCGCGGATGCGCGCCGAGCGTGAGCGGGAGGCCGCCGACGAGATCGCCCGTGGTGAGGAAGCCGCCCAGCGGGTCCGCGCCCAGGCCGACCGGACCGAGGTGGAACTGGTTTCCGAAGCGGAACGCGAAGCAGAGATCATTCGTGGTGAAGCGGACGCTGAACGTAACCGCATCTTTGCCGAGGCCTATGGCCGCGACCCTGAATTCTTTGACTTCTATCGCAGCCTGACCGCCTATGCGCGCTCGATGCAGCAGGGCAATTCTTCCCTCGTGCTGTCGCCGGATTCCGAGTTCTTCAACTACCTGAAGTCCTCGACCGGGGTGTCTGCCTCGCGGTAACCGCACAGCCAGGTTTATTGACATCTGGAAGGGGCCGACCTGAGTGTCGGCCCCTTTCGCGTTTCAAAAGCACCAGAAAACCGGGCGCCAGAGGCGACAATGGATTTCACATCGATTTGAAGACGTGCAACATTCATTGCAGCACGCAGGGAAGCGCCTACATTAGGTGCAGTCTGCAGTTCTGCCCTTCCCGCAGAACCACAGCGACAGGCCAGGAGGAGAAACCGGAATGGCGATGACCGGAATGGCGACAACAAGGAGTAGTGCCGTGCAGTCACAGGCAATTTCTTATTTTGACTCGGAAAGCAGGCAGGGCGCCCCTTGGCGTCTGTTCATGCTGGCCCTGATCAGCAGCGTTATGGTTTTGGCGCAGGCTCTGATGGCTCAGGCCCGCCCCGAAAGCCTGGCGCCCCTGGCGGAAAAGGTCAGCCCGGCGGTGGTGAATATCACGACCACAACCGTGATCGAGGGCCGCACCGGCCCGCAGGGTATCGTGCCCGAGGGATCCCCGTTTGAGGATTTCTTCCGCGAGTTCCAGGATCGCAATGGCAATGGCGCCCCTGAACGCCCGCGCCGTTCGTCTGCGCTGGGGTCCGGTTTTGTGATTTCCGAGGATGGCTATATCGTCACCAATGATCACGTGATCAAAGAGGCCGACGAGATCGAGATCGAATTCTTCCCGGGCGATGGTCAACCTGCGGAACTGCTGCCGGCCAAGGTCATTGGCACCGATCCCACCACCGATATCGCCCTTCTGAAGGTCGATGCCCCGATGCCGTTGAAATTCGTCACCTTCGGCGACAGCGACACCGCCCGTGTGGGTGATTGGGTCATCGCCATGGGCAATCCGCTGGGACAGGGGTTCTCGCTTTCTGCCGGGATCGTCTCGGCGCGCAACCGGGAACTGTCCGGCTCTTATGACGATTACATCCAGACCGATGCGGCCATCAACCGGGGCAACTCGGGCGGGCCGCTGTTCAACATGGATGGCGAGGTTGTCGGCGTGAACACCGCGATCCTGTCGCCCAATGGCGGCTCGATCGGGATCGGCTTTTCCATGGCCTCCAACGTGGTCAGCAAGGTGGTCGATCAGTTGAAGGAATACGGCGAGACCCGTCGCGGCTGGCTGGGTGTGCGCATCCAGGATGTGACCGATGACGTGGCCGAGGCCATGGGGCTGGAAGCCGCCAAGGGCGCCCTGGTCACCGATGTGCCCGAAGGTCCGGCCAAGGAGGCCGGCATGCTGGCGGGCGACGTGATCCTCAGCTTTGATGGCGCCGTGGTGGATGACACCCGCGGGCTGGTGCGCAGCGTCGGCAATGCCGAGGTCGGCAAGACGGTGCGGGTTGTGGTCTACCGCGAAGGCAAGACCGAAACGCTGAAGGTCGTCCTGGGGCGGCGTGAGGATGCGGAACGTCAGGCCGGGCGCTCGGACGATGACAAAAGCGCGCCCGAGCAGACCGAAAAACAGCTTCTCGGCCTTTCTGTTGGCATCCTGACCGACGAGCTGCGCGGCGAGTTGAACGTGCCCGAGGGCACGGACGGTCTGGTGATCCTCTCTGTGGACGAGACCTCCGAAGCCTGGGAAAAGGGCCTGCGGGCAGGGGATGTGATCACCGAAGCCGGTCAGCAGAAACTGTCCGGAATCGGCGATCTTGAGGCCCGCATCGCGGAGGCCAAAGAGGCCGGGCGCAAGTCGTTGCTTCTTCTGGTGCGCCGCAGTGGCGAGCCGCGCTTTGTGGCCCTGAACCTCACCGAATGAGCGATCAGATCACGCCCGCGCGAGGGTGAAATCAGGAAAAGGCCGGGCGATGTCCCGGCCTTTTTTCGTTGGGAGGGGCAGGTATGACAAGAGGGGCAGGCGGACAGGAAAAGAGCCATGCGCTGGCGGGCACATGGCTCTTGATAAATGGGTCAGGCATTGGGATGGAACGATAAATGCCTGACCTGTGAGTGACCATGACAGCTACGGGTACACGTTTCTGTGATCCAGTTCACATAGGCGTCAGAATTCCTGGGCGTCAGACATCGTGAGGGCGGTCAGACATCCTGCCAACCGCTCTTCAGCGATCAGAGCAGTTCCGGCTCCGCCAAGAGACCAAGGGCCTTGCGGTCGATAATCTGCAGCGCGCCACGGTTGATCTCGATGATGCCGGAGCGTTTCCAATTCGACAGCGTCTTGGAGACGGCCTCGCGGGTGGCACCGACAAACTCCGCCAACTCGCTTTGTGATAGACCCAGCCGACCATTGCCGCCTTCCGGTGTGAGGTACAGCAGCTTGCGCGCCAGGCGCACCGGCATGGGCAGGAAGACCTGTTCGTTCAATTGGGCGCTCATCCAGCGCATGCGTTGCCCGGCAAGCCGCAGCAGGTCTCCGGCAAGTTCCGGGTGCCGTTCGATCTGGCCGAGAATATCGCGGTTGCGCAGGCGGCGCAGGCGGCTGGGTTCGGTTGCGGTCACCGTGGCGGTGCGTTCACCGGGGTCGAACAGGGCAATCTCTCCGAAGATGGCGCCGGGACGCATCAGGTCCAGCGTCAGCTTGCGCCCGGAGACCGATAGGATGGAGAATTCCAGCGCGCCTTCGACAATGGCATAGAGCGCATCTCCGGTGTCGCCCTGTTCGAACAGGGTTTCGCCCTGGGACAGGCGGATATCACTGGCTTGGCTTTCCAGCATCTGCCGCAGCGGAGCCGAAGCTCCGGAAAGAAAGCCGGTATCCGGCAGGCGGTCATGTTCCATGATCTATCGTGCTCCAGAGCGCATTTGCCCACAGCGCCTGTGGGCCGGTCTGTGTTTCCGGCTGGACCCTAGCAGAGCCGCCGGGCTGGGTGAACCGGGGAGAAGGGGCGTGGCATATGCGTCGGGGGGCTGTTGCTGGCGCTAGTTTGCAACGGAGATCAGCCCCAGGCGGCGGGCGCTTTCGAGAGAGAGCAGCTGGCTTTCCAGCCCATAGCGGCGCTGGTAGCGCAGGATGGCCTGGCGGGTCGGGCGATCCAGTGAGCCGGTAATGGCGCCGGTGTAGTCGCCGCGCACCGCAAGGGCGCGTTGCAGGGAGGCGATGAAATCGGGTGTCATATCCACCGGGCAGGTGATCTGCAGCCAGGTCTGGCTGCGCGGGCGCACGATGTCCTGGCGGGTTTCGGTGCGAAAGACGGCGGGCTGCAGGATCTGCCCATCGGGGGCGCGCAGCTCCGGCTCGACCAGGACCTGGACAGTCACCGTCTCAATGACCGCCGGGCTGATGTGGCGATCCCAGCAACTGCCCGGCTCGGCGCCCGGCGGGGCCGTCGGCGCGAGGGGACGGTCGCTTTCGGAAGGGGCGGTACAGGCGGTCAAGGCCACCAGCAGGGCCAGGGCGGCGGCGCGGAACGGGAAGGTGGATCGGCTGCTCATATGCGCGCACCTCTTGTGGTCTTTTGGTCAGACCGGCGGGTTTTGCGGCAGGCTAGTGTATTTTTGCTAGGGGCGCAAAGGCCGGATCTTTGCTGCGCCCTTGCGGCACAAGCAACAGGTCCAGCATGCCGGATATATCCTCGATGGTTTCCGCGATCACATGGGTGACCGAATGGCTCCGCTGCAGCCGTCCGGTGATCCGCAGGAGGCGTCCGGAAATCACGGCGCGCCTGTAAGCCTCGTATATGTTGCGCCAGACGATCACGTTCACCACGCCGGTTTCATCCTCCAGCGTGATGAAGATCACCCCCCTTGCGGTGCCGGGCCGCTGCCGCAGGATGACCAGCCCGGCCACGCAGACACGGGCGTTCTCGGGGCGTTGCTGCAACCGGTCGGAGGTCAGGCAGCTGGGCGGAGTGCGGGAGGGGGCAGGCTTGCGGTTCATCTTTGGCATCCAGAAATCTCAACTGGAACAAAAGTAGAACAAATGGCGAGGGTGTCCAGCCGGGACGCAAGGTTGCATAGATTGGGCTGGCACAGCGACGGGGGCTTGGCTAAACAGGCTTGCAAGTACCGAAAAAGGGAAGACGCGACCATGGCAAAGATCACCTATGTCGAACACAATGGCACCGAGCATGTTGTCGAGGTGGCCAACGGGCTGACCGTGATGGAAGGCGCTCGGGACAACAATATCCCGGGGATCGAGGCGGATTGTGGCGGCGCTTGTGCCTGTTCCACATGCCACGTCTATATCCATCCCGATTGGGTCGAGAAACTGCCCGCCAAGGATGACATGGAAGAGGATATGCTGGATTTCGCCTATGAGCCCGATCCGGCCCGCTCGCGCCTGACCTGTCAGCTGAAGGTGACGGACGCGATGGACGGTCTGATCGTGCAGCTGCCTGAAAAGCAGATCTGATGGCTCTGCGGGGTCAGGGGGCGCGGCGTCGACCGACTGCTTTCTGGCCGCGTTCCTTGCGCCGCGCCGCGCAGGCGATGTGCCTGTGGCTGGCGGTTCCGGGCGCGCCTGTCGAGGCGCAGACGGACGCCCAAGACCGTTCGAGAGCCGCTGTCGCGCTCACGGAAGCCAGCTTTTACGGCCCGACCACGCGCTATGCCCATGCGGTGCTTGGCGACGCGGTTGAATGGACCGGTCTGTCCTTGCGCCTGAGCGGATCCGATGGGGCGATACGTCAGTTCAAGATCGATCTGCCTGTGGACCATGTGTTCGAGGATCTGGCCCCGCGTCCGGTGGATCTGGATCTGGATGGGCGCCCGGATGCGGCTATGGTCGTTGAGACGGATATGGGTCTGGGCGCAGCTTTGGCGCTTTATGGGGCAGAGGGCAAGATCGCCGAGACGCCGCATATAGGCCAGCGCAATCGCTGGCTGGCTCCGATCGGAGCTGCGGACCTGGACGGCGACGGATATGTGGAACTGGCCTATATCGACCGTCCCCATCTGGCCAAGACCCTGCGCATCTGGCGTTTCAAGGATGGGGCACTGGAGGCCGTCGCCAGCTTGGCCGGGCTGACCAACCACCGGATCGGTCAGGATTTCATCACCTCCGGCATTCGCGACTGCGGCGAGGGGGTGGAGCTTGTCACCGTCGATGCCAATTGGTCGCGGGTGATGGCCACGCGCCTGACGGCTTCGGGGATCAAGACGAGGGCAATTGGCGGCTTTGTCGACAGCAGTTCGGTCACCAGGGCCTTGAACTGCGCCTAATGTGATACAGCAGCGGCGGACCGCTGAAGCGCCGCGCGCAGCGCGGCGCCTGGCCCAACGGCCAAGCGCCTTCTTTGAAGGCCGCGCAGCGGGCGGGAGGGCTTTTTCGATCTTCAGGCAGACCGGCGAAACACCAGCGAGGTCGGCCGATCAAAGCCGGGATGCGCGGTGCTGCCTGTTTGCACGAACCCCAGCCGGGCAAAGGCTGCGTGGTTCTCCACTAGTTCCACGCGGGTCTGCAGCTCAACCGCGGGCAATCCCAGATCCCGTGCGCGGCGCAGGGCATGATCGATCAGGCTGCGGGCAAGACCCATGCCGCGACTGCTTTCGGCCACCGCCAGTTTGCCCAGATAAAGGCAGTCCTGTTTCGGTGTCAGGAACATGCAGGCCAGAGGCGGCGTGCCAATGACCCAGATTTCGCCCTTGCGGCACTGTTCGGCCAGGCTCTGTGGCGTCAGATCCCGCATCGAAGAGGGCGGATCGATACGCCCCTCCATGAAGGCAAAGCTGCTCCGGATCAGATCCAGAACCGCCTCAAGGCGCGGCTCCTCCGGGTTCAGGCGTTCCACTCTCATCTGATCATCACGGGCTATTGCTGCGCACCACGTGGTCGCCGCCGATATCGCCAAGCGAAGAGAACAGGCTGGCGGTATTGTTGGCGCCAACCTTTTTCAGCAGGCGCGCCCGATGCACCTCTACCGTGCGATAGCTGAGGTCGAGGATCCGCGCAATTTCCTTGCTGGTCTTGCCCTCGCGCAACAGCGAATAGACCTCGCGCTCGCGCCGGGTCAGCGGCTGATAGGGGCGCACGCCCGACAGATCGGCGAAACTCCAGACCGCGCGCCCCAGGGGCTCGTCGGGCGTGAAGGTGTGGCCGCGCACGCGCACCCAGAACAATTCGCCCGTCTTGCGCTTCATCACCCGTTCGTCCCAGTAGGGATTGCCCTGGCCGAGGCTGGTATCCCCCCGGTTGCGCAGATTTTGAAATTCCTCGTCCGACGGATAGAGAAAGGCAAACAGCCGGTCCAACATCTCTTCGCGGGCATAGCCGAACATTTCGCAGAAGCGCTGATTGCACTCGCGCAGCACGCGGTTTTCCGTCACCACGATGCCGACGGGCGAGAATTCAAAGGCGAGCTGTGCCAGGTCACGGTCGGCATAAAGCTGGTCCAGAGCGGCTTGGTCCGGGTAATTGTCCATTTTGCCTCCAAGGCTTGGCGAACGTAGTAGCCTACGGCAAGGGCCGTGAAAACACTTATGAATATCCGACGGTTCGGATCGGCAGGGGTCTGAGCTAGCTCAATACAAAGGCCTGAGGCGCCATCGGTGGCGGCGGCGGCAGGTCCAGATGCGCAGAGAGGGAAATCTCGACCGTCCGGCAGAGGGCATCCAGCGGCAGCCCGTTTGCGGTTTCGGCAAAGGGATCCGACAGCTCTTCGGTGACCTCTGCAAGGCCGAAAAAGACATAGGCCACAATGGCGACAAAGACGGGTGTCATCCAGCCAGCCCCTTCGAGCAGGGCAAAGGGAATGAGCAGGCAGTAAAGGTAGGTGGTGCGAAACACCAAGAGCGAATAGACATAGGGCAGCGGCGTGCTGGCGATGCGTTCGCAGCCTGCCTGTGCCAGGGTGATCGCGGCGAGCCGCTCGGACAGTGCCTTGCGGGCAAATCCATCGGGGGCCGTGTTGCCAACCATGCTGGCCATCTCGTTCAAGGCGGCGCAGGGGGGATGTGGCGCAGCAGAGAAATCCTGCCCGGCCCATTCCGCGGCTTTGGCGAAATCCCGCGACTTTCGCAGGTTGATCCGGTGCAGGTGCAGAAATCCGAGCGCGAGGCGCAGCAGCCGGTGCCTGTCGCGGCGGTCCGGCAAAAAGATCTCTGCCTCGCGGCCAAGGGCGCGCAGATCGGCGACAAGCTGCCCCCACAGGCGGCGGCCCTCCCACCAGCGATCATAGGCGGCATTGTTGCGAAATCCGAGAAACAGCGACAGGGCGACCCCGAAGACGGCAAAGGGCGCGGCATTGGTATGGGGCAGGGAATAGATGTGACCATCCACCCAGACCACCGCAGCCGCCAGGGCCGACACGGCCAGGATGCGCGGCAGGATCCGGGGCAGGACCGATCCCTGCATCGCAAAGATCAGCGCCCAAAGCCCCGGTTTTTCCCGCAATATCATCGCGATGGCCCTTTCGCAGGTGCAGGTGTAAAAGATCGGCGGGCTCAGGCGCCTACTTCAGGGCACGCCAGCCGATGTCGCGGCGGAAGAAGCCATCCGTCCAGTCGATCCGCTCCACCATGGCATAGGCGCGTTCATGTGCCTCGGCCAGGGTTTCGCCGCGGGCAGTGACGTTCAGCACCCGGCCGCCATTGGCGAGGATCTTGCCGCCCTCGGCCTTTGTGCCCGCGTGGAACACCATATTGCTGCTGTCTTCGGGCAGGGCCTCAAGGCCGTTGATCTCGGTGCCTTTCTGGTAGGAACCGGGATAGCCCTTGGCGGCCATGACAACGGTGATGGCGTGATCGTCACCCCAGTTCACCTGAGCCTCGCCCAGGCGCCCTTCGGCGGCGGCATGCATCAGGTCCAGCGCCTGCGCGCCAAGGCGCATCATCAGCACCTGGCATTCGGGATCGCCAAAGCGCACGTTGTACTCGACCAGGCGCGGCTGGCCGTCCTTGATCATCAGGCCCGCATATAGGACGCCCTGGTAAGGCGCGCCGCGCTTGGCCATTTCCGCCATGGTCGGCTTGATGATTTCTTCCATGGCGCGGGCTTCGATCTCGGCCGACAGGACCGGCGCCGGGGAATAGGCGCCCATGCCGCCGGTGTTGAGACCGGTGTCGCCTTCGCCGACGCGCTTGTGGTCCTGGGCGGTGCCGATCGACAGCACCTCTTCTCCATCCACCAGCACGAACAGGGAGGCTTCTTCGCCCTCCATGAATTCCTCGATCACCACTTCGGCGCCCGCACCGCCGAAGCTGCCGCCGAACATGTCGTCGATGGCCTCAAGCGCGGTTGCCTCGTCCATTGCAACGATCACGCCCTTGCCTGCGGCCAGGCCATCCGCCTTGACCACGATGGGCGCGCCCTGCTGGCGCACATAGTCCTTGGCGTCATCCGCATCAGTGAAATGCCCATAGGCGGCGGTGGGCGCCTTGGCTGCATCGCAGATCTCCTTGGTGAAGCTTTTGGAGGCTTCCAGCCTTGCCGCCGCTTCCGAAGGGCCGAAGACCAGGATGCCCGCCTCGCGCAGCCGGTCAGCAACGCCAGCGGCCAGCGGCGCCTCGGGGCCAATGATGACGAAATCGATGGCGTTTTCCTCGGCAAAGGTCACCACGGCGCCGCCCTGTTCGATATCAAGGCTGGCGCAATCGGCGATCTGCGCGATACCCGCATTGCCGGGGGCCACGATCAGCTTGTCGCACTTGGGGTTCTGCATCACCGCCCAGGCCAGAGCATGTTCGCGCCCGCCGCTGCCAAGGATAAGGATATTCATCGCACTGTCTCCGATCTGCCTGCCCCGGCGTTCGGGGCGTGTCTTGTCCTGCGGCAGGGGCTCCGATGCGCGAGGCCGATGGACCGGCGCCGGGGGCTTGCCATGCTTGTCGCGCCTTCTATGCTGCGCGGGCCTGTAAAACAAGAACCGCTTGGTCGCAGGCGCGCAGCCACTGCACCCTGTCCAAAGCAAGACCAGAACGAGCAGCCGATGTCTGACCTGATCGACGATCCCGCCCCCGGCCAGAACGCGCCGGAATTCACCGTCTCCGAGATCTCGGGCGAGGTGAAGCGCACGCTGGAAAGCACATTCGGGCGCATCCGGGTGCGCGGCGAGGTGGGGCGGGTCTTCAAGGCGCGCTCGGGGCATCTTTACTACGACGTCAAGGATGACCGCAGCGTGCTGGCCTGCACCACCTGGAAGGGGCAGGTCGCGGGTCTGTCGGTGGTCCCGGAAGAGGGGCTGGAGGTGGTGGTCACCGGGCGCCTTACGGCCTTTGGTGCGCAGTCCAAATACAACATGAACGTGGAAGAGGTCGCGGTCGCGGGTCAGGGCGCGCTGATGGCCTTGCTCGAAAAGCGCAAGAAGCAGCTGGAGGCCGAAGGCCTGTTCGCGCCCGAACGCAAGAAACAGCTGCCCTATCTGCCCCAGATCATCGGGGTTGTGACCTCGCCCTCGGGTGCGGTGATCCGCGATATCCTGCACCGGCTGCGGGATCGGTTCCCGCGCAAGGTTCTGGTCTGGCCGGTGGCTGTTCAGGGCAGCAATTGCGCCCCCGAGGTGGCCCGCGCCATCGAAGGGTTCAACCGGCTCACACCAGGCGGTGCCCTGCCGCGTCCGGACCTGATCATCGTGGCGCGCGGCGGCGGCTCGATCGAGGATCTTTGGGGCTTCAACGAGGAAATTGTCGCTCGCGCTGCGGCAGCCTCGGATATCCCGCTGATTTCCGCCGTGGGACATGAGACGGATACGACACTGATCGATTTTGTCTCCGATCGGCGCGCACCAACGCCGACTGCGGCGGCGGAACTTGCCGTGCCGGTGCGGCTTGATCTGCTGGCCTGGAGCGAAAACCAGGGCGCGCGGCTGGCGCGAGCCGCCGGGCAGGCGGTGCAGCAGCGCCGCCAGCGGCTGAATGATCTGTCCCGTGCCTTGCCGCGTCCCGAAACGCTGCTGGAAACACCGCGCCAGCGGCTGGATCAGGCCAGCGATGGCTTGCCACGGGCGCTGACCTCGGTGGTGCAGCGCCGCCGGGTGCAGTTGAGCGAGGCTTCAGCCGCCCTGCGCCCCTCGACCCTGCGGCAATTGGTCGAGGGGCGAAAGGACCGCCTGCGCAACCTGTCGTCGCGGCTGACCCTCAGGCCCATCCAGCAGGATATGCAGCGCCAGAAAGAGCGTATCGCGCAATTGGGCCAGCGGCTTGATGCGGTGCAACGCCAGCGGCTGGAGCGCCAGCGCCAGCAGCTTTCGGCCGCCGGTCGGCAGCTGGAGATCCTCAGCTACAAGGCCACGCTGGCGCGGGGCTATGCGGTGGTGCGCGCGGGGGATATGGTCGTGACCACCCGCGCGGCGGCGCAACAGGCCGGGCCGCTGCAGATCGAGTTCAGCGATGGCAGGCTGGATCTGGGCGCCGCATCAGCACCCGCAGCAGCGGTGGGGCCCGAAGGTCCCAAGCCCAAACCCAAACCAAGAGCCAAGCCAAAGACCGGACCCGATGAGGGCGGGCAGGGGTCGCTGTTCTAAAGGGAGCAACGGCAGGGGCGATCAGACGCCCACGTCCGGGCCGTGGCAGATCATCTCTTCGCCAATATCCTCGGCCTCATAGAGTTCGGTGGCTTCGGGATCGTTCTGGAACCGCGCGCTCAGCCCGTTCGGGGTCATGGAAAAACGCCAGCACTGCGGATCATTGCGGTCTTCGTAGAGAAAACAGATCTGATCGGCCTGCTGATACCAGTAGCCCTCCTGGCAGCGGCCATCCATGAAGGACCAGATCACCCGGCGGCCCGGCAGGTAGCGTTCGACCCCATAGGCGGTGCCGTCAAAGCCGTAGAACAGCGTCTTGCCCTTTGTGTAGCGGTCGAAGGCCTCCGCATCCAAGGGCTCCGCCGCTTCTCCGGCCAGGGGAAGCACCAAGAGGGCGCAGAGGGGAATCATCGACAGGATCCGCATGATTTAGAGTGTGCCAGACATCAGGCGCTCAGGCCAAGCCTTACGGGCGATTGCGGTCAAGGTCGCGCAACTCCCGTGCCATGACGTGCCGCCACAGGGGCGGGATCAGCGCAATCGCTCCCATCACCGGCAGTGAATGGGGGAGTGTGGGCATCTGCGGCGTCAACTGCAGTTCCGGGAAGCGGCGCGCGGGCGTCAGGTGGTGATCCGAATGGCGCGGTGCGTTCAGCATCATGGCCGAGGAATACCAATGCGGCGCGTTCCAGGAATGCTCTGGCCCCACGGGCGCGGGGCGGTTGTTCTTTTGCCTGTCGCGCACCAGCCCGTAGTGCTGCACGTAGTCGGCAAGAAAGATCTGCATCTGCGCATGCCCGGCGGCAAAGAGGAACGCAGCCAGCCCTCCGGCGCCCGCGACATGGCCGACGGCGATGATCAGGAAGGCGGCGACGGCGCCATAGGTCATGTAGGGATGGCTGAGCGCGGCGGCGGGCTTGGCTTTGCGCCGACGCGCGGCGTTCTCTGCAGCCAGCCCCGCACGGAACGAGCCGAACCAGGCTCGCAGCATGAACTTGTAGAACCCTTCACCCCGCCGGGCGGTGTTGGGATCCTGCGGCGTCGCCACATGCACGTGATGGACCTTCAAATGCGCCGAGACGTGGTGGCCGATCAGCATGCTGGAATAGAGCAGCACGCCCAGCCGTCTCAGCATCCGGTTCGGGCGGTGGATCAGCTCATGCGCGTTGGGATGCGAGATCTGCCCCATGAACAGCCCCTGTGCCAGGATCAGCGGAATCGCATTCCCCCAGCCGATGCGGGCTGCGGCGGTGGCCACCGGCAGCAACAGGGCGAAATGGGCAAGGGCCAGGGTGATCTGCAGAAGGTCGGCAGAACGGTCGGCTTTTCCTGGCTGTAGCTGCCGTCCCAAAGGGTCAAGCAGCAGCACCAGGAATGCGACCGAGACCAGCGCCGCCCAGCTCCATATCGCGCCCCAAATGCAAGCCAGCCCGATCAGAACGGGAGGGAGCAGACTGGCGGTTGCGAACCAGAACATGAGGCGGTCTCCAATCGCGGCCCTTCGAAGACAGCGAGGTCACGGGCGCTGTCCAGTCAAAGGCGACTTTCCTTTGGTCACCTTTGACCGATGACCAGGGATCGGGCAAGCATGGTCGCAGGAACAGCCGCCTGGAGGAAACAGATGGACGCAATGATACTGCTTGTGGCGGCGGGATGTGCCTTTGCCTATCTGTTCTTCACGGCGCGGCCCGAGGGGCTGTTGCGCTCTGTGCTGAAGACCGCATCGGTTGCCTTGCTGGCGCTGCTGGCGATCCTGTCTGATGCGCCGCTGCTGCTGGGAATTGGTCTGCTGCTGTGTGCCATTGGGGACTATTGCCTGTCGCGCGAGGGCGAAGGCGCCTTCATGGCTGGTGTCGGTGCCTTTGCCGCGGGTCACCTGGCCTATGTGGGTCTGTTCCTGACCACGCCGGGCCGGGAATTCGCCCGCCTCGGCCAGATGCCGGGGCTGGGGGTCGTCTTGGGGCTGGCTGTTCTTGGCCTTGTCATGGTGCGGGTCCTGGCCCCGCGTGCGGGCGCGCTGAAGGGCGCGGTTCTGGCCTATATCCCGATCATCCTGTCGATGGGGGCTGCGGCGGCGACCCTGCCGATGGAGGGCGCGCTGGCCTGGGCGCTGCCTGCGGCCCTGGCCTTTATCGTTTCGGATGTGGTTCTGGCCTTCGAGAATTTCGTGTTGCCAGACGGGCATCCCTTGCGCCGGATCGCCCCCTATGCGGTCTGGCCGCTCTATTGGGGCGCGCAGATCGGGTTTTTCTTCGCCTTTTGGTGATTTCCCTGGCCTCATCCGCTTTGCAACCGGCGCCAATCCGCATTAGGTGAGAGGCAGATCTACTGCGGAGACACCGATGGCGTTTTTCTCAAAGCTCAAGGACCGGCTGTTCAAGTCCTCTTCGAAACTGGAGGACGGCCTGGATGCGATTGTCGCGGAAGGGGAAAAGGATGTGGCACCTGCGGAAGAGATCCGTCAGCCCGATCCCGCGCCGGAGCCTGTGAAAGCTGCGCCCCCTGTCGCTGAGATCTCCGAAAAAGAGACACCGGTGCCCGCGCCCGAACCGGCTGCGGTAGAGAAACCCGCCAAGGGGCCGGGTCTTCTGGGGCGTCTCATGGGACGGTCCAGCAGCGAGGCACCGCGCAGGGCTTTGGACGACGACATGCTGGAGCAGCTGGAAGAGCTGCTTATTGCCTCTGACATGGGGGTGGATACGGCCCTTCGGGTGACGGCCAATATGGCCGAGGGGCGGTTCGGCAAGCGCCTGTCCACCCAGGAAATCAAGGAGTTGCTGTCTGCCGAGATCGCGCGCGTGATGGAACCCGTCGCCAAACCGCTGCCGATCTATGCCAAGCGTCCGCAGGTTGTGCTGGTGGTTGGCGTCAATGGTTCCGGCAAGACCACAACCATCGGCAAGCTTGCCAGCCAGTTCAAGGCAGCCGGCAAGAACGTCGTGATCGCGGCAGGGGATACCTTCCGTGCAGCAGCGGTAGAGCAGCTGCAGGTCTGGGGGGATCGCGCGGGCGTACCGGTGCTGACCGCGCCGGAAGGTTCCGATCCGGCCAGCCTTGCCTTTGACGCCATGACCAAGGCTGAGGCAGACGGTGCGGATCTGTTGCTGATCGACACTGCCGGGCGCTTGCAGAACCGCTCGGACCTAATGGAGGAGCTGGCCAAGATCGTCCGCGTCATTCGCAAGAAGGACGAAAGCGCCCCGCACAACACTTTGCTGGTGCTGGATGCCACAACGGGCCAGAATGCGTTGAGCCAGGTGGAGACCTTCCAGAAGCTCGCCGATGTTTCGGGCCTGGTGATGACGAAACTGGACGGCACCGCCAAGGGCGGCGTGCTGGTGGCACTGGCGGATAAGTTCGGCCTGCCGATCCACGCCATCGGCGTCGGCGAGCAGATCGACGATCTGGCGCCCTTTGACCCCGAGGAATTCGCGGCGGCGCTGACCGGGCTGGACCGGTCTTGATCCCTCATTTCGCGTCTGGGTGGCGGCGATGAGCGATTGGCTGATCTCGCTGGAAGGCACCGAGGCGGGCCATCAGGCGGCGCTGGTGCTGGCGCTGATGGCGGCCTTTCTGCATGCGGTCTTTGGCGCGCTGCAAAAGGGGCGGCATGATCCCTGGCTGTCGCGCGGGGCGATCGATGCCTCCTATGCGCTGATGGCGGCGCCCTTTGCATTGTTCGTGGTGCCCTGGCCCGAGCCGCATATGTGGGCGATCTTTGCCGTGGTCTGGGTCATTCACGTGGCCTACAAGATCTTGCAGGCGCTGGCCTATACCAAGGGCAGCTACACTGTGGTCTACCCGGTGGTGCGCGGCACGGGGCCGCTGTTCACGGTGATCGGCGCCTACTACCTGTTTTCCGAGAGTTTCACGGCGGTGCAATGGCTGGGTGTTGCGGTCCTTCTGATGGGGATCTTTGGCCTTGCCGCCTATAACTACCGCTACCTGGAAACCAATCGCGATACCTTGATGGTGGCGCTGGGCCTGGCGGTGCTGACCGGCTTGTTCGTGGCGCTTTACACCACATATGACGCCTATGGCATTCGCGCGACGGCGGATCCCTTCACCTTTCTGGCGTGGTTCTTCATGATCGACGGGATCGTCATGCCGCCGGTGGCCTACCTGCGCTGGCGCAACATGGCGCATCGGCCCGCGCCGGGGCCTTTGCTGGTCAAGGGCGTCTTTGGCGGGCTGGTCGCCTTTGCCTCTTTTGGGGCGGTGATGCTGGCAACGCGGCTGGACAAGGTGGGCGAGGCGGCGGTGCTGCGGGAGACCTCGACCGTCTTTGCCGCGCTGATCGGCTGGCTGGTGCTGAAGGAAACCGTAGGCCCGCGACGCATCGCGCTGATGGCGCTGATCGCGCTGGGCGCGGTGATCGTGGAAATGGGCGGCTGATCCGCCAGGAGACTGAAATAGGAGCGCCCATGGCAGGCAAGAAGATCAACCCGATGCTGAAGATGGTGCTGGAGTTCGGCCCCATCGTGGTGTTTTTCATCGGCTACCTGAAGCTGAAGGACGAGGTGTTCCTGCTGGCCGGGCAGGAGTACAAGGGGTTCATCCTTGTGACGGCGGTCTTCGTGCCCTTGATGATGCTCTCGACCGCGGCGCTGTGGCGTCTGACCGGGCATCTGTCGAAGATGCAGCTGGCGACGCTGGTTCTGGTGGTGCTGTTCGGTGGCCTGTCGGTCTGGTTCAACGACGAACGCTTCTTCAAGATGAAGCCGACGATGATCTACCTTCTGTTCGGCGGACTGCTGGCGGTGGGGCTGATGCGTGGGCAGAGCTGGCTGAAAGTGGTGATGGAAGAGGTCATGCCGATGGAAGAGGAAGGCTGGATGATCCTGACGCGGCGGATCTGTGCCTTTTTCCTGGGCCTTGCGGTCGCCAACGAGGTGATCTGGCGGTTCCTGTCGACGGACACCTGGGTCTATTTCAAGACCTTCGGCCTGCCGGTGGCGATGTTCCTGTTCTTCATGACGCAAGGCGCGGTGCTGCAGAAATACGGGATCGAAGAGGATGAAAACCCCGAGTCCTGAGGCAAATAGGGGCAGGGGGCTCCCGCGCCTGTGCAGCTCATCCAAGATGAGCCGCAAACAGCCTTGGGCCTGGCAGCGCGCAAGGCGCGCTGCGGATGAGCCCCATGGCGGCGTCAGTCTTTCAGCCCGAAGATGATTTCCTGTGCCTTGCTGTCGGAGCGATCTCCGCGCAGGTCGGCATGAAGGGCGCGACCGGCAACTAGGCCGGGGCGCTGCCAGAGGGTGTCGAGCCAGCGCGCCAGATGTGGTTTGTCGGTCAGCACCTGCTCCTGCCCCTCCCACAGGGAGGCCCAGGGCCAGATCGCCATATCGGCAATGGTGAACTCTGATCCGGCCACATATTCGTTTTCGGCCAGCTGCCGGTCCAGCACGCCGTACAGGCGGGAGACCTCGGACCGGTAGCGGTCCTTGGCATAGGGCAGATCTTCGGGGGCGTATTTCAGGAAATGATGCGCCTGGCCCGCCATGGGGCCGACCCCGCCCATCTGCCACATCAGCCATTGATCCACCGCGATGCGCTCACGCTCACTGCTTCCATAGAAACGCCCGGTCTTGCGGGCGAGGTATTGCAGGATCGCGCCGCTTTCAAAGAGCGAGATCGGCGCGCCATCCGGCCCTGCGGGATCGATGATCGCGGGCATGCGGTTGTTGGGGGCGATCTTCAGAAAATCGGGCGCGAACTGATCGCCCTTGGAGATGTTGATCAGCCTGGTGCGATAGGGCAGGCCCATCTCCTCTAGCGCGATGGAGACCTTCCAGCCGTTTGGCGTGGGCCAGTAGTAGAGTTCGATGGGGTCCTGCACGTTTGTCCTCCGGGTCTGACTGTGGGCGAGTTGATCACAGGGCATAGGCCAAGAACAAGACAGCCTCTTCGCGCCGATGTGCACAAGCCTGTGAGGGGGGCTGGCCTGCCGCAGTTCTGGGGGACCCCAAGGCCGCCCTCACCCGTTTTGCATAAAATGCCGCGCGCCGACCACGTCAAGAGTTGCAAAATGGGCGTTCTGGGCGCTATGTGGACGGACAAGATTCGGCAGGAGCTATTCTGCCGCGTGGGCGATTTGTTACCGGATTGCGGACCACGTAAAACTCACCGCTAAAGAGGTCAGGATGTGAAGGAACCCCTTTCGCTTGGCCGAACGGGGTTTTTTTGTGCGCGAAGGCGCAGGAGTGAATGACATGAGTGACAAGACCGAGAAGGCGTGGAGCAGCCGCACGCAGCTAGTGCATGGCGGTACCAAGCGCAGCCAGTGGGGCGAGGTGAGCGAGGCGATCTTCCTTACCCAAGGGTTTGTCTATGACACGGCCGAGCAGGCCGAGGCGCGGTTCGTGGAAACCGGTCCGGATGAATTCATCTATGCCCGCTACGGCAACCCGACCGTGGCGATGTTCGAAGAGCGGATCGCTGCGCTGGAAGGGGCCGAGGACGCCTTTGCCACCGCATCGGGCATGGCTGCGGTCAATGGCGCGCTGACCTCGCTTCTGAAGGCGGGGGATCACGTGGTTTCGGCGCGGGCGCTGTTTGGCTCCTGTCTTTATATCCTGGAGAACATCCTGGCGCGGTACGGGGTCGAGGTGACATTCGTCGATGGCACCGATCTGGACCAGTGGCGCGCCGCGATGCGCCCCGACACCAAGGCGGTGTTCTTTGAAAGCATGTCGAACCCGACGCTGGAGGTGATCGACGTGGCTGCGGTTTCCGAGATCGCCCATGCGGTGGGCGCGACGGTGATCGTGGATAATGTCTTTTCAACGCCGGTTTTCTCCAACGCCATCGAACAGGGCGCCGATGTCGTTGTCTATTCGGCAACAAAACACATTGACGGGCAGGGCCGGGTGCTGGGCGGTGTGATCCTTGGCACGAAGGAGTTCATCCGTGGCACGGTGGAGCCTTACATGAAACACACCGGCGGCTCGCTGAGCCCGTTCAACGCCTGGACGCTTCTGAAGGGGCTGGAGACGATTTCGCTCAGGGTCAATGCCCAGGTTGAAAGCGCATTGCGCATCGCCGAAGCACTGAACGGCCATGCGGCCTTGGCCCGTCTGATCTATCCGGGCCTCGTGACCCATCCCCAGAACGCGCTGGTGCAGCGGCAGTTGGGCGGCAAGGGCGGCACGGTTCTGTCGCTGGACCTCAAGGGCGGCAAGGAGGCGGCCTTTGCCTTCCTCAATGCGCTGACGATTCCGGTGATTTCCAACAATCTGGGCGATGCGAAATCCATTGCCACCCATCCTGCAACCACGACACACCAGCGCCTGCCCGAGGATCAGAAGGTGGCGCTGGGAATCACACCGGGTCTGGTGCGATTCTCGGTGGGGTTGGAGGATCCGGACGATCTGATCGCGGATCTGACCCGTGCATTGGAGAGTGCACAGGGGTGATCCGACAGGGCTGATCCAACGGCGCGGCATGGGCTCTGTCTTGGGGTCCATGCCTGCGATGGTCCCTTCCGGGACAGAGGCTGCCGGATTTGTCTGATCCGTTTTGTAATTTCCTGCGTATGACATTAAATTGGATCGTGCTGCTCCAGATGGGGTGGCAGCAGCGGAGGAAATGGTTCCATGAATATCCATACGCGCGACATGGATGAGGCTCCCGACCGGACCGAGGCGGAGGCGGCGCTGGAAACCCTGCGCCAATGGGCCAAGACCGTGACCGAGACGGAGATTGCCCAGTTGGATCCCGCGGTAGCCCGGCTGTTGCCGGAGCGCGCCGTGCAGAATTATCCCGACCTGTCGCGCCAGTACCCGCAGGATTTCCTGTCGGACGAGACCTACCGCGCCACGCTGCCCGATCTGCAGAATGGCCCGTCCAGCCTGATCCGCGGCGCCAATGAGCAGATCCAGCATGTGGGGATTTCCAATTTCCGTCTGCCGATTCGCTTTCACACCCGCGACAATGGCGATCTGACGTTGGAGACCAGCGTCACCGGGACCGTCAGCCTGGAGGCCGACAAGAAGGGCATCAACATGTCCCGGATCATGCGGTCCTTCTACAAACATGCGGAACGGACCTTCAGTTTCGAGGTGATCGAGGCCGCGCTGGAGGATTACCTGAGCGATCTGGACAGTATGGATGCGCGGATCCAGATGCGGTTCTCCTTCCCGGTGCGGGTCGATAGCCTGCGCTCAGGCCTGTCGGGCTATCAGTATTACGATATCGCGCTGGAGCTGGTGGATCGGGGCGGCGTGCGCAACAAGATCGTGCATCTGGACTATGTCTATTCCTCCACCTGCCCCTGTTCGCTCGAGCTGTCCGAACACGCGCGCCAGGCGCGCGGGCAATTGGCGACACCGCACTCGCAGCGCTCGGTTGCGCGGATTTCCGTTCAGTTGGAGCCGGATGCGCCCTGCCTGTGGTTTGAAGACCTGATTGATCACTGCCGCCGCGCGGTGCCGACGGAAACGCAGGTGATGGTGAAACGCGAGGACGAGCAGGCCTTTGCCGAGTTGAATGCGGCCAATCCGATCTTTGTCGAAGATGCCGCGCGCCTGTTCTGTGAAGCCCTGCAAAGCGATCCCCGCATCGGCGATTTCCGCGTGGTGGCCAGCCATCAGGAGAGCCTGCACAGCCATGATGCGGTCAGCGTGCTGACGCAGGGCTCCCTGTTTTCGCAAACCAGCCTTGATCCGCTGCTTTTTTCCACCCTGATCCACAAGGGGTAAGATCGGCTGTCTCCCCGGTTTCCGGGTTTTATGCTGCATTGCCGCATTATTTTGCTGCAATGCAGCTTTTTCATGTTAGGCTTCTTTCAAGTCCGGATCCCATGTGGCTGCGGAATTTCTGTGCCTGAGTGGTGTATCCGGATCTCTTTGACGGAAGGAGATCCTGATGTTTTTTTCGCCGATCCCGCAAACCCCGCCTGAAACACTTGCGCAATGGGTGGGCCAGGCGACTGGCGCTCAGATGAAATACCTGCGGGCATGGGCTACCCTTGCCGTGCAGGCGCCGCTTGAACAGTTGCGGCTGACACAGGCCATGATCGACAGCGGACAGGTGGTTCTTGCCGGTCTGGCGCCGCAGATCGCGGCAGCCCCCGAAGGGGCAGCGCCTACGCCGGAGGCACCCAAGGCAAAGCCAAGCCAGCGCAAGACATCGCCAAGACCGAAATCCGCAACAACTGCCAAAAAGGCCAGTCCCCGCAAACCGGCCCCTCGCAAGGCGACCCAGCGCAAAGCGGAAACCGTGAAGGCGGACAGTGCAGAGCCGGTGACGAAGCCACGCCGGACAACAGTGCGCAAGACAACAGCGCGAAAAGCTGCCGTGACACCCAAGGCTGCTGCGACGGCGCCCGAGGCGTCGCCCGCCCCGGCACCAAAACCCGCCGCGCGCAGTTCCACTCCGCCTGCAAAAAACAGCGCTGCCAGCAAGACAACCGACGCAGCCGCGACACCGGCCACCTCTGCCGCATCCTCTCCAAAGGCGAAACGTGCCCCTTCCAAACCGCCAAGCCTGCCCGAAGCGCTGGCCGGGTCAGACAAACCCACAAAGGCCTAGGCGGAAGGCCCATTGATCCCAGGGCGCAGACAGGGGCGTTCCGCGCCGGTTTGACTTGACACTCCGGACGCGGGACGCCAACGCTGCCGCACATGTTGGATCTTCGCCCGGTTGCATATGTCATTGGCCTTCTGGTCGTCATTCTTGGCGCGATGAAGGTCTTTCCGTTCCTGATCGATCTCTATGACGGTCAGGGGCAATGGCCGGTTTTTCTGGAAAGCGGCCTGTTCTGTATTCTGGTTGGTGGTCTGCTTGCGCTCAGCTGCGCGAATTCCGTGGCCGAGGGGCTGAGCATCCGCCAGACCTTCCTGTTGACCACCATGGTGTGGGCGGCACTGCCGCTGTTCGGGGCGATCCCCTTGATGCTGGGGGCGACAGAGCTAAGCTTCACGGATGCGTTTTTCGAGGCCATGTCGGGGCTGACCACGACCGGATCCACGGTGATTTCCGGCCTGGACGATCTGCCCCGTGGCATTCTGCTCTGGCGTGGCATCCTGCAATGGCTGGGCGGCATCGGGATCATCGTGGTCGCCATGGTGTTCCTGCCCGAACTGCGGGTCGGTGGCATGCAGATCTTCCGCTCCGAAGCCTTTGATACGATGGGAAAGATCCTGCCCCAGGCCCAGGCGATCGCAAAGCAGATCTCGCTGATCTACCTTGGTCTGACCGTGACGTGTATTGCTGTCTACATGGTTTTGGGCATGGGGTGGTTCGACGCGCTTGTCCACGCATTGACCACCATGTCCACGGGCGGCTTCTCCAACTATGATGCCTCCTTTGGGACCTTCTCTGGCCCGGCGGAATATGCGGCCTCCTTTTTCATGATCCTGGCGGCGCTGCCCTTCGTGCGCTACGTGCAGTTGATCAACGGGCACAGCGGGCCCCTGTTGCAGGACAGTCAGATCCGCGCCTTTCTCGGCACCATTATGGTGCTGATCATCGTGACGGCCAATGTGCTGGTCTATGTGTTTCCACACCACCCCGAGCAGGCCTTTCGCGAAGCCCTGTTCAATATCACCTCGATCATCTCGGGCACCGGCTATGCCAGCGTGGACTACATGCAGTGGGGCAGCTTCCTGATCATGATGTTTTTCTTCATCGGGTTGATCGGAGGCTGCGCGGGATCGACCGCCTGTTCGGTCAAGATCTTCCGGTACCAGATCCTGTTTGCCTCGATCCGGGTGCAGATCCAGCGCATCCGTTCCCCCAACGGCATCTTCATTCCCCGTTTCGAGGGGCGACCCGTCGGCCCGGATGTGCTGAGCTCGGTGATCTCCTTCTTCATGTTCTTCGTGGTGACGCTGGGGATCGTTGCCTGGGCCTTGGCGCTGACCGGGCTGGACTTCATCACCGCCCTGTCGGGGGCTGCCACTGCGGTGGCGAATGTGGGGCCTGGCCTGGGCGATATAATCGGCCCTGCGGGGAATTTCTCAACGCTCAACGATGCCGCCAAGTGGATCCTGAGCGGCGCCATGTTGATCGGCCGCCTGGAGCTGTTGGCGGTCTATGCCATCGTGACCATCAAGTTCTGGCGCAACTGAACAGGGGGGGCTGGCTGTTGACGGGTTCAGCGGCGCCTGCGACGGTTTGGCCCTTGTATCGTTACAATCCGCACACTTGCCCTGACCGGGCAGCTCCCCTATGAGGCAGTGATCGAAATCTGCGAGCGCACGGAGACGACTGCCCCATGCCCGTACTAGTAATGAAATTCGGCGGCACCTCGGTCGCCAACCTGGACCGGATCCGCCGCGCGGCCAAACGCGTTGGCGTCGAAGTGGCAAAGGGCTATGACGTGATTGTCATCGTCTCGGCCATGTCCGGCAAGACCAACGAACTGGTCGGCTGGGTGAATGAGACCTCGCCGCTGTTTGACGCGCGCGAATATGATGCGGTGGTCTCCTCCGGTGAGAACGTGACCGCGGGCCTGATGGCGCTGACGCTGCAGGAAATGGACATTCCGGCGCGCAGCTGGCAGGGCTGGCAGGTGCCGCTGAAGACCACCAGCGCCCATAGTCAGGCGCGGATCGAGGAAATCCCGACCGACAATATCAACGCCAAGTTCGGCGAGGGCATGCGGGTCGCGGTTGTGGCCGGTTTCCAGGGCATCAGCCCCGAGGGACGCATCACCACCCTGGGCCGCGGCGGATCCGACACCACTGCCGTTGCCTTTGCCGCCGCATTCGACGCCGAGCGCTGCGATATCTACACCGATGTGGATGGGGTCTATACCACCGACCCGCGCATCTGCAGCAAGGCGCGCAAACTGGACAAAATCGCCTTTGAAGAGATGCTGGAGCTGGCCTCGCTGGGGGCGAAGGTCCTGCAGACCCGCTCGGTCGAGCTGGCGATGCGCTATCGGGTGCGCCTGAGGGTGCTATCAAGTTTTGAAGAGCAAAATGACAATGCCGGCACGCTGGTCTGTGCTGAGGAGGACATCATGGAATCCAATGTTGTGGCCGGTGTGGCCTATTCCCGCGACGAAGCGAAGCTGACCGTGCAATCGGTGGCCGACCGCCCCGGTATCGCCGCGACCATCTTCACCGCCCTGTCGGATGCGGGCGTGAACGTCGACATGATCGTGCAGGACATCTCGGACGAGGGCCGCACCGATATGACCTTCTCCTGCCCCACCGATCAGGTGGCGCGCGCCGAACAGGCCATGCAGGAGGCCAAGGGAAAGGGCGAGCTGAACTTCGCCGAACTGGTGGCCGACAAGGATGTGGCCAAGGTCTCCGTGGTGGGCATCGGCATGCGCTCGCAGTCGGGCGTGGCGGCCAAGATGTTCAAGGTGCTCTCGGATGAGGGGATCAACATCAAGGTCATTACAACCTCAGAGATCAAGATTTCCGTGTTGATCGATCGGAAATACATGGAACTTGCCGTGCAAGCACTGCATGATGCCTTTGAATTGGATAAAGCAGCCTGATCGCACCCGGGCTGTCTGACACAAGAAACGCGTGAACAGGGCCCATGGTCGACAGTACTGAATCAGAAAGCCGCAGGCTGCTTGGCCGCCTGCGCGAGGCGATGGCCGGGGATGCCCCCGGTCAGGCCCGTCTGGACAAGATCACCCATCTGATCGCAGACAGCATGGGGACCGAGGTCTGTTCGGTCTACCTGTTCCGCGATGATGAGACGCTGGAGCTCTGCGCCACCGAAGGGCTGAACGTCGAATCGGTGCACCAGACCCGCATGCGCATCGGCGAAGGTCTGGTTGGGCGCGTTGCCAAATACGGCAAGGTGGTGAATACCCCCGATGCTCCCAATGCCAAGGGGTTCCGCTATATGCCGGAAACCGGAGAGGAGCGCTATTCCTCCTTCCTGGGTATTCCGATCCAGCGCCTGGGCGAGATGATGGGGGTTCTGGTCGTCCAGTCCAAGGAGGCCCGGGAATTCTCCTCTGATGCGGTCTACGCGCTGGAGGTGGTGGCCATGGTCATCGCCGAGATGACCGAGCTTGGCGCCTTTGTCGGGGAGGGGGCCGCGCTGTCGCCACTGCACCAGCAACCGGTCTTGCTGCATGCCACAGCCGCCCAGGAAGGCGCCGCAGAGGGCCATGTCTGGCTGCATGAACCCCGTGTCGTGGTCACCAACCCGATCGCCGAAGATCCGCACCGCGAGCTGCAGCGCCTGACCGAGGCGGTGGAAGAGCTGCGCGTCGGCGTCGACAAAATGCTGAAGATCTCGGAAAACGGCGACAAGGACCAGCTGCAGGTTCTGGAAACCTACCGCATGTTTGCCAATTCCAAGGGCTGGATGCGGCGCATGGAGGAAGACATCTCGCGCGGGCTGAGCGCCGAGGCCGCCGTGGAGAAAGAGCAATCCCAGGCGCGTGCGCGCATGTCGCAGGTGCAGGACGCCTACCTGCGCGAGCGCCTGAGCGATCTGGACGATCTCTCCAACCGGCTGCTTCGGATCCTGACCGGGCAGGGGGCGGAGACCGGCGCTGAGCTGCCGGAGAACCCGATCCTGATTGCCCGCAATATCGGCCCGGCAGAGCTGCTGGAATATGGCCGCTCGCTGCGCGGGATCGTGCTGGAAGAAGGCTCTGTCGGCTCTCATGCGGCGATCGTTGCGCGGGCGCTGGCGATCCCCCTGGTGGTCAACGCAAAACGCATCACCACCGAGGCGCTGAACGGAGACCATATCATGGTCGATGGCGACCAGGGTATCGTGCACCTGCGTCCCGATGAAACCGTTGTCAGCGCCTTCCGCGACAAGATCGCGATGCAGGCCGATGCGCAGGAGCGCTATGCCTCGATCCGCGAGAAACCCGCGATCACCCGTGACAACGCCCGGATCAACCTGTTGATGAATGCCGGGCTGATGGCGGACCTGCCATCGCTGGAGGGATCCGGCGCCGAAGGGGTTGGGCTGTTCCGAACCGAGCTTCAGTTTCTCGTCCGCAATCAGATGCCGAAACGCTCTGAACTGGTGACGCTGTATCAGCGGGTTCTGGATGCCTCTCATGGCAAGCGGGTTGTGTTCCGGACGCTTGATATCGGCTCGGACAAGGTTCTGCCCTATATGAAGCCGACGGATGAACCGAACCCGGCCTTGGGCTGGCGGGCCATTCGCGTCGGCTTGGACAAGCCCGGTATCATGCGCATGCAGTTGCAGGCGCTGATGCGTGCAGCCAATGGGCGGCCTTTGTCGATCATGTTCCCGTTCGTCGCTCAGTTCGAAGAGTATCGGGCCGCACGCCTGGAGGTCGACAAGACGCTGGAGCGTGAGCGTATCCTGGGCCATCCCCTGCCGGAACGGCTGGAGGTCGGTGCCATGCTGGAAACACCCTCTTTGGCATTTGCGCCCCATAAGTTCTTTGACGAGGTGGATTTTCTGTCGATTGGCGGCAACGATCTGAAGCAGTTCTTCTTTGCCGCCGACCGTGAGAATGAGCGCGTTCGTAAGCGTTATGATACGCTCAACGTGAGCTTCCTGACCTTCATCGAACAGATCGTGGAGCGCTGCGTGCGCTCTGGAACGCCGCTGAGTTTCTGTGGCGAAGATGCAGGGCGCCCCATCGAGGCGGTCTGCCTGGCGGCCACGGGAATTCGCACGCTCTCCATGAGGCCTGCTTCAATTGGGCCTGTTAAGTCTTTGTTAATGCGGGTTGATCTGTCTGAGGTGCGAAAGCTGATATTGGATTGCCGTCATCGCGGCGACCAGTCGGTCAGACCTGCGATCATGCGATATCTAAGAGAGATTTGAGTCGCCGTAGAGCTTGCACGGGCGCATTTGGCCGCGACAGGCCTGGTGTAAACGCAGGCTTGGTTCCACCACTACGGACCGGGTTTCACTCACATGGGTGTGACGGTTGTCCATCACCGCCAGAGATGCTCTCGGCGGTGCATATTTCTCCATCAGATCCTTGGAAACCACCGGCAGTCCGCATTTTGGGGTGAGATTCGCCAATACACCAGGTCCATACACAAGCTAGGGTGCTTGCTAACCTCGCTGGGGGCCGTTTTTGTTATTCTCCATATTCGATGCAATTAGCATCATTTAGTAAAAATATTTAGGAGTAATTTACAAAATCGAACACTGACGTCATGTAGCCCCCATAATTCACAAGTTATCCCTTACGTTATCCACAGGATTGACCCCGCATTTTGCCAACGTCTTCTCGGCCGTGGCGTGGTCAGTACCGAGGCATGTAACTCTTGCCGCGATTTCTGGATCAGGCTTCTGGGGCAGGGCAAGATGCGCCGGGGTTTGTTCGATCTTTATCCACACCTTATCCACATCAAGAAGGCGGCTTGGCCATTTGATAATGCGGGAAATACTTTCTTCCACACGCCAATAGTGCGGTCGGGTGCGTGGACAGTTTAAGTCCTTATCTTAGGGGAAATTGGTTGCCAAATGGTTACCGTGAGGATGCTGATTAAATTTCAAGCATGAAATTTTAAGCTTGAAGTGTTTTCAGTCTCCCTTATCCTGATCTCCAATAGCAAACTGTTGCGGAGGGTCGGATCATGAAGGTTGCCTGCTTGGGAGGTGGTCCTGCGGGACTGTATTTTGCAATCTCGATGAAGCTGCGTCAGCCGGATGCGGAAGTCACGGTCTTTGAACGCAACAAGGCCGATGACACCTTCGGCTGGGGGGTGGTCCTGTCCGATGATGCCCTTGAAAACCTGACAGAGAACGATCCCGAGAGCGCGGCTGAGATCCGCCGGAACTTTGCCTACTGGGACGATATTGCAGTTGTTCACAAGGGCACCCGCACGGTGTCGGGCGGACATGGGTTTGCCGGTATCGGGCGCAAGAGAATGCTCCTGATCCTGCAGGAGCGGGCGCGGGCGCTGGGGGTGGATCTGCGGTTCGAAACCGAAGTTGGCCCCGCCGCCGACTATCAGAAGGACTACGATCTGGTGGTGGGCTGCGATGGGCTGAACTCCAGTGTTCGCAATGAGTTCGCTGAACACTTTAAGCCAAATATCGATGTGCGGCCCTGCAAATTCATCTGGTTGGGTACCCATCAGAAATTCGATGATGCCTTCACCTTTGTCTTTGAGAAGACACAACACGGATGGGTCTGGATCCATGCCTATCAGTTCGATGACGATACCGCCACGGTGATCGTGGAGTGTTCTGCCGAGACCTGGGAGAACTGGGGCTTCGAGGGGATGAGCAAGGAAGAGATCATCCGCACCTGCGAGGAGATCTTTGCCGATCACTTGGGAGGTCACAGCCTGATGTCCAATGCGGATCACCTGCGCGGTTCGGCGGTCTGGATCAACTTCCCGCGGGTGCTTTGCGAGAAATGGCACCATGAAAACGTGGTGCTCTTGGGGGATGCCTCGGCAACGGCGCATTTCTCGATCGGCTCGGGCTCTCGGCTGGCCTTTGACAGCGCCATCGCCCTGGCGGAACTGCTGACCACCGAAACCTCGATGGAGCGCGCCTTTGAACGTTACCAGGAGGAGCGGCGCCTTGATGTGCTGCGCCTGCAATCGGCGGCGCGCAACTCACTGGAGTGGTTCGAAGAGGTCGAGCGCTATCTGGATATGGATCCGGTCCAGTTCAACTATTCCCTGCTGACCCGCTCGCAGCGGATTTCCCATGAAAACCTGCGCCTGCGGGATCCGGATTGGCTGCAATCGGCGGAAAAATGGTTCCAGGGTCACGCTGGCCTCTCCGCAGATGCCCCGGTGCGGGCGCCGATGTTCGCCCCCTACCGTTTGCGCGAAATGACGCTCAGCAATCGCATCGTTGTCTCTCCGATGGCGCAGTACAAGGCCCAGGATGGCTGCCCCAATGATTGGCACCTGATCCACTATGGCGAACGTGCCAAGGGCGGTGCGGGGCTGGTATACACCGAAATGACCTGCGTCAGCGCCGAAGGGCGGATCACGCCGGGCTGTCCGGGCTTGTACGCGCCCGAGCATGAGGCCGCCTGGAAGCGGCTCACCGACTTCGTGCATGGCGAAACAGAGGCCAAGATCTGCTGCCAGATCGGGCATTCGGGCCGCAAGGGCTCGACCCAGGTCGGCTGGGAGGAGATGGATGCCCCGCTGCCCGACGGAAACTGGGATCTGGTGTCAGCCTCTGCCTTGCCATGGTCGCCGAACAACGCGACACCGCGTGAAATCACCCGAGCCGAGATGGAAGCGATCAAGGCCGAATTCGTGGTCGCTGCCGAGATGGCGGATCGGGCCGGATTTGACATGATCGAACTTCACGCAGCCCATGGCTATCTGATCTCCTCTTTCATCTCACCCAAATCGAATGTGCGTCAGGATGAATTTGGCGGCACGCTGGAAAACCGCTTGCGCTATCCGATAGAGGTTTTTGCTGCCATGCGGGCAGTTTGGCCTGCTCAAAAACCGATGTCCGTGCGCATCTCGGCCAATGATTGGGTTGGCGACGAAGGTGTGACCCCCGAAGAGGCAGTCCAGATTGCCAAGGCGTTCTCAGACGCGGGCGCCGATATCATTGATGTCTCGGCTGGGCAAACCTCGATCGAGGCAAAACCGGTCTATGGTCGCATGTTCCAGACGCCGTTTTCGGATCGCATCCGTAACGAGGCGGGCATTTCCACCATGGCCGTCGGCAATATCTACGAGGCGGATCACGCCAATTCGATCCTGATGGCAGGGCGCGCTGATCTGATCTGTGTCGGGCGTCCGCATCTGGCCGATCCCTATTGGACCCTGCATGAGGCGACCAAGATCGGCGACCGTCAGGGTCTCTGGCCGCTGCCCTATGAGGCCGGTCGCGATCAGGCCTGGCGCCTTGCGGACCGCGATGCAGAGGTGATCCGGGCATGAGTGTTGCGGGCAAACATGTGGTGATCAGCGGTGGTGGATCTGGCGTCGGAGCCGAACTGGCGGCGCGATTTGCCCGTGAGGGCGCCCGCGTCACCATTCTGGGTCGCCGTATGGCGCCGCTGGAGCAGGTGGCGTCCGACGTTTCAGCC
The DNA here is from genome assembly GCF_028890025.1 of Phaeobacter sp. PT47_59. Lineage (NCBI taxonomy): Bacteria > Pseudomonadati > Pseudomonadota > Alphaproteobacteria > Rhodobacterales > Roseobacteraceae > Phaeobacter > Phaeobacter sp. PT47_59. The sequence continues at coordinate 83,627 of NZ_JARCJL010000004.1, forward strand.
TTGCCGCTTGCCTGTGATGTGACTGATCATGCTGCGGTCGCGCTGGCCCTCGAGGAGGCCGTGTCAAAGAATGGCCCCGTTGCCATCGCCCTTGCCAATGCGGGGGCGGCCCCTTCAAAACCGTTCGACCGGATGACGGCCGCGGATTTCGGGGATGCGCTCTCGGTCAATCTGGCCGGGGTCTTCAACCTGTGGCAGGCGGCTCTGCCGGGGATGAAGCAGGTGGGATGGGGGCGGATGATTGCCATCGCCTCGACCGCGGGTCTGAAAGGATATCCATATGTGTCAGGCTATTGCGCGGCAAAACATGGGGTGCTGGGGCTGACGCGCGCACTGGCGGTAGAGCTGGCCCGCACCGGCATTACCGTGAATGCGATCTGTCCGGGTTTCATTGAAACCCCGCTATTGCAAAGATCGGTGGACAATATCGTCGCCAAGACCGGCATGACGGCTGAACAGGCGGAGAAGTCCTTGCGCTCTGGCAATCCGCAGGGGCGGTTCATCCAGCCTGCCGAGGTTGCCGAGGCCGCGCTTTGGCTCTCTAGCGAAGGGGCTGCATCCGTCAACGGTTCGGCCCTGCCCATTACCGGAGGAGAGATCTGACCCGTGCCTGAGACTTCAAAAGACAGATTGCGGCTATGGTTACGGGTGCTGAAGGCAACCCGTGCCGTGGAAAGCGAAATCCGCGAGAACCTGCGTCGGGACTTTGCAACCACGCTGCCGCGCTTTGATGTGATGGCGGCATTGGTCCAGCACGAGGAGGGGCTGAAGATGAGCCAGCTCTCGGGCGTGCTGAAGGTCTCCAATGGCAATGTCACCGGCATCATCGAACGGCTGGTCGAGGATGGTCACGTCCAGCGCGCACCGGTGCCGGGGGATCGCCGGGCGAGCCTTGTGCGGATGACCGATCAGGGGCGCGCAGAGTTTGCGCGCCAGGCGACCGCCCATGAAGGCTGGATCGACCAGATGTTTGCGGATGTCTCCCCGGATGCCGCCCAAGCCATGGCAGAGGCGCTGGATGCGGTGGCTCGCCGACTGGAAAACAAGGAAAAGAACGGATGATTTCAACGGATACCAAACATTTCCTGTGCAGCGTCGAGGATGGCATCGCGACGGTGTCGCTGGACCGCCCCGAACGCAAGAACCCGCTGACCTTTGACAGCTATGCCGAGCTGCGCGACTGGTTCCGCGCCCTGCACTATGACGATGATATCAAGGCGGTGGTCTTCGCCTCCAATGGTGGCAACTTCAGCTCCGGCGGCGATGTTCATGATATTATTGGTCCTTTAACCAAGATGAACATGAAAGAGCTGCTGGCCTTTACCCGCATGACCGGGGATCTGGTGAAGGCGATTGTGAACTGCGGCAAACCGGTGATTGCCGCCATCGATGGGATCTGCGTGGGCGCGGGGGCGATCATCGCCATGGCCTCGGATCTGAGGATCGCAACGCCTGAAGCAAAGACCGCCTTCCTGTTCACCCGCGTCGGCCTTGCTGGCTGCGATATGGGCGCCTGCGCCATCCTGCCCCGGATCATCGGGCAGGGGCGTGCGGCGGAACTTCTCTACACCGGTCGCTCCATGAGCGCCGAAGAGGGCGCCGCCTGGGGGTTCCACAACAAGCTGGTTGCGGCGGATGAACTGGCGGCAGAGGCGCGCGCCTGGGCCACGCGCATCGCGGCGGGGCCGAATTTCGGGCACATGATGACCAAGACCATGCTGGCGCAGGAATGGTCGATGTCGATTGAGCAGGCGATCGAGGCCGAAGCCCAGGCGCAGGCGATCTGCATGCAGACAGCCGACTTTGAGCGCGCCTACCATGCCTTTGTAAACAAGGAAAAACCTGTCTTCGAGGGTGACTGAGACGACCCGCCCGCCAAGCCATCTTGGCGGGCGTTTTATCAAGAAAGAGCTGCATAAGACAGCCAACAGGGAGTGCAACCATGGCGGATCAGACATTTCTGAACTGGCCCTTTTTCGAGGATCGCCACAGGCAGCTGGCCGCGGATCTTGAGGCCTGGGCCAAAGGGAATCTGGGCGGGATAGGCCATTCCGACACCGACGCGGCCTGCCGGACGCTGGTTTCGGCACTGGGCCAGGGCGGCTGGGCGCGATATTCCGGCGCTCAAGAGGGCGAGCGCCTGGATGTTCGCAGCCTGTGCCTGATCCGCGAGACGCTGGCGCGCCACGATGGGCTAGCCGACTTTGCTTTTGCCATGCAAGGCCTTGGAACCGGGGCGATTTCTCTGTTTGGGAATGCGGAACAGCAGGCGGAATGGCTGCCATTGACGCGATCCGGGCAGGCGATTTCGGCTTTTGCCCTCACGGAGCCGCAATCTGGTTCGGATGTGGCAAATTCCACCATGACCGCGACCCTTGATGGTGATGATTATGTATTAAATGGAGGAAAGACCTGGATCTCTAACGGTGGGATTGCGGACGTTTATACGCTGTTTGCCCGCACTGGAGAGGGGCCAGGTGCCAAGGGGCTGTCGGCCTTTATCGTGCCTGCGGGTCTGCCGGGGTTTGAGGTGGTCGAACGCCAGCAGGTGATTGCCCCGCATCCGCTTGCGACGCTGCGCTTCACCGATTGCCGCATTCCAAAAAGCGCGATGATCGGTGCGCCGGGGCAGGGGTTCCGCATCGCCATGTCGGTGCTGGATGTGTTCCGCTCTACCGTGGCCGCCGCCGCGCTTGGCTTTGCCAGACGCGCCCTGGACGAGGCCTTGGCGCGGGTGACTTCCCGTCAGGTGCAGGGGGCACCGCTGTTCGATCTGCAGATGGTGCAGGGGCATATCGCCGACATGGCGCTGGATGTCGATGCCGCCGCGCTGCTGGTCTACCGCGCCGCCTGGACCAAGGATTCCGGTGCCGCCCGCGTGACCCGCGAGGCCGCGATGGCGAAACTGTTCTCCACCGATCAGGCTCAGCAGGTCATCGACAGGGCGGTGCAGCTGCATGGCGGTGATGGTGTGCGACACGGTCAGAAGGTGGAGGAACTCTACCGTGATATCCGCGCCCTGCGCATCTACGAGGGCGCATCGGACGTGCAGCGGGTGGTGATTGCACGCCAGACCCTTGGCGCCTTTCAGGAGGGGAAGTGATCATGCTGGGACCGACGGCACATATCGACAGTTTCACCCGGGACAACCTGCCGCCAGCCGATCTGTGGCCCGAGTTTCTGCTGGATGGGTTCGACTACCCGGATCATCTGAACGCGGCGGTGGAGCTGACCGATGCCATGGTCGACAAGGGCTTTGGCGATCACACAGCCCTGATCGGCAACGGGCGGCGGCGCACTTACAAGGAACTGTCGGATTGGACCAACCGGCTCGCCAATGTGCTGACCGATGATCTGGGCGTCAAACCGGGCAACCGGGTGCTGATCCGCTCGGCCAACAACCCGGCCATGGTGGCCTGCTGGCTGGCGGCGACCAAGGCGGGCGCTGTGGTGGTCAACACCATGCCGATGCTGCGCGCGGGCGAATTGTCGGCCATCGTCGACAAGGCCGAGATCACCCATGCGCTCTGTGATACCCGACTGATGGATGAACTGGTGTCCTGCGCCAAGACCTCTGAGTTCCTGACCTCGGTGGTGGGCTTTGATGGAACCTCCAACCACGATGCGGAACTGGACCGGCTGGCGCTGGAAAAACCCGTGACCTATGAGGCGGTGCGGACGGGCCGCGATGATGTGGCTCTATTGGGCTTCACCTCCGGCACCACCGGATCGCCCAAGGCCACCATGCATTTCCACCGGGATCTTCTGATCATCGCCGACGGCTATGCCCGCGAAGTGCTGGACGTGCAGCCCGAGGATATCTTTGTCGGCTCGCCGCCCCTAGCTTTCACCTTTGGCCTCGGCGGGCTTGCGATCTTCCCCTTGCGGTTTGGCGCCGCGGCAACCCTGCTGGAAAATGCATCGCCCCCGAACCTTATCGAGATCATCGAGAAGTATAAGGCCACCGTCTGCTTTACTGCGCCGACTGCCTACCGCGTGATGCTGCGCGCGATGGAGGAGGGGGCGGACCTCTCCTCTCTGCGTGCTGCCGTGTCCGCCGGGGAGACCCTGCCTGCGCCGGTCTACGAGGAATGGATGGCAAAGACCGGCAAGCCGATGCTGGATGGGATCGGTGCCACCGAGATGCTGCATATCTTCATTTCCAACCGCTTCGATGATCACAAACCGGCCTGCACCGGCAAACCCGTGTCCGGCTACCAGGTGCGGGTGCTGGACGTGGCGGGCAACGAGGCGCCGCGTGGGGAAATCGGCCGCCTTGCGGTCAAGGGGCCAACCGGGTGCCGCTACATGGCGGATGACCGCCAGTCGACCTATGTTCAGGACGGCTGGAACGTTACCGGCGACAGTTTCATGATGGATGCGGAGGGCTACCTGCATTTTGCCGCCCGCAACGACGATATGATCATCTCCTCTGGCTACAATATCGCGGGCCCCGAGGTGGAGGCCGCGCTGCTGTCCCACGAGGCGGTGGCCGAATGCGCCGTCATCGGTGCTGCCGATGAGGCCCGTGGTCAGATCGTCGAGGCGCATGTGGTGCTGACGTCGGCGCATGTGCCGTCAGACGCGCTGGTCAAGCTGTTGCAAGACCATGTGAAATCCACCATCGCACCGTACAAGTACCCGCGCTCCGTGGTTTTCACCAAGGCCCTGCCCAAGACGGAAACCGGCAAGATCCAGCGGTTCCGCCTGAAGGTGTAGACCATTGGTGGTGCCTGTCTTTCACGGGCGGGCACCGAAGAAATCCTTGGCATGTTTGGACTTGTACTTGGTCATGAATCACGCTACGTCCTGCGCCACACCACAAAGACCTTGGTTCAAGGCAGAAGGCGAGTTGGCGGAGTGGTGACGCAGCGGATTGCAAATCCGTGTACACCGGTTCGATTCCGGTACTCGCCTCCACACCTCAATCAGCGATTTAGGCGATATGGCAGCCAATGTAGTGCCTGCGCGCGATTTCGGGCTGTTGTTGCACCGTACAGGTTACGCCGCGTGGAGGTGTTTCAGGTCGCGCTGTTTCAGCGGCAGGCGGGCCAGTTCGCCGTAGGTGCGCAGGACCTTGCGGCGCCCGGCCTTGGCCGTCATGCCTTGTGTTTTTGCCAATGCGGGAAACAGCTCGAACAGCTCGCGCATGTTGTCCGGAGATAGGCCGCGGATGGCCTCGGGGCCGGGCCAGAAGGTCTCGGTTGCGATGCCCTCGGCAAAGACGACCTCGTGGCGTTCGGTCATCAGGTGCACATAGGTGACCCCGCGGTGCGGCGAGACCAGTTGACGGCAGTTGGGATCAAGGCCCGACAGCATCTTGGCCGAAACAAAGCTTTCCCCGAAGGCCACGTCGCGTTCAAAGGTGCTGCTGTTGACCAGCAGCCGGTGCTGAGGAGACAGCAACATGGGCCGCTTGGGCGCAAGCAGGCTGTGGGGGCGCAGGCGGTAGGGGCGCAAATGCGGGCGCCGGGCGAGTTCCTCCGGGCTGAGCGTGCGCTTGCCGACCCAGATCACCGGCTGCAACCCGTTGTCCGCCGTTTGCAGCATGTCGCCCACCTGGATCTGCCCGGCGGGTACAGTGCCGCGATCGGTCGTCAGCCGAACGTCGGGTGTGAAACAGGGAATGCCGGCCGAAAACAGCTGCGCGTGGGTGGCGATCTGCCCAGGTGCCACACCAGTGAGCACCAGCTGTTCGCCGCCTGGGAAGGACAGCAGCGCATTGCCAAAGCCATCGTCGGAAACGGACACATCGCTGGTGCGGACGGCACCGCCGGGGCCGGAGCCTCCGGTCAGCTCGGATACATCAAGCTGGTCATTGTAGAATGTGTCGGCGTCATCATCACCAAGATCGAAGTCCTTGATGGTATCGACGCCGCCCGAGGCGGTCAGCACAACCTGGTCGTAGTCGGCGCCGGTATAGATCACATCATCTCCGGCGCCCATCCGGATGGTGTCATCCCCTGCGCCTGCGTTGATCTCGACACCGGCGCTATCGGCAGAGGCATCGACGACATCCGCCTGATCGGTCAGGTCGAGCGCTTCGATTTCCGAGAAGGTGATGGTATCCGCGCCATCGGTGATGGTGCCGGCCTCATCGCCCGTATAGGTGACAGAAACGCCGGTGGTTACGGCGGTCAGATCGACCTTGTCGAAGTCGATCCCGGCCTCGCCACCGGTCAGCGTGTCATTGCCGAAGCCATCCGACACCTGGAAGAGGTCCGCATCCGCCTCGCCGAACATCAGATCGTCGCCCGCGCCGCCGATCAGCAGGTCGTTGTGGTTGCCGCCGTAAAGCGTGTCATTGCCATCGCCGCCATCCAGCGTGTCGTTACCGTCGGTGGCCACGATGCTGTCGTTGCCGACGCCGCCGACAAGGCTGTCATCGCCAGCCGAGTTTCGCAGCGTATCGTCACCCTCGCCACCTAGTAGGGTGTCGTTGCCAATACCCGTGGTCAGATAGTCGTCGCCCGCGCCGCCTTCGATATAATCGTCGCCTTCGCCGCCCGCGATGGTATCGCCGCCGTCTCCCCCCATCATGGTGTCATTGCCGACGCCGCCATCCATGACGTCATCGCCGTCGCCGCCATCCAGACTATCGTTACCCTCTTCGCCGAACAGGGAGTCATTGCCGCCCTGGCCATAAACGACGTCATCGCCATCGCCGCCCAGGATCGTATCCGCGCCCTGTTCGATGACAGTCACGACAGCGTCGTCGATCAGATCGCCAGACAGTGTGAAACCGGACAGGCCGACGCGGGTCTGCAGGGTGAACTCGATAGAGGAGCGGTCTTCGAATTGGGCAGAGAACCAGGCATCCTGGTCCGTATACATGTTCGCTTCGGTGCCGGTGGCGGTGACCATGTTGCCATCGGTCGCGGTGTTCAGCGAAGAATCGGACGAGACCCCGAAGGAGGTGAAACTGTTGCCATCGACGATGACGGCTTCCGGGTCGCTGTGACCGCCGCTGCGGTTGTCATCGACGTCGTTGAAGGTGGCGGTGGAGTTCAGGTAGACGGGATCGCCGGTGGTAGGATCAAAGAACTCAAGCCGGAAGGTGGCGCGGTCCCCGGACTGGTCGCCATCCAGAAGGATCTCTGCCCCTTGTGCATATCCGAATTCGACCAGAAGGTTGGGGTTGTCCTTTTCGACCAGAACCAGCCGCCCCCAGACCGTGCTGCCATCGGGTAGTGTGGCGACGTCGCGAAAGACAGCACTGTCCCCGGCAGAGCCGAGGAAGCCATCGTGGGACACGCTTTCGATGTTGTTGATATCCAGGACCAGCGGGCTGGCATCAACGCCTTGATCAAAGCCGTCGCCCATGTCGCCATAGATGACATCATTCCCGGCACCGCCGTCGATGACATCATCACCTTCTTCACCAGCAACCGTGTCGTCACCGCGTGCGGCGTCGATCGTATCGTTGCCGGTGCTGCCGCCCAGAATGTCTGCTCGGTTGGTGCCGGTGAGGCTGGCAACAAGGTCATCTACCCACTCTGGTCGGGTCATGGCGTCATCTCGATCCTGATACTCGTTCGACGGCAGCCGGGCGCGAAAGGGGAGAGCTTTGTGACCCGGAGTGCCGAACGTCAGGGGTATACCAATGGCTATAATGAAGAGTGAATCATCGGTTGCCGTGGCAAATCGAGAAAAGAGAAATGTGATAAAAATTTAGGAATATTGGCGGTTTACACATGCCGCTCTGCGCTGGCGTGGCTTTGGGGCCCAGGGCGTGCAGGATGAATGGGGGATGAGCCTAGAGAGCCTGGTCGGTTCTGGAAATCGCTGCGGCGATCAGCTGTGCCGTTCCCGGCAATTGGCCAAGGACCGGCAGCACCTGCCCGGCAAAACCGGCGGCGGTCAGGGCTTCCGGGATGTCCTGGCGCACGTGATCGCCGCTTTGGGCAAAGAAGGGCAGGCACAGCGTATGGGCGGGCAGGCTGCGCGCGACCTCTTCGATCCCCGGGGATTGTTCCACATAGGCCGGTTCGATCCTTGCCCCCGGCAATAGCGCAGCCAGACGCGCCGCGAATGTCTGGGCGGATTCGGCGGCCTTGGGGCCACGGGCAGAGCCATGCGCGGCCAGCAGTACCGTGGCATTGGCCTCGCCCCACCCGGTTTCCTGCTGAACGGCCTGGGCGGCAAGGCGCGGCAGGTCGGGGTCAAGGCCAAAGGGGCAGGCCAGATGGTAGCTGCGCCCCTTCAGGCGTTCGGGCAGCACCTTGGCGGTGAACCAGCCCCGCGCCATGAAGAACGGATAGATCACGGCATCCTCCTCCATCACGCTCTCCAGCTTGCCGGAACTGGACAGCGTGGCCGATCGCACCTCCCAACCGGGCAGATGGCCGCTGACCTCCTGTGCCAGGGCGGCAAGCGCCCGTTCGGGCGGCTCGGGGGTGGAGGGTTGTCCGTGGGCGGTCAGGATCGCCGTTTTTCTGGCGGGCATGTGCTGTGGCTTTCAGGTCGGTACGGCAATTCGGGCGGCAAAGCGCGGGCGGGTCTATGCGCCAGTCAAAGACGAAACAACAAGGATACGCAAGCCGGGCCGGATCGGATCAATGCCGACATGTGATTTCCCGGAATTTCCTTGCTACAGAACAGTTTTTGCCAAAGGTCCGGTTCAGGGCTGGGGCGTAAAAGAAGGTGGTTGACCTCGTCACCGGCTTCACCTAAATCACGCATCACCCCGGGCGGGTATGGTGAAATGGTATCATAAGAGCCTTCCAAGCTTAAGGTGCGGGTTCGATTCCCGCTACCCGCTCCAAAACCTCTTCCGCGATCAAGATGAGATGCTTTGCCATGGCTGTTTGCCGTGCTGAGGGCCAGTCTTGTGGCCCGTTTTGGCAGTCTTGTGGCCCGTTTTGGGCCTCTCTGGCGGGTGGTCCAGAACCGTCGCGGCATCACGTCTAAAGACATGCGGCCAGATGCCCTCGGCCTCAATGCTTGACCTATGGGGCTGGCAAGGCCATGAACCACAATGGATCGTACGGCGGCGGGCCGCGCGAGGGGACATGCAATAAGGATCAGGAATGGCGCGCAGGACGGCAGCACCGAACGCAAACGAAGAGCGGCAGGGATCGCGCAAGATCGGCGTGCTGGCAGCGCTTTGGCCCTTCATGCGCCCCTATAGCGCCCTGATGTTCCTGGCCACCTGCGCCCTGGTTCTGACGGCGGGCGTGTCCCTCAGCCTGCCGCTGGCGGTGCGCCGGGTGGTGGACAACTTCCGCATCTCGGACAATGCGCTGCTGAACCAGTATTTCCTGGCTGCCTTGGGCATGGCCGCCCTGTTGGCCGTGGGCACCGGCCTGCGCTATGCGCTGGTCACGCGTCTGGGCGAGCGGGTCGTCTCGGACATCCGCAAGGCGGTCTTTGACCGCGTGATCGGGATGAGCCCCGAGTTCTACGAAAAGATCATGACCGGCGAGGTGCTGAGCCGGATCACCACCGACACCACGCTCATTCAATCGGTTCTGGGCTCCTCTGTTTCCATCGCCCTGCGCAACATGCTTCTGTTCGGGGGCGGGTTGATCCTGATGCTGTTGACCTCGGCCAAGCTGACGGGGCTGGTCCTGCTGATCGTGCCTGCCGTGATCGTGCCGATCCTGGTTCTGGGGCGGCGCCTGAGGGCAATCAGCCGCGAAAACCAGGACTGGATCGCGGCCTCCTCCGGCAATGCCGGTGAGGCGCTGGGCGCGGTGCAGACGGTGCAGGCCTTCACCCATGAGGACGCCAGCCGCCAGCAGTTCGCCCAGATGACCGAGACCGCCTATGACGTGTCGCAGAAACGGATCCGCACGCGGGCCTATCTGACGGTGATCGTCATCCTTCTGGTGTTTTCCGGCATTGTCGGGGTCTTGTGGATGGGTGCTGTCGATGTGCGGGCCGGCATCATGAGCGAGGGCACCCTGGTTCAATTCGTGATCTATTCGGTTCTGGTGGCGGGATCGGTTGCGGCCCTGTCCGAGATCTGGAGCGAGTTGCAGCGCGCCGCCGGTGCCACCGAACGTCTGGTCGAACTGTTGAACGCCAAGGATCCGGTGGTCGATCCCGCGGCTCCAAAGGCGCTGGCACAGCCCGTGCGCGGTGAGATCCGGTTCGAGAACGTGATGTTCCGCTATCCCGCGCGCCCCGATGTGCTGGCGCTGGATGATGTTTCCCTTGAGATCCAGCCGGGGGAAACCGTTGCCTTCGTCGGCCCCTCGGGCGCGGGCAAGACGACGATCATTCAGATGATCCAGCGCTTCTATGACCCGAACGCAGGCGCGGTGCGGCTGGACGGTATTGCGCTCAGCGATCTGCAGCGCGATGCCTTCCGCAAGCATATCGCCATGGTGCCGCAGGATGCGGTGATATTTGCAGCCTCGGCGCGTGAAAACATCCGCTTTGGCCGCCCCGATGCCACTGATGCCGAAGTTGAGGCCGCCGCCCAGGCCGCCGCCGCGCATGAGTTCATCTCGGCGCTGCCTGAGGGATACGACAGTTTTGTCGGGGAACGTGGTGTGATGCTGTCAGGTGGCCAGAAACAGCGCATTGCCATTGCCCGTGCAATCCTGCGCGATGCGCCGGTTCTGCTTCTGGACGAGGCGACATCGGCGCTGGATGCGGAAAGCGAACGCCTGGTGCAGGCCGCCGTCGATGAGCTGAGCCAGGGGCGCACAACGCTGATCGTGGCCCACCGCCTGGCGACGGTGAAAAAGGCCGACCGGATCGTGGTGATGGACCAGGGGCGCATCGTCGCCACCGGCACCCATGACGCGCTGGTGGCCGAGGGCGGGCTATATGCGCGTCTGGCTCGACTGCAGTTCACCGACGGGCTTGCCGCCGAGTAAACCTGCGGTCTGCACCCCGCTGGCACCCTCTGGCATGGCCGTCCTGCTGTCCAGCACCGCTTGGCCGCCAAATAAAGCTGTAAAAAAGGCTGCTTGCCTTGACGTGACCCTTGCGACGCGCTTGCACCGCGCGGGTTTTCCAATCATTTTATGCGAAGGAGACAATCCCCCGAAAACGGGGGCAGGGGAGGTTATCAATGGCGTTTGCCACGTTGGAAGACACCAAGGCGATTGAAAATGAAATGCCGTGGGGTGAGCGGGATCTGCCCACCACCCTTTACGGGCTGTTGTCGCGTACCGCGGGCAATTTCCCGAACAACAACGCGACAAGCTACCAGATCTTCTCAGGCCCCAATGACAAGGCCGAGACCCTGACCTGGAGCCAGCTCAAGGATCAGGTGACCCAGGCGGCGAATATGTTCCGCGAGTTGGGCGTCGGTGAGAAGGACGTGGTGGCCTATGTGCTGCCCAACTGTACCGAAACCCTGGTGACCATGCTGGCAGGTGCCGTGGCAGGGATCGTCAATCCGATCAACCCGCTGCTGGAGCCGGAACAGATCGCATCGATCCTGCGCGAAACCAATGCCAAGGTGGTGGTGACGCTGAAACCCTTCCCGAAGACGGATGTGGCTCAGAAGGTGGCCGAGGCGGTGCGCCACGCGCCCCATGTGAACACCATCCTGGAAGTGGATCTGAACCGCTATCTGACGCCGCCGAAATCCTGGATCGTGCCGCTGGTGCGCCCCAAGCTGGAAAACAAGGCGCAGCTGGCCCACGCCGATTACAAGAGCTTCACCAAGGAGCTGCGCAAACAGCCCACCACCCTGCAATTCGCCGACAGCACCGAAGACCGTGTGGCCTGCTATTTCCACACCGGTGGCACAACCGGCATGCCCAAGGTGGCCCAGCACACCTATTCCGGCATGATCTACAACGGCTGGATCGGGCACAGCCTGCTCTTCACCGAAGAGGACAACATCATGTGTCCTCTGCCGCTGTTTCACGTCTTTGCCTGCCATGTGATCGTCATGGCGGCTGTGGCCTCCGGGGCGCATGTGGTGTTCCCCACCCCGCAGGGCTATCGCGGCGACGGGGTGTTCGACAATTTCTGGAAGCTGGTGGAGCGCTGGAAGATTTCCTTCATCATCACCGTGCCCACGGCGATTTCCGCCAAGATGCAGCGCCCGGTGGATGCGGATATCTCGACCGTGAAGACAGCTTTCTCTGGCTCTGCCCCGCTGCCGGTGGAACTGTTCCGCCGCTTCGAGAAGGCGACCGGCATCAATATCGTTGAAGGCTACGGGTTGACCGAGGCGACCTGCCTTGTGTCCTGTAACCCGGTGGACGGGGAAAAGAAGATCGGCTCGATCGGTATTCCGTTTCCCTACACGGATGTGAAGATCATCAAGTCCACCCCCGACGGGCTGGTCGAATGTGCCACCGATGAGGTGGGCGAGATCTGCGTCTCCAACCCCGGCGTCTATGCGGGCAATACCTATACCGAAGCCGAGAAGAACGCCGATCTCTACTTCCACGACACCTATCTGCGCACCGGCGATCTGGGTCGTATCGATGCCGATGGCTATGTCTGGATCACGGGCCGGGCCAAGGATCTGATCATTCGCGGCGGTCACAATATCGACCCCGCCGAGATCGAAGAGGCGCTTCTGGGTCATGAGGCCGTGGCCTTTGCCGGGGCCATCGGCCAGCCGGATCTGCACGCGGGCGAGGTGCCTTGCGCCTTTGTCGAGCTGGTGGAGGGCGCCAGCGCCACCCCGGAGGAGTTGATGGACTATTGCAAGGTCCACATCCACGAACGGGCGGCGATCCCCAAACACATGACGGTGCTGGACGAGCTGCCCAAGACCGCCGTGGGCAAGGTCTTCAAGCCGGATCTGCGCAAGAACGCCATCACCCGCATCTACAACGAGGCGCTGCTGAAGGCCGGTCTTCCGACCCGTGTCGAGGCGGTGATCGACGACAAGAAACGCGGTCTTGTCGCCCAGGTCGAAGCCAACGGCGCCTCCGATGCCGAGATCGGACAGGTCCTGGGCGGTTTCACGCGTCCCTGGGAGCATCTGCCAAAGGCGCAGACTGCGGCCTGATTGACCGGCTGAGAGAGTTCGAAAAGCGTCCCCCAGGGCGCTTTTCTGCCGTTTTGGCATTCCCTTTGTGCCGACACGTGGCCTAGTCTCTGCGGATGCAGAACAGGAGGCGCCAACGTCATGGATTATGAACAGCTGATCGATGCGGAAACCTGGGCCTTCATCCGCAGAACCGCCGACCACTACCCGCCCGACACCGCCGAGCGGCCGGTGGCTGAACAGCGCGAGATCTACGATGCCATGGCCGAGAGCTTCCTGGCGCCGCGCCCCGATGTTGTGCAGGTCGAAGACTGCCAGGCAGGCAGCGTGCCGCTTCGCATCTATTGGGCCGGCGATCCGACCCGGACGGTCATGTATTGCCATGGGGGCGGTTTCGTCGTTGGCGGTCTGGAAAGTCACGATGACGTCTGCGCCGAACTCTGTGCGCTGACCGGGTACCGGGTGGTTGCGGTCGATTATCGCCTTGCGCCCGAACACCTGCATCCGGCGATGTTCGAGGATGCTTGGACAGCCTTTGAATGGATCCTGTCCGAATTCGAGGGGGGAATTGTCCTGGCGGGCGACAGCGCGGGGGCCAATCTCTGTGCCGCTGTTGCGCATCGCGCCCGTGGCACGACCGACCGTATCCTGGGGCAGGTGCTGATCTACGGTGCCTTTGGGGGCGACGTGAATTCAGGCTCTTACATCGAGCATGCCGAGGCTCCGATGCTGACGCGGGACGAGATCCTCTACTACCAGCGTATCCGCAGCGAGGGTGGGGACTTGCCTGTGGGCGACCCCACATTTGCGCCGCTGCATGACAGTGATTTCTCCGCTCTGCCACCGACGGTTCTGTTCACGGCCGATTGTGATCCGGTGCGGGATGACAGCCGGGCGTATCGCGATCGGATCCTGGCCGCCGGGGGCAAGGCGCATTGGGTCAACGAGGAAGGCCTGATCCATGGATACCTGCGCGCCCGCCATTCGGTAGAGCGCGCCCGCGCCAGTTTTGAGCGGATTTCGCTCGCGGTAGAGGCCCTGGGGCAAGAGATCTGGCCCTACGACTGAGAATGGCCAGAAGACCTGGTGTTGCGACTATGGCAGGCCGATGAGCTCAAGCCAGGAAGGATTTCGCCTTCATGGTCTCAGCGATGGGCGCTCCAAGACGAGACAGGATCGTCGGCGCGAGCTGTAGCTGGTCGATGAACGTGTCCTCGGACGGGCCTTCCGCCTCACCAAAGTAATAAAGCGCGGTTTCCTGCTGCAAGGGGCTGCGCCCGCCGTGGTGGCCGCGTTCGTCCTGGCCGTGGTCGGCGGTGACGATCACCTCGTAGCCCATCTTGCGCCAGCGCGGGATGAAGGGGGCCAGCATCTCGTCCATCACGGCGCAGGCATGGTCCATCTCCTGGCAGTCATGGAAGAACCGGTGCCCCATGCTGTCGAGCGTGCAGGTGTGCAGCATCCCGTAGTTGAGATCGAACCGATGGGCGAGGCTGGTGAGCGTGCCAAAGAGATCCACATCCGAGGGCGTCATCTGGTTGATCAGCCCGTAGCCGGTCATGGTGTGAAACCGCCCGTGGTTGATGGTGTCGCTTTCGGGTTCGTCATATTCGATGTCGCGGACAAAATCGAACGGGTGGCGATTGAAGAACTCCGACCAGAAGCTGTGCGCCACCGCGCCGGTCACACCACCGCCTGCGCGCACCTGGGTGAAGACATCCTTGTGGGAGAGGCGAAAGACATTGCCATTGCCGGTGCAGCCATGTTCGGCCGGGGCAACGCCGGTGTGGATCGAGGCATAGCAACTGGCCGAGATCGACGGCAGCACCGCCCGGTGCTTCCAGACGCGGGCATCGCCGCTATCGACCCAGCCTTCCAGGTTGCCGAACAGACGGCGGAAATTGCGCCAGGGCACACCGTCCAGAATGATGAGAAGGAGTTTGCGGTCCATGTCTCGAATCCCTTTGCTTGGGCCTGCTGCATGCGGTCAGAGTTTCAGCAAAAAACTGGAATGACCATATGAAAACGGGCGGGAAGATCCCGCCCGCTTCCTCCGCGAGTGGTCAGGTTGATTATTCTGCGGGCATCGGGCTGGGCGCATCCTTTGCGGCGCCGAAATGCTGCCGGTTCAGGCGCAGGACCAGCAGGACCGTGATGGCCTGAACCGCCAGCGGCAGAAGGCAGAGGATCCAGTAGGCTAGGTCGAACTTGGCGATGATACCGCTGCCCACCAGCCCCTTGTTGATGAAGAAATGCATCATCACGGTCAGGGCCACGCCGGGGCAGACCAGGGCATAGGAACCGGGAGAGGTTTTGCTGCCCAGCACGAAGTCGTCGAAATAGCGCTGCTTCAGGAGAACCAGGAAGCCCAGCATCAGGAACAGGACCTGAATGGTCAGCAGTTGCGCCAGGAAGGTCAGCGTCTCGGCCGGGTTGCCATGGACGTCAAAGCTGGTGTGCAGCCCGTGGTCCTGGCGCAGGAACAGGATGCCGAGCACTGTCAGCAGCGGCACGATGATCATCAGGGTGGGGCTGGATTCCCGGTGGGTGCCATGCATCAGCATCGAGGAGAACGCCGTCACCGAGGCATAGATCGCATAGACCAGGGCCGCGATGCCAAAGAAGGTCGACAGCACCAGCGCGGTGCCCACCACCGTGGTGGCCGCGCTCATCGCGGCAGGGGCGGCAAGGCCCACGCCGACCATCGACAGGGCAAAGGCGGGCAGGAGCTGGGCAAAGGAGTTATGCGCGGTCATGTCAAAGGCGCCGCCCTCGGTCAGCACGCGGCCCAGGAAGGCCCCGATCAGGCGGAAGGCCCAGATGCCGATCAGCACAAAGGCCACCATGGCGGCAGGAAAGAGAAACTCGACGATGCTCCAGAGGCCCGGCACGAAGACCAGCCCGAGGATGAAGCCCACGTTGACGGTCATGGCTGTTGCCAGGGGGGCGGCCAGCAGGGTGCTTTCGGCATTGGTCTGGCGCAGTTGCGCATAGGCATCGGTCTTGCGGAAGGCCGCCAGCGCGGTGAAGTTCCAGATCAGCGATTTGATGTTGAGGAATGCGAAGACGGCAATGCCGATCCAGGCCACCAGGATCGCGGCCTTCATCGGCACCGATCCGGTCAGAAAGGCCTTCAGGATGTCTTCAAACACCGGGACGGCCTGATCGGGGTGCGGCACCCAGAACATCAGATACATGAAAAAGCTGACCGCAAGTCCACCCGCGCCAAGCGCGGCAAGGAAATAGGTCGGTGAATAATTCTGTGAGGCGGTAGAGGAACGGGACATTACACCCTCCTTGTATTCCAAATTCAGAATATTAATTACATGCCAAGAATGGAATATAAAGGTGCAAAACGACGCAGGGCCCGCAAAATCTGCGGGCCCTGGTCAATCTATGGCGGGAGTGGTGACAGGCTCAGTTGCCGGCACTTTCCATCTTGCGATTGGCGATGACCTCTTCCAGCCAGCCCAGACGCATTTCGGGAACCGACCCCAGCAGCAGATCGGTGTAATCGTCAAAGGGCGGCGACAGCACCTCTGACTTGCTGCCATAGCGCTGCACGCGGCCCTGGTACATCACCGCGATATTGTCCGAGATGGCCCGCACTGTGGCCAGATCGTGGGTGATGAACAGATAGGCGACGTTCTCGATCTTCTGGAGGTTCAGCAGCAGTTTCAGAATGCCATCGGCCACCAGCGGATCCAGCGCCGATGTCACCTCGTCGCAGATGATCATCTTCGGCTTTGCGGCCAGCGCGCGGGCGATGCAGACGCGCTGTTTCTGCCCGCCCGACAGTTCTGCCGGGTAGCGATCGATGAACTCCTCGCCCAACTCGATCTCGTCCAATAGTTCGACGATGCGCTTGCGTTTCTCGGCGCCCTTCATGTCGAAGTAGAACTCGAGCGGGCGCCCGATGATGGTGCCCACGGTCTGGCGCGGGTTCATCGCCACATCGGCCATCTGGTAGATCATCTGCAATTCGCGCAAGTCGTCCCGCGTGCGGCTGGCCAGATCGGGCGAGAGCACGCGGCCTGCGAATTCGATCTCTCCCTCGCGTGGCGGCAGAAGGCCGGTGATCACGCGGGCGAGGGTGGACTTGCCGGAACCCGACTCCCCCACCACCGCCAGGGTCTGACCGGGGTAGAGATCGGCGTTCACATTGTGCAGCACGTCGAACTTGGTGCCCTTGTAGCGCGCGGTCACATTGCGGATGCTGAGGACGGGATCGCCTGCAGGGGCTTTCTCCTCATGTTCGATGGAGCGGACCGAGACCAGCGCCTTGGTGTAGTCTTCGCGCGGCGCATTGATGATCTGGTCCACATCGCCGTATTCCACCATGTCGCCGTGGCGCAGAACCATGATGTCATCGCTGACCTGGGCCACGACGGCCAGATCGTGGGTGATATAAAGCGCCGCCACACCGGTGTCGCGGATGGCTTCCTTGATCGCCTTCAGCACATCGATCTGCGTGGTCACATCCAGCGCCGTCGTGGGTTCGTCAAAGACCACCAGATCCGGCTCGGGGCACAGCGCAAGCGCGGTCATGCAGCGCTGCAACTGCCCGCCCGACACCTGATGCGGGTAGCGGTCGCCAATATTGTCCGGATCGGGCAGGCCGAGTTTGGCAAACAGCACCCGCGCCCGCGCCTCGGCGTCCTTCTTCGAGAACTTGCCATGCTCGACCGCGGCCTCGATCACCTGCTCCATGATCTTCTTGGCCGGGTTGAAGGAGGCCGCCGCGGATTGTGACACGTAAGTGACCTCACCGCCACGCAGGGCGCGCACATCCCGGACCGAGGTCTGCAGGATATCACGCCCGTTGATCCAGACCTCGCCGCCGGTGATCTTCACACCGCCCCGGCCATAGGCCATTGAGGCAAGACCAATAGTGGACTTGCCCGCACCGGATTCACCGATCAGGCCCAGCACCTTGCCCTTTTGCAGATCGAAGCTGACCCCATGCACGATTTCAATGTCATGGGGCCGCTCGCCCGGCGGGTAGACCGTCGCACCGATCTTGAGGTCGCGGACATTTACGAGGGGATCGCTCATCCGCGGCCTCCTTTCAGCGAAGTGGTGCGGTTCAGCACCCAGTCGGCCACCAGGTTTACCGAAATCGCCAGCGTTGCGATGGCAAAGGCGGGAACCAGGGCGGCGGGAATGCCATAGACGATGCCGTCCTTGTTCTCCTTCACGATACCGCCCCAGTCGGCCTCGGGCGGCTGCACGCCAAGACCCAGGAAGGACAGGGTGGAGACAAAGAGAACCATGAAGATGAAGCGCAGGCCCATCTCGGCCACCAGCGGCGACAGGGCATTGGGCAGGATTTCCCGGAAGATGATCCAGGAGGTGCCCTCACCGCGCAGACGGGCGGCTTCGACGTAGTCCATCACCTCGATATCCACGGCAACGGCGCGGGCCAGGCGATAGACGCGGGTGGAGTCGAGCAGCCCCATGACGATGATCAGCATCGGTACGGTCACCGGCGTGACCGACAGCACCACCAGGGCGAAGATCAGCGTCGGGATCGACATCACCAGATCGACAAAACGAGACAGGGACTGATCCACCCAGCCCCCGGTGACAGCGGCAAAAAAGCCCAGCACAGACCCAAGGGTGAAGGAAACCACCGTCGCCATGGTGGCGATGAAGATTGTGGTGCGCCCGCCGTAGATCATCCGGCTGAGGAGGTCTCGACCGATGTTGTCGGTGCCGAGCCAGTATTGGGACTCGGTAAAGCCATCGGGGGCAATGCCCAGCATGATCTCGATGCGGGAGGGCTCCCAGACATCGCCGACCACCTCGGCCATGCCATAGGGGGCGATGAGCGGCGCAAAGATCGCCATCAGGAAATAGAGCGCCGTAAAGAACAGCCCGATGAGGGCGGAAATGGGGATATTCTTCATTTCGGATGCCTCAGACGCGGGTTGGACAGGATCGCGACGATATCGGCCACCATGTTGAGCCCGATATAGACAGCGGCGAAGATCAGACCGCAGGCCTGCACCACGGGCACATCCCGTTTGGAGACATGATCCACCAGATACTGCCCCATGCCGGGATAGACAAAGACCACCTCGATCACCACGACGCCGACCACCAGATAGGCAAGGTTCAGCATCACCACGTTGACGATGGGGGCGATGGCATTGGGGAAGGCATGGCGGAAGATCACCTGAAAGCCGTTCAGACCTTTGAGTTCAGCCGTCTCGATATAGGCCGATTGCATCACATTGAGGATCGCGGCGCGGGTCATGCGCATCATATGAGCCAGTACCACCAGGGTCAGCACCGCCACGGGCAGGGCGATGGCGCTCAGCTTGTCCCCCAGCGACATGCCGTCGTTGATCATCGCAACCGAGGGAAACCAGCGCAGCTTGACCGCGATCAGGTACATCAGCACATAGCCGATCAGGAATTCCGGGATCGAGATCGAGGCCAGGGTGACGGCCGAGATCATCTTGTCCGGCCAGCGGTCCTTGAAGCGCACCGCAAGAAGGCCAAGGAAGATCGCCAGCGGCACCGCGATAATGGCGGCCCAGAAGGCGAGGAAAAGCGTGTTGGACAGGCGTTTGCCGATGCTTTCGGCAATATCGGTGCCACTGGTCAGGGCGGTGCCCAGATCGCCGGTCAGAATGCCGCCGAGCCAGTTGAAATATCGCTGCATGGCCGGCTCGTTCAGGCCAAGTTCGGCGCGCAGGTTGGCCAGCGCCTCGGGCGTGGCCGACTGTCCCAGGATCGACTGCGCCACATCACCGGGCAGGATCATGGTGCCGGCAAAGATCAGCCCCGAGACCAGGAACAAGAGAAGAAGGCCCAGCGCGATGCGCTGGACCAACAGTTTTGCAATGAGGGGCATCTTATGCCTTCACCCACAGTCTGTGCGGGGCGTAGCCGTTCATCAGGGCAAAGCCGTTGACGTTCTCGAGCCAGCCCGCGATCCGGTCCGAGGTGGCATCGACGAAGTCGTTGAACATCGGGCAGATCAAGCCGCCTTCATCGCGCAGGATGGTCGACATATCCGCATACATCTGGGTCCGCTTGCCGGTGTCCAGCTCGGCCCGCGCCGCCAGCAGCATCTGGTCAAACTGCTCGTTGTTGAAGCGGGTGTCGTTCCAGTCGGCGGTCGAGAGGTACGCGGTGGTGAACATCTGGTCCTGGGTCGGACGGCCGCCCCAGTAGCTGGTGCAGAAGGGCTGCTTGTTCCAGACCTCAGACCAGTAACCGTCGTTCGGCTCGCGCTTGACGTTGAGGTTGATGCCCGCGCCCGCGCAGGACTGCTGGAACAGGGCGGCCGCATCCGGTGCACCGGGGAAGGAGTTGTCCGAGGTACGCAGCAGGATCTCGCCGTCATGGCCCGATTTCTTCAGGTGGAACATGGCCTTGTCCGGGTCATATTCGCGCTGCTCGAACTCGGTGTAGAGCGGGTAGGAGGCGTTGATCGGGGTGTCGTTGCCGACCGAGCCGAAGCCGTTCAGGATCTTGTCGACCATTTCCTGACGGTTGATGCCGTATTTCAGCGCCATCCGCACGTCGTTGTTGTCAAACGGTGCGGTGTTGCAGTGCATGATGAACACATAGTGGCCGGGGCCGCTGGTGGAATGCACGTTGATGCCCGGCGCGCGGCCGACCAGTTTCGCGGTGCGCGGCGGCACGCGGTCGATCATGTCCACCTGACCGGATTGCAGTGCGGCCACGCGGGCGGTGTTGTCGTTGATCACCACATATTCGATGGTGTCGGCATTGCCCAGGTCACCCCAGTAGTTGGGGTTCTTCTCGGCCACGAAGCGCACGCCCATGTCGGCTTCTTTCAGCACGTAAGGCCCGGTGCCGATTGCGGCCGAAGGATCGTCCTTGCCGCCACCGGGCTGCACGATCAGGTGGTAGTCGGCCATCAGGTAGGGCAGGTCGGCGTTGGGGGTGTCCAGCTCGATGATGACGCTGTCACCCTCGGTGGAGATGTTCTTGATGCCGCGCATGATCCCCAGCGCGCCGGACTTGGTGTCTTCGCCCGAATGGCGATCCAGCGACTGCGCCACGTCTTCGGCGGTGACGGATTTGCCGTTGGAGAAGGTGATGCCCTGGCGCACCTTGAAGGTCCAGACGCGCGCATCGGCCGAGGCGGAGTAGCTTTCGGCCACCTTGCCTTCGATGCCGCCATCGTCGGTCAGTTCGACCAGCGGTTCACCCCAGAGACGGATCACCGACAGGGCCACCTGGTTGGTCGCCAGCGCCGGATCCAGGCTGTCGGTGGTGCTGCCGCCCTGCAGGCCGACCCGGATGGTGCCGCCTTTTTGCGGACCCGCTGCCATCACCTTGGTGGACAGCAGCGAATTTGCGGCGGCGGCGGTGAGGCCCAATGCGGCGGCGCGGCCCATGAATTCACGGCGGCTCATCATGCCAGTGGCGGCCTGACGTGCCAGATAATGCAGTTGATCTTTCATAGATATCTCCCAGTTGAATGTGCCGCTTCGCGCAGCTTATTTCTTGATTGGTTATTCAAGATTTGCGCATTTGCAGCGACCTCGCAAGCATTATTCCCCGTGCCGTTACGGTGCGCCCTTTCATTGGTGCAGGCAGGGCCGGGGACAACGGGTCGCCTTTTGGCAGTGATATGCCGCATTTTTGTGAAAGAAAACCGTTGGCTGAGGGAAAGTGATCAAAAACGACATTTTGGTGCCGTTTTTGCGCGAGGCGACAAGCGATGTGGATAAGGGGGCGCAACCTGCCTGAGCCAGAAAATTGCGCAGAATCGCTCGCCGAAACCGGCGGCAGCAGCCGCAGAATCTGCGCTCACCAGTCGGCGGTGTCCATCCAGATCGTGACCGGGCCATCGTTCAGCAGGCGCACTTTCATATCGGCTCCAAACCTGCCGGTTTCCACCGGCAGGCCAAGCTCGGTCAGGGCTCTGGAGAAATGCTGATAAAGCCGCGTGCCGGTCTCGGGATCGGCAGCGGTCGAGAAACCGGGACGGTTGCCGCGCCGCGTGTCGGCGGCCAGGGTGAATTGGCTGACCACCAGAACCGCGCCGCCGATGTCGCCAACCGCGCGGTTCATCTTGCCCGCCTCATCCTGGAAAATGCGCAGTTTCGAGACCTTGGCGGCCATCCGCTCGGCCTCGGCCACCCCGTCGCCCTGCATGGCGCAGACCAGGACCAGAAGGCCGCTGTCGATCGCTCCGATCACCGTGTCGTCGACGGTGACCGAGGCTTCGGAAACGCGTTGAATGAGGGCTCGCATCGGGGGCCTTTCGTCGCTTTTGCGTGGGGGGATATCAGCCGCGCCAGGTTGCAAAGTCATCCAGCGGCGCGCGGCTGGTGCGAAAGCCGTTGGCGGGGTGCGACGTGTCGGCATAGCCAAAGCTGATGGCGCAGAGGATCAGCCGGTCTTCGGGGATCTCCAGCATCTCGTGCAGCATCGGCGCATAGGAGGCAACAGCAGCCTGTGCCACGGTGGCGACTCCGGCCGCCTGTGCCGCTAGCGTGAAGGCCGAGACAAAACCGCCGCAATCCATCGCGCCATAGGGTCCCAGCTCCGCCGGGGAGGAGAGGATCGCGCAATGAGGCGCCCCGAACAGGTTGAAATTCTCCATCATCTGCCGCGCAGATCCGGCCCGGTCACCCTTGGCGACGCCGACCGCCTCATATAGTGTCCAGCCACATTCGCGCCGCCGGGCCTGGTATTCATTCGAATAGCCAGCGGGAAAGGCCAGGTCGGGGGCGTGTCCCCCAGCCATCGCGGCTTCAGTCAGGGCCTGGCGCAAGCGGTCGGTCTCTTCGCCGCGGGTCACGGTCACCTTCCAGGGCTGGGCATTGCACCAGGAGGGGACCTTCTGTGCCGCGCGCAGGATCCCTTCGATCACCCCACGCTCTACCTCTGTTTGGAGGAAGGCCCGGCAGCTGTGCCGTTCTTTCAAAAGGGCGTCCAGGGCCTCAAGGTCGGGCAGTGTCGTCATTCTGGGGTCTCCTCCGCATTGCGCGGCGCCACAATGGCCACGG
Source organism: Phaeobacter sp. PT47_59 (assembly GCF_028890025.1). Lineage (NCBI taxonomy): Bacteria > Pseudomonadati > Pseudomonadota > Alphaproteobacteria > Rhodobacterales > Roseobacteraceae > Phaeobacter > Phaeobacter sp. PT47_59. The sequence continues at coordinate 106,541 of NZ_JARCJL010000004.1, forward strand.
GGGGCAGGGGCCGCAAGTCCCGATTTGAGTTGGATCAAACTGCTCGGCGCAGGGTTGCGTTACCATCCGCTCATCTCAATCAGGAGGAAGATCAATGGTGGAAAAGACCGAACAGTCGGGGTTTTGGCCCTCGCTCTATGATCCCTTTCGCGCTCTTGGTTCGCGGGTTGCGGATTGGCTGAATCCGGCAACCGAAGCCTCGGCTGGCGACACGGCCTATGACATCACGATGGAATTGCCCGGCGTCACCGATGACGATGTGGAACTGACCGTGGACAACGGCGTCCTGACCATCAGCGGCGAGAAGAAGACCGCAACCGAGAAGAAGGGCGATACCTGGTATTTCAGCGAACGCCAGTACGGCGCCTTCCGCCGCGCTTTCCGTCTGCCCGAGGATGCCGATGGCGCTGCGGCCAGCGCCCGGATGGAGGACGGCGTGCTGCATATCAGCGTGCCCAAGAAGGCCCTGGAAAAGCCCGAGACCGCAAAGAAGATTGAAATCTCCAAGGGCTGATCAGCCTTGGCGGGGTGTGCCCCAAGCCTCTATCGGCGGGGCTTGGGGGGCGACCTATTGATTACCGAAGTATATCGCCACGCCGACCAGGATCAGGGCGACGGCAACAGCGGCCGCGATTTTCCACGCGGAATAGGGTCGTTCGCCCTGCACGCGGCCCGATTGCCCGTTGACCACGAACCGATAGGTCTTGCCCCGGTATTTATAGGCCGCCAGCCAGACCGGCAGCAGGATGTGCTTGAAGGTGACGTCCGAGACCTCGGTATCGATATGGGAAATGCGCTGGCGGTCGCCGCCGATGTCAAAGCGCACATCCCGTTCGATCACCCGGTCCATATGGGCGCGCGCCTCGTCGAATCCCTCTTGAAGGGAGACCGCATAGGCTTCGGCCCTGAAGCCCGCCAGATATTGTGGCTGATAGGGTTCCAGGGCTGACAGGTCCCAGGGCTCCAGAGCGTCGGTATAGCGTTTGGGCAGGCTGCGGGAGGCCAGCACCAGCACATCGTCGAAAAACCGCTTGACCCGGCCCGAGACCGGTCTCCAGCGCACCTTGGCCACCTGTTTCGCCTGGGGTTTGCCGTCGACCATGACGGTTTCCGTCACATAGTAGACCGTGCCCCGTTCCCCCCGATAGGCGCTCTGGGTATCGGCGTCATAGGTCCAGAAGGGGACATAGATCCCCTCCATCTTGCGGCCCTTGCGCGCGTAGTCCTGCAGCCCGTTCGGGGCGAACCACAGGCGGCCGAGCCAGTCGGTCATTGCCTTGTGAGCGCTGCGCTCCTCCAGGGCAAAGGGCAGCACGCCCTTTGGTTTGATGTGACGGCTCTCGCCGGTGTCCGTCACTACCGGGGTGGCACAGAAGGGGCATTCGCGGGCATGGGTGGTGGGGTCGAATTCCACCTCGGCGGCGCAGTTGGGGCATTTGGAGACGCGGGTGATCTCCATATCCGCTTCGGGCAGCTGACGATCCAGGGCGGCGCGAAAGTCCAGCTCGCGCAAGGCCCCGCCGCGCCAGGGACCGCCCGCGATTTTCTCCACATGTCCGCAATGGCTGCAGGTCAGCGTGGCGGTCTTGGGATCAAACCGGTAGTCGGCGCCGCACTGTTCGCAGGGAAATCGGTGGGTTTCATGCGGGGCGGCGGGCGGCGGGCTGTCACTGGCCGGCGGGGGAGGCGGGGAAGATGGCATGAGACTCTCTCGGACTGTCACTGAACACGATTGCGAATATGGCGTATCACTTTGATATTTATGCGCTATGTTGTCTTTTTGCCTGATTTTTCTGGCGCGGATTAGCAGCTGCTTAACCCGGAAAAGGTTAGAGCGGGAAAGGATTAATGAGGAGTATTACCATGTCATCAGAAACCACCCGCAAAGAGATCTCCGAAGCGATCAAGGCGCATGGCACCTGGAAGCTGCGATTGCGCACGGCCTCTGCCGGTGGTCCGCTTGAGGCGTCTTCGCGGGACATTTGCCGGGATGACAAGTGCAAGTTTGGCCAGTGGCTGCATGCGCCTGGCACCAAATCGGGCCTGTCGGGCGATGCGAATTACGAACGCACCAAGAAACTGCACGCCGAGTTCCACCAGGCTGCCGGTGCCATCGCGCAGAAGATCGAGCGTGGCGACCTGGACGCAGCCAAGCGGGATCTGCAGCCCGGCACGCCTTTTGAGCTCAAGACCAAGGAGCTGACCACCCACATGATGGCCTGGCGCATGGGCTTGTAACCCAAGCGCCAAGCCGGTTGCAGGCAGGCCCGGTAGAGTGGTCCCTGCATCCATGTCAAGCGCCGGGCGGTGGCGGCGGGGGCGGGGGCAGAATGGTGAAGAGCTGCGCCAGTTCCGCCACATCCCCGGCCCGTTGCCAGCCGTCCTGACCAGGGGTCCAGACGTAGGTATCCCGTTTCAGCTGCCCCTCCTGGGCCATGCGTCCCAGTCGCGCCTTGGAGAAGGGGCCGGTTGTCGCGCCATTTTCGGCGATGTGCCAGACATGTTCCACTGGCGGGGGCGGCGGCGCCATCGGTGCGGGTTGGGGCTGTGCAGCCGCGGGTGCGGGGCGGGCGCCCCAGGGGCCAGATCCGCCACCCGAGTTGCCCTGTGTCATGGCGTTGCCCATCTGCTGGGCCATCGCCATGCCCATTCCCATCCCCAAACCTGCGCCCATGCCGCTGTTGGGGGTGCGGGCGGCGGCGTCCATCGCCTCGGCGGCGGCAAACTGCGTGTAGCGGCCCAGATCTCCGACGATCCCCATCTGGGTGCGCCGGTCCATCGCCTGTTCCACCGCAGGCGGCAGGGAGATGTTCTCGATATAGAGTTCCGGGATCGACAGACCGTATTCCGCCACCGTGGCCGAAATCTCGGCTGCGACCAGCTTGCCCAGATCGGCGGTATTGGCGGCCATGTCCAGCACCGGAATGCCCGAGCCCGCCACCACGCGGCTGAACTCCTGCACGATGATGTTGCGGATCTGGAAGCTGATCTCATCCATGGTGAATTCGCCATCGGTGCCGACGATCTCGGTCAGGAAGCGCGCGGGATCGACCACCCGCACCGAATAGCTGCCAAAGGCGCGCAGGCGCACCGGGCCGAATTCAGGATCGCGGCAGATGATCGGGTTCTTGGTGCCCCACTTCAGATCATTGAAACGCGTGGTGCTGACAAAATAGATCTCGGACTTGAAGGGCGATTGGAACCCGTGGTCCCAGTGCTGCAGCGTTGTCATCACCGGCATGTTGTTGGTCTCAAGCATGTAAAGACCGGGGGTGAAGACATCCGCCAGCTGTCCTTCATGGACAAAGACCGCCGCCTGTCCTTCACGCACCGTCAGCTTGGCGCCGTATTTGATCTCGTGGCCTTCGCGTTCGAAGCGCCAGACCATGGTGTCGCGGGTATCATCCACCCAGTGGATGACGTCGATGAATTCTCCGGTCAGAAAGTCGAAAATACCCATCTGTCAGGTCCTCTTCTTGGGGATATGCGGGGCAGGGCAATATGCGGGGCGGGTGGGCACAGGCATCATAGCTCCTGCCCCATCCGTTCTCGGGCGATGATGCGGGTGATCGGGCGGGCCTCTTCGGCGCTCATCCCGGTTTCCAGCCGCGGATCATAAAGCATCTGCAGCAGCTTTTCATCGTGGCTGGTGAGAAAGGCGAATTCGTCGTCGTCGTTGAAGATCGAGGGGCGTGCCTTGGGACTGTCATTCAAAAGGCCCAGGCCCTGGGCGATTTCCTCGTGGATGCAGCTGTCGCGCACCAGATCCGGGTGTTCGGCGCGAATGAGCGCGACGCCGCGAATATAGTCAAAGGGGCTGCTTTGAGCGCCCCCCGCAAGAACGAAACAATAATGGGTGCGCGGCGGATCCACGAAGAGCTGGAAATCGCTTTGGCTGATATTGGGCAAGATTGCACGCAGCCGTTTTGCCACGAAGGCGCTGTCGTCCTTGCCTGCAAAGATGACGTGGAAATTGCCGCGCCGGGGCACGGCCATGATCGGATGCGCGGTGATGCGTCCCAGCCGCGCGGCATAGCCTGCGACCTTCTCGCTGTCGCGGCGGCGCTGGCTTTCGGGCACCGATGGGCCGAACTCGGCCTGGATGCGCACCGGTCCCGACCAGCGCGACAGCCCGCCGGTGGCGCCGCCACCGCGTCCGGCGTATTCGTTAAAAAACGAGATCGCTTCGAAATTCGCCGCCAGGTCTTCGGCATCATAGGGGGTGTCGGGGCCGCCGCCGTCGGTGCGCAGCAACCCGCGGGTCAGAAGATCGCGCTGAAGTACGCGGTAGTATTGCCGCAGCTCAGCACTGGCCGCCGAAGGTGCGGCTGGAATGGACAGGGCCGCCGGACGGGGTTGCGGCATCCGGGACTCCCCCCGTCCCGCAGGCATGCACCCGCTTAGAACGCCCAGCCCCAGCCCAAGTCCCAGCCTCAGGGCCATCGGGATCATGGGGTTTAGAACCGCTGCAAGGCGCCTGCCACGGGGCCAGGCACGACCTATGCGGGGCGCGCCCCGGGTATGCGTCTTCGTCCAGATCATCCGATCAGGACGGAACCGCAGTGCCCGCGTTGTCGCCGATTCCATCGCGCCGCGCCTTGGCGGCGGCCAGGGTGTCGCGCAGTTCGGCTTCCATCTTCTTCAACTCGCCCTCGGCGGCGGCACGCTTGGCCTTGCCTTCATCGGCGATCTGCAGGCTTTCCTGAATGGTGCCGATCAGATCCGCATTGGCCTGTTTCACCGCCTCGATGTCAAAGACGCCGCGCTCCATCTCCTGGCGGATCATCTTGTTGCTTTCACGCAGGTTGGCGGCATTCGAGGTGAGCAGCTCATTGGTCAGGTCATTGGCATCGCGCACGGCGGCGGCGGCCTCGGCCGAGCGCTGGATGGTCACGGCCTGGGCCAGCTGCGTTTCCCAAAGCGGTACGGTGTTGACCAGGGTCGAGTTGATCTTGGTGACCAGCGATTTGTCGTTCTCCTGCACCAGCCGGATCGAGGGCAGCGACTGCATGGTGACCTGGCGCGTCAGTTTCAGATCGTGCACCCGGCGTTCCAGATCGTCGCGGGCGGCACGCAGATCGCGCAGCTCCTGTGCGCGGATCACCTGATCCGCCTCGGCTGCGGCCTGCACATTGGCCTCCAGGGCGGGGATATCATTGCTGTCGAGATCCGCCAGCTTGGCCTCTCCGGCGGCGATGTAAAGCGCCAGCTCGTCATAGAAATCAAGCGTCTTCTCATAGAGCATATCGAGCGATTTGATGTCCTTCAAAAGCGTATGCTCATGCCCCAGAAGATCATCGGTGATCTTGTCGATCTGGGCCTGGATCGTCTCGTAGCGGGCGGTGAACTTGGCAAAGGGCGCGGCGCGCCCCAGAAGCCGTTCCCAGAAGGTGGGCTTGCGGCGCACATCCAGTTCCGAGACGGAAAAGCCCCGAATGGTGGTGACGATATTGCGCAAAGAGTCGCCCGCAGGCCCCACATCCTTGTTGCGCACATCCGCCAGCATGGCCTGGCTGATGGTCTGCAATTCCGCCTGGGCGCCCGAGCCAAAGCCGATGATCGAATTGCTGTCGCTCATGTCGATCTCGCCCATGCGGCTGCGGATCGCCTCGCTGGTGGGGGCGTCGGCCTGATCCAGGGCCAGAACCTCGGCCTGGGGTGCGGCCAGCTCGACCGCGGTGACTTCCGAGACCAGGGCTTCGGCCTCAATTGCTTTTTTCTGAATGGTCTCGGACATGAATGTCGTTCCTCAAGTCAAAGTCTCAATTGCGGTCCAGACGGACCCCTTCGCGCTGCAAACGGTCGCGCAGCACGTCGATTTCGATCGTCAGGTCGCTGCGGTCTTCCAGCAGCATCTTCTGGGTGCGCGCCGCGAAATTCTGTTCCAGATCGTCCAGCAGGGCAAGATAATCATCGCGGGCATGGGCATCCTGGCTGCGGGCGTAGATATCGGCGAACGTGATGGTCGCATCGCGGGCGCCCTGCAGGTAGACGGTCAGATACTTGCGTGCGCCACTCAGGTCGCGGGGATCTTCCTCGATGGTGCGAAACATGTCGCGGGCGACGCTCTGGAACCGCTCTACGCGGGTCTCAAGCTTTCGGTCCTGCGCGCGCAGGATCGCATCGCGCATGGCGCCAAGGTAGCTTTCGGCCTCGTCCACGGCGCGGGCAACGCGGCTTTGCTGGAAATCGTCGACGCCTTCAACACCCTTGTCCTGCAAGGGGTCGATCCCGAAGGCGGCCAGATGCAACCCGGTGGCAGCCAATCCATATGTGGCGGCGATCACCAGGCCCGGCTCGGCCTTCCAGGCTGCAAGCGCGGCCCCGGCGCCAGTCAGGATGGAGGCCAGGATTTTCCGCGGCAGGGCGGGTTTGCGGGCGACCTTGCGGGCGGCATAGGCGGCCTCGGCGCGCAGGCCTTCGCGCAACAGGAAGGCCCCCCCGGTCCAGAGCGCGGCGGCAATACCGCCCAGGGCCAGCCCGGTGGCGCCATCATCGACCGACATGATCAGCAGAATGGCGCCGGGCACGAACATGGTATTGGCGCGTGCGCCCACCGGATCGACCCGTGCCCCGCGAAAGGAGTTCGTCTCTTGCGTCGCCTGCGCGCCTGAGCTGCCGTTTGCCTGCTGCCCGTCTGCGCCGTCAGGGCTGTATTTGCCGCCATACCGTTGTGCCATGGGTCAGCCTCCCACAATCCATCCGGTGGTCAGCCCGAACATCAGGATCATCAGGGCTGCAAAGGCGACTTTCTGCACGCGGGCTCTCCCTGGGCAAGTGTTACATCCCTGAAATCTAAGAGATCACGGGGCCGCTTACTAGGGGGAAGTCTGGTCCATTGTCCTCAGCGACGGGGATTCTTGCCGATTGGACGTTTGCCGGGCTTTTGGGGGGCGGCGCGCTTGCCGCGCGGCTTGTCCGCGCTGCCAGGGGTGGTAGCTGCCTTTGCGGCAGGCTTGCCGCCGGGGCGCGGGCCACGGGTGGGCTTGCGCCGTTTGGGGGCCTCGGCGGTGTCGTCCTGCTCCAACCCCAGCTGGTCGCGGATCACGCGCGGGCGCAGCTCCTCCACCTCGCCAGGCTTGAGACTGCCAAGCTGGAAGGGACCGTAGGACAGGCGAAGCAGGCGGTTCACCGAGAACCCGATATCCTCCATCGCGCGGCGGATCTCCCGGTTCTTGCCCTCGCGCAGGCCCACGGTCAGCCAGGCGTTGGCGCCCTGCTGGCGGTCCAGGTTGACGATCATCGGCTGGAACTTTTCGCCCTCGATCACCAGCCCCTTGCGCAGCGGTTCGAAATCGCTGTCCTGCGGGCGCCCGTTGATGCGGACCCGGTAGCGGCGCAGCCAGCCGGTGGCGGGCAGTTCCAGCTTGCGCTTGATGCCACCATCATTGGTGAGCAGCAGCAGACCTTCGGAGTTGAGGTCAAGCCGCCCCACGGTCATCACCCGCGGCAGATCCTCGGGCAGTTCGTCAAAGATGGTCTTGCGGCCCCGTTCGTCGCTGGTGGTGGTCACGAGACCCGCCGGTTTGTAATAGAGCCAGAGGCGCGGGGCCTCTGCCTCGGGCAGGGGCTGGCCGTCGACCAGGATCCGATCCTTGCCCGTGACGTTCAGCGCCGGGCTGTCGATCACCTTGCCATTCACCGCGATGCGCCCCTCGGCGATCATCCGCTCGGCCTCGCGACGCGAGGCAATGCCTGCGCGCGACAGCACCTTGGCAATGCGGTCGCCCTCGGGGCTGGCCGTGTGATCCGCCTTCGCGGCCTTTGCAGCAGGGCGCGGCTTGGGCGCGGATTTGGGGCGATTGGGGCGCTTGGGGGATGCGGGTGTTTTGCTCATGCCTTCGCCATAGAGCATTCCGATGGCTTGCGAAAGCACCCATTCTGCGGCAGGGAGGGGCATGGTGTTTCGCTCCCATATGTCCATCGCCCTGGAGGAGGCCCGCGCCGCTGCCCGGCGCGGCGAGGTGCCGGTGGGTGCGGTGCTGATCGCCCCGGACGGAACCGTGGCGGCACGCGCCGGCAACCGGACACGCGAGTTTTCCGACCCCACTGCCCATGCCGAGATCCTGGCCATCCGGGCTGCCTGTGCCGCGCGCGGATCGGAGCGGCTGGCGGGGTTTGATCTTTATGTGACGCTGGAGCCCTGCGCCATGTGTGCCGCTGCCATCGCCGCGGCCCGGATCGCGCGGGTGTACTACGGTGCCTCTGATCCCAAGTCGGGCGGGGTGGCTCATGGCGCTTGCGTCTTTTCGCATCCGCAGGCGCACCATGCGCCCGAGGTCTATGAGGGCATTGCCGAAGCGGAAAGCGCGGCGCTGCTGAAGGATTTCTTTGGCGCCAGGCGGAAAGCGGACTGAATGACCAGGGCAACGGAGCCTCCCGCGCAGCTCTTGGCGCAGTTTGAGGTGTCAGATCCGGTGCCCCTTGCGCAGACCGCAATCGCAAAGCTCTGGAGGGTGACGCGCGCCGATGGCCAACCCGCGGTCCTGAAGGTCTATGGGGCAGGCGGCATGGGTAGCGAGGCGCAGGGCTTCAGGTTCCTTGCGGCGTCTCCCCCGGATCACGCCGCCCAGGTCTATGCCACGCGGCCGGATGCAGCCCTGATCGAATGGCTGGAAGGCCCGTCCTTGGGCGATATGGCGCGTGCGAGGCATGATCTGCAGGCGGCGGAAGAGCTCCTCCGCGTTGCCTCGGGTCTGCATCGGGGGGCCGCTCAGCCGACTGAGGGGTACCCTTTGCTCACCGATCGGTTCGCAGCGCTGTTCGATCTGGGCCTGGCAGAGGGTTGCGACCCGCAGCTGCGCGCGGCAATGGCCAGGGCGCGGTCGATGGCGCGGGAATTGCTGTCCTCTCAGGTGGACCTGCGACCGCTGCACGGAGATCTGCATCACGACAATATCCGCAAGGCCAGGCGGGGCTATTGTGCCTTTGATGCCAAGGGGCTGGTCGGGGAGCGCAGCTATGAGCTGGCCAATGCCTTTCGCCATCCCAAGGGCTGCGAGGATCTGATCCGCGAACCAAGGCGCATCCTGGCGCTGGCGGATCTGTGGTCGGCGGGCTTTGGTGTCGATCGCCTGCGTCTGTTGCAATGGGCCGCCGCCAAATGCGCGCTGTCGATCGCCTGGCGCAGCCAGGGGCGGTTGTCCCGTGACCCCGAACTGCCGCTGCTGACCACGCTTCTGTCCTGTGCGGAGAAGATCGATGAATAAGACCGTGACCAGTGAAGATGGGCTGACCCGCTGCGCCTGGAGCGCCTCTGCGCCAGAATTTGATGCCTATCATGATGCCGAGTGGGGCTACCCCGTTGGTGACGACATCCGGCTGTTTGAAAAGATCTGCCTTGAAAGCTTCCAGTCGGGTCTCAGCTGGCGCACCATCCTGGCCAAGCGGGAGAATTTCCGCGCCGCCTTTTGCGGATTTGATTGGGACAAGGTTGCCGCCTTTACCGAACAGGACGTGGAGCGGCTGCTGCAGGATGCGGGCATCATCCGTCACCGCGGCAAGATCGAAGCGGTGATCAACAATGCCCGGCGCGCGCAGGAGCTGGTGGAGGAAGCCGGATCGCTTGCCGCGTTTTTCTGGTGCTATGAGCCGGATCCCGAAACCCTGCCCGAGCCGCAGACCCAATCGACCAGTCCTGCGTCCGTCGCTCTGTCCAAGGCGCTGAAGAAACGCGGCTGGAAATTTGTCGGCCCCACCACCGTCTTTGCCTTCATGCAGGCGATGGGGCTGATCAATGACCACGCGCAGGGATGCCATTGCAGGCAAAAGGCCGCCCGTGCGCGGGCGCAGTTTCAAAAGCCGGCCTAGACCTCGATCTCCGTCATCACCTCGGGTTCGATCACATCGACGCCCGGCAGCCCCGCGACCAGATCCTCTGCGGATTGTTCCAACAGCGGAAAGGTCTTGTAGTGGCAGGGGATCACCGTCTTGAAGTCGAAATAGCGCTTGGCCGCATAGGCCGCCTGTTTCATGTCCATGGTGAAATGACCGCCTGCGCAGAGGATGCCCACATCGGGTTTGAAGTAATCCCCGATCCAGTCCATGTCGGCCATGATCGCGGTATCGCCGCTGATGTAGATGGTCTTGCCCTCGGCCTGCAGCACATATCCCACTTCCGACCCACCGGTGCGCGGCCCTTCGGGCGTTGCAAAGGTGGAACTGTGGGACGCAGGCACCATCGAGAGTTTCACGCCGCCCAGATCGACAGTACCGCCCTTGTTGAAGCCCACGGTCTCTACCCCTTCGGTTTCGCCCCAGAAGCCCATCAGATCGTATTGACCTGCGACCGGGATGTTCAGCTTCTTGGCGAGGGGCAGAACATCAACCACATGGTCGAAATGCACATGGGTCAGGATGATATGGGTGGCGCCCGCGATGGCGGCGTCGTGCTGGTCTTCGGGCAGGCTCGGGTTGCCGGTCAGCCAGGGATCCAGCAGCAGCACCTTGTCCCCGGTTTCAAAACGGAAGCTGCCGTGGCCCAGCCAGATGATTTTCATGTCAAATCTCCCTAAATGTCCGGGCAAAGACTAGCATCGGCCAGGCATTTGACCAGAGCAAATCACCGGCAAGGCAATTGGGGTGCTGCCCGGCTCGGATGATGTCGGTTGGTTCAGTATGTCGACCAGTCAAGATCCGCCCGATCAAGCTCAACATCCCGCAGAATGGCAAAGGTAAGCTCTCCAAAGCTCAGGATGCTGTCGCCATTTCTGTGTGCGATCTGAAGGCGCCCGGGAAACGTATGGGTGTCCAGGCTGATGCTGTCGATACCGGCTTCAAAATCCAGAATGATATCCGGACGGGATCCCGCGCCGATTTCAAATTCGAATGCATCGGCCCCGCTGCCTCCGGTCAGGCGATCCCGATCCAGCCCGCCGACCAGCGTGTCATCTCCGGCGCCACCATCAAGCCTGTCGCGAAACCCGTTGCGCAGCCCCAGGCCGTAGCGGTCCCCCACCAGGCGATCATCGCCCAGCCCGCCGCGCAGGACATCGCTGCCGTGCCCGCCATTCAGCGTATCATCGCCACCGCGCCCGAAAAGGCGGTCGGCCCCGGCGTTCCCGGCAAGGAGGTCATCGTTGTGGTGTCCGCGCAGGGTGTCGTTGCCTTGGCCGCCATAAAGCCAGGCGGCCAGGGGGGAGGCCGCTGTCAAACGATCTGCGCCGCCATTGCCGAAGACCTGGCTCAATCCGCTGTCAAACAATGTGTCATCCTGGGTGCGTAGCGTGATGACCTCGCCGTGCCTGCCCGCAACCAGCGCAACATGGTGGGTCAAGACACCGTCTGTGCTGAGGCCGGCGATCGCAGCCGGGTCACTGATGACCTCCTGGGTGGCGAAAACGTCAAGCTCGGAATAGCTGGCGGGCCCGATTTCAAACCGTTCAACCGACGGGACGCCAGCCGCCTCCTGGGGAATGAACAGGCGGGTCTGGCCGTATTCGCGCACTTCCAGCCCGCCGTCCACCTCGCGTATCTGAAGAGACACCGGAGCGATATGCCAGCTGAAGACCAATGTATCGGTGCCGCCGCTGTCGTGCCATTCGGAAGGGTCATATGGCAGGTCTTGGAAGAGAAATCTGTCGTCCCCTGGCCCCGTGGTAAAGATCATAGGTCCAATCCTTTTTACAATGAAACGCTCAAAACAGGATGATTAAACCACCTGACCTGTGGATTCGCACCAGAAATCCGGCAGAAGGGCACCCTCAGTCTTGCGGTGGCGGCGGTGCGACGGTAAATGCCGAGGCAGACGAGATGAGGGTTTCCATGTCGATTGACCAAAGCACCGCCGCCAAGGTGGCCAAACTGGCCCGGATCAAGGTCGAAGAGGACGCGCTGCCTGCGCTGGCAGACGAGTTCAACACCATCCTGGGTTTCATCGAACAGCTGAACGAAGTGGATGTGGAAGGGGTCGAGCCGATGACCTCGGTCACGCCACAGCGTCTGAAGCGGCGCGAGGATGTGGTGAACGACGGCAATCAGCAGGACAAGGTTCTGTCCAATGCGCCCGACGCCCGCGAGGGTTTCTTTGCGGTCCCCAAGGTGGTGGAGTAAGACATGAGCGATCTGAACAAACTGGGCCTGGCCGAGGCCCGCGATGCCCTGCGCAAGGGTGACACCACCTCTGTCGAGCTGACCGAAGCCTGCCTCAAGGCCATCGACGCAGCCGATGCGCTGAACGCTTTTGTGCACAAGACCCCCGAGATCGCGCTGGAGCGCGCCAAGGCGGCGGATACCCGCATCAAGGCTGGCGATGCGCCGTCGATGTGCGGCCTGCCGGTGGGGATCAAGGATCTCTTCTGCACCAAGGGCGTCGATAGCCAGGCGGCATCGAACATCCTGAAAGGCTTCAAGCCGGAATATGAATCCACCGTCTCGCAGAAGCTGGTGGATGCGGGGTCCGTGATGCTGGGCAAGCTGAACATGGACGAATTCGCCATGGGCTCGTCCAACGAGACCTCCGCCTATGGCGATGTGGTCAGCCCGTGGCGGCGTGACGGCAGCGATGCAAAGCTGACCCCGGGTGGATCCTCGGGCGGCTCGGCTGCGGCTGTTGCGGCGGACCTCTGCCTTGCGGCAACCGGCACCGACACCGGCGGCTCGATCCGCCAGCCTGCGGCCTTTACCGGCACCGTGGGCATCAAGCCCACCTACGGGCGCTGCTCGCGCTGGGGCATCGTGGCCTTTGCCTCATCGCTGGATCAGGCCGGGCCGATGACCAAATCGGTGCGCGATGCGGCGATCATGCTCGAAGCCATGGCAGGGCATGACCCCAAGGACAGCACCAGCGCCGATCTGGCCGTGCCGGATTTCGAGGCCATGCTGACCGGCGACATCAAGGGCAAGAAGATCGGTATCCCGAAAGAATACCGCATGGAGGGCATGCCCGCCGAGATCGAAAAGCTCTGGGCCGATGGCACCGCCATGCTGAAGGATGCAGGCGCCGAGATTGTCGATATCTCGCTGCCGCACACCAAATACGCGCTGCCCGCCTATTACGTGATTGCCCCGGCAGAGGCCTCCTCGAACCTCGCGCGCTATGACGGGGTGCGCTACGGCCACCGCGCCACGCTGGAGGCGGGGGATGGCATCACCGAGATGTACGAGAAGACCCGCGCCCAGGGCTTCGGCCACGAGGTGCAGCGCCGCGTGATGGTCGGCACCTATGTGCTGTCGGCAGGCTTCTATGACGCCTATTACAACCGCGCCCGTCGCGTCCGCACCCTGATCAAGAAGGACTTCGAGGATGTCTTTGCCGCAGGCGTGGACGCGATCCTGACCCCGGCGACGCCCTCGGCGGCCTTTGGCCTGGGCGAGATGACCGATGCGGATCCGGTGCAGATGTACCTCAACGACGTCTTTACCGTCACCGTGAACCTGGCGGGCCTGCCGGGGATTTCGGTGCCGACCGGTCTGGACGCGCAAGGGCTGCCGCTGGGGCTGCAGCTGATCGGCCGTCCTTGGGAAGAGGGCGATCTGCTGAACACCGCCTATGCGCTGGAGCAGGCCGCCGGGTTTGTGGCAAAGCCGGGCAAATGGTGGTAAGCTGAGCGCAAACAAGAGCAGCTTACAGTCGACCATAAACAGGTGATCCCGATGCGTGTCTTCGTCTCTCTCGCCTTTGCGGGCAGTTTTCTGGCCCTTGCAGCCTGCACGCCGCCGGTGCCGGACAGCGCCGCCGGCGTTGGGATTGACAATGACCCCTTCGCGGCACCGCCCGATTTTGGCACCACGATCAACGGCGATGCGCTGATCCCGCCCGTCCGGGTGTCCGGCCAGCCGCTGGACGCAACCGGATCGTCGCTGCCGCCTGCGCCACGCAGTGCCGGGTCCGTCTCCGGAGCCGGGCTTCTTGCCGACAGGTCTTCCGGCGCCGATATCGCGCGGGAAACCGCTGCGGCCCTCAGCGCGGCGCAGAGCAACTCGGGGCAGGTGCCGCTGGAGGCCAGCCCTTCGAACCCGGCGCCGCAAATCGTCGGCAATCCGGGGCTGTCCGATGAGAACAGTTTTGATGCGGTCTCTTCCCGTCAGACCATCGAAAGCGATGCGGAGCGGCTGAAGCAGCAGCGGGCGCAGTATCAGGTGGTGCAGCCCACGGCCTTGCCCAGCGTGGCGCCGGGCCAGCGCGATCCCAATATCGTGCAATATGCGCTCAGCACCTCCAACCCGCCGGGCAACCGAATCTACAGCCGCTCGGGCATCAACCTGAAATCCCGCTCGGCGCGCAATTGCGCAGGCTATGCCTCGCCGGAACTGGCGCAGATCGCCTTTTTGGAAGCGGGTGGTCCGAAACGCGACCGCCAAGCGCTGGATCCCGATGGCGACGGCTACGCCTGTGGCTGGGATCCGTCCCCCTATCGCCTGGTCCTGCGCGACGGTTCCTGATGGCCGGGCGCACCCCAGATGCCATCTGGCAGCCCAGCCCCAATTTCACCGCCCGCCGGGATGGCCTGACGCCACAGCTCGTGGTGCTTCACTACACCGCCATGACAAGCGCCGAGGCCGCGTTGGAACGTCTGTGCGACCCCGAAGCCGAGGTGTCGGCGCATTACCTGATCGGTCGGGACGGCACCCTGTGGCAGCTGGTCGAGGAAGACCAGCGCGCCTGGCATGCCGGCGCCGGGCAGTGGTGCGGGCAAGAGGACATCAATTCGCGCTCTATCGGGATCGAGCTGGACAATGGCGGCGATCATCCGTTTTCCGAGCCTCAGATGCGGCAATTGGAGGATCTGCTGGCTGGCGTGATGCAGCGGTGGGCGATCCCGCCCGAGGGCGTGATCGGCCATTCCGACATGGCGCCGGATCGCAAGTTCGATCCGGGCGCGCGGTTCGACTGGGCGCGCCTTGCGCGGCAGGGCCTTGCACGCCCGGGGGCGGAAGCTGGCGGTGGGGCTGGCCTGATGGAGCCGGAGATGCTGGATATGGTGCGGTTTCGGGCCTATGCGCGTGATATCGGCTATACAGCACCGGTGGAGGATGCGGCTTTGCTGAGGGCCGTGCGCCTGCGCTACCGCCCGCAGGGCAGGGGGGCGCTCTGTGCCGCGGATTTCGCACCACTTGGGCAGGCTGAACTCTGGGGCTGACCTCCCCTTATCATCCTCTTGACCGCAGCTGGATGAGCGCATAGGTGCTGCCTTGCGCAGAAGGCTGGACGGCCGCGCAGAAGGCTTGCCTTCCGCGAGGAAAGTCCGGACTCCCTAAAGCAACGGTGCCGGGTAACGCCCGGGCAGGGCAACCTGACGGAGAGCGCCACAGAAATGAAACCGCCAGGCCCCCGGCAACGGATCAGGGCATGGTAAGGATGAAACGGTGGGGTAAGAGCCCACCGCGCCCCTGGCAACAGGGGTGGCACGGCAAGCCCCACCGGGAGCAATGCCAAATAGGGCCCCCGCGCGGGCAGGTCCCGGCAACGGGAAGCCGCCGCTAGGCACGCTTTAGCCAAGAGGGGCCGGGTTGGCAGCTAGAGGTGCGCAGCAATGCGTATCGCAGATGAATGGTCGTCTATGGGGCTATGCCCCGGGACAGAATCCGGCTTACAGGCCTTCTGCGCAAAATATCCCCCCGAATCCTATTGACTTGGGGGGCAGTGCAGGTAAAAGCGCACGCTCATATAGGAATTTACCGAGAGGCCCCCTGCCTTTTCGGACGCAGGAGAAGCACCATGGCGAAGCCGACGACCATCAAGATCCGCCTGAACTCGACCGCGGGCACGGGCCACTTCTACGTGACCAAGAAAAACGCACGCACCATGACTGAAAAAATGGTTGTGCGTAAGTACGACCCGGTCGTGCGCAAGCACGTCGAATACAAGGAAGGCAAAATCAAGTAAGCCCAATCGGCTGACTGGATTTTCCAACCCGGACGATCAAAAGGGTCACGCCGACAGCGTGGCC
The DNA here is from genome assembly GCF_028890025.1 of Phaeobacter sp. PT47_59. Classification (NCBI taxonomy): domain Bacteria; kingdom Pseudomonadati; phylum Pseudomonadota; class Alphaproteobacteria; order Rhodobacterales; family Roseobacteraceae; genus Phaeobacter; species Phaeobacter sp. PT47_59. The sequence goes on from NZ_JARCJL010000004.1 coordinate 122,431, forward strand.
CTTTTTCGTGTTTGAAGGGCTCTTGCGGGCGGGTTTCCTGCCTGGGCTGCCGGATCCGGGGCGTTATTCCATCGTTCGAATTTGAACAAATTGCCCTTTAGATCAGTGCCACTGTACGAAAGGATAGTCGCCTTTTCGCCTCATTTCAGAGGTAGCTTGTTAATGTGAGTTAACAGAACCGGGTGGGTTTAACGGTGTTCAAACGTATCTTGAGTGGTGTGGTCTTTGCAGTGGCAGTTGTTCCCGGACCGGAGCCGACCGTGGCCGGTGTGGTGCCTGCCCCGGCGCCGGTCGAGGCGGGGCCCCTGTCCGTGCTCGGTGAGGCGGAAATCTCGGGCCGCAAAGTGACCAAACCGGGCAGCCAGAGCCTGCGCGTCGAGGTCAAGGGGCGTTTTCTGACACTGGATCTGGTGCGGTCCGGGTCTGCCGGGTTTGCGGTGCTGACCACGCCACAGCGCAGCGTGATCTCCAGCCTGCCCGATATCGCACTGTCCGAATTCCAGGCGCTGGCCGCGCGCGAAAGCGGTTGCAGCACGACAGGGGAGGTACAGGTGATGGGCAGCACCCGTGGCACCGTGGCCCTGGCCACAGGGCTGAGCTGCTCCTGAGCTGTCGGGGCGCCCTCAGGCGCCCATCCTCCATTCGGCAACCGTGGTGACAGGCGCCAGCCCCATACGGCTCATAAGCGCGCTGGAGGCTGCGTTGAACGTGGCGTAGGTCGTGACCAGCGTTTCGATCCCCATGGCTTTGCAGCGCGTTTGGATTTCTTTGATCAGGCTGCTCCCGACGCCCAAACGGCGAAAGGGGTCCTCCACCGCGATCTGATGCAGCATGATGCGCTTTCCCCCATGCACGATCGGCAGGCTGGGTCTGTCTTCGATCTGGTAGATTGCGTAGCCCATCAGCGCGCCAGAGGGGCTCTGGGCGCCTATGGCGTGAACGCCGTCCTCGTCCAGCCAGTCTGACAGCCACTCCCGCAGCTCTGCGTCCTGTGGGTCTGCGGGGTAGCGGTGTGGCTGGTTTTCGGCGTGAAGCGCATGCAGCTCCTGCAACAGGGGCAGCAGGCGCTCTGCCTGCTCGGCCGGGATATCCGAAATCTTCATGGGTCAAATCCTTTGCTATGCGAAAAAAGAAAGGGCGGATCTTGCCGATCCGCCCCTTGCTGAACTCTTGGTGTCTGTGGCGCTTATTCGCGGTTCCCAAGCAGCTGGAGCAGCATCATGAACAGGTTGATGAAGTCCAGGTAGAGGCTGAGGGCGCCCATGATCGCGGCCTTGCCCAGCCACTCCTGATCGCCGGAATGGGCCATCTGCAGGTAGGTGTTCTTGATGTTCTGGGTGTCATAGGCGGTGAGACCCGCAAAGATCAGAACGCCGATCACCGAGATCGCAAAGGCCATGGCGGAGGAGGCCAGGAAGATATTCACGATCGAGGCCACGATCAGACCGATCAGACCCATGATCAGGAAGGTGCCCATGGCCGACAGGTCTTTCTTGGTGGTGTAACCCACCAGGGAGAGGCCCGCAAAGGCGATGGCGGTGATCAGGAACACCTGGACGATGGATTCACCGGTGAAGACCAGGAAGATCGAGCTGATCGACAGGCCCATCACGGCCGCGAATGTGTAGAACACCAGCTGTGCGGCGGCGGCCGACAGGCGGTTGATGGCGGCGCTGAAGCCAAAGACAAAGGCCAGCGGGGCGAACATGATCACCCACTTCAGCGGGGAAGCATAGATCGCATAGCCAAGGCTGGTCAGGTATTTGTCTGCGCTGAGCTGGGCGGCTGCGCCCGACGGATCGGATGTGACCGCCAGACCGGCGATGGCCCAGGCTGCCAGGAATGTGATGAAGGTGCCCACGGACATCGTGCCGTAGACCTTGTTCATGTGGGCGCGCAGGCCCGCATCGATCTCGGCAGAGCGGGCGCCTGCTGCAGAACGAATGGTGTCAAACTGTGCCATGTATCATGGTCTCCGTTTCAAAAACTCTCCCTTGCTGTATCAGAGCCTTCAGGCTGCGCACAGCGTTCTGTGCGAATATCGGATCAAAGCGCAATCGGTTCAAGGCCGGGACAAAAAGATTCGCAGCAAAAACATGAAAAGGCGCATCAAATCAATGATGCGCCTTCAGGCCGGTGGTGTCATGTGAAAGGCCCTGTTCAGCGCAGCCACGACGCCGGCGCATCCCAGAACGGGCGTTTGGCTTCACTCTGTGCCGCGGCGCGGCTGACACCGATGTCCAGCAGGGCGGCGTCATCCAGTTTGGCCAGGGCACGCCGCTGGCGGATCAGGGCAAAGGCCGTGGCAAGGCGCGCGGACAGGCCGATCCGGGATCTGCGGCGGGGTGCGGAAAGCGTCACGTAGGTCATGTCTTGTGTCCTTTTCTGGTATTGTGATGGTTTCTCATTCGTTCATCATTTCTGTTGATGTATATGGGGGAGTGTGATTTATTTTGAAAACGAATGTTTTTGATACTTAGCATCAGGGATTGTGATGGCTCGAAATCTGGATCTTACGACGCTGCGCTCTTTCGTGGCGGTGGCGGACAATGGCGGTGTGACACGGGCGGCGGGGTTTCTGCATCTGACCCAGTCTGCGGTCTCCATGCAGCTGAAGCGGCTTGAGGAGCTGCTGGGGCTGGAGCTGCTGGATCGGTCGGGGCGCAGCATTGCGCTGACCCCGGCGGGGGAGCAGCTCTTGGGCTATGCCCGCCGCATGGTGGCGCTCAATGACGAGGTGATCACCCGGCTGACCGACCAGGCCTTTGAGGGCGAGGTGGTCCTGGGGGTGCCCCATGATGTGGTCTACCCGGTGATCCCGCGCGTCCTGCAGCGGTTCAACGCCACCTTCCCACGGGTCAGCGTCAACCTGGTGACTTCGAACACACGCGATCTGAAGGCGGGCTTTGCCAAGGGGGCCTATGATCTGATCCTGACGACCGAAGGCACGGCAGGCGAGGGCGGCGAGGCAATCCACGAAATGCCATTGCGCTGGATCGGGGCCGCCGATGGGTCGGCCTGGCGTCATCGCCCCCTGCGGCTGGGGTTTTGCCGCAATTGTATCTTCCGCGCCTCGGCCACGGCGGCGCTGGATGAGGCCGGGATCGAGTGGGACATGGCGGTGGACAGTGAATCCGACCGCACGGTCGAGGCGACCGTCAGCGCCGATCTGGCCATCGGCGTCCTGCTGGAGGGCACCCAGCCCGGGCATCAGGAGATCATCGATCACGGTGATGTCCTGCCCGAATTGCCGGTGCAGCAGATCAATCTTTATGGCGCCGATCGCGTTCGGGCCGCATATGTGAGCGATCTGGCAGATATCCTCCGCCAGGGCTTTGCCGCTTTGCGCCGGGCCCCGTTGCGCGCAGCCAGCTGATCCGGGGGAGGCCCTAGGGGGTGATGATCACCTTGCCGGTCGAGGCGCGGCTGCGCAGCAGCTCCAGGCCCTCTGCCGCCTGTGCCAGGGGCAGGACATGGCTGATATGCGGTTTGATCCGGCCTGCACTGTACCAGTCGAACAGGGTGGCAAAGGCGGTCTGGATCACCTCGGGCCGCGCCTTCAGGTAGCCGCCGATATAAAAACCGATCACCGTCAGGTTCTTGACCAGCAGATGATTGGCCGGGATCTGCGGAACCTCGCCGCTGGCAAAGCCGATCGGCAGCAGGCGCCCGCCGGGGTTGGTGGCGCGAAAGGCGGCCTTCCAGACCGGGCCGCCAACCGCGTCATAGACCACATCAGCGCCGCCCAGTTCCTTGACGATACTGCGCAGATCCTCGCTGTCGTCAATCAGGTGATCGGCTCCGGCCTTGCGGGCGACCTCCAGCTTGTCGGCACCACGCGCATGGGCGATGACGCGTGCGCCCATCAGCTTGCCGATTTCCACGGCCGTCAGGCCGACGCCGCCCGCAGCGCCTGTGACCAGCAGCGTCTCTCCGGGTTGCAGGCGGGCGCAATGGTCAAGGGCCACGAGGCTGGTGCCATAGGCGATCAGCATTGCCGCGGCGTCTTCAAAGCACATGTCATCGGGAATGTGCACGGCGCGGTTTGCGTCAAAGACGCCTTCTTCGGCAAGGCCGCCCTGGCCGCCATAGACTGCGACACGGTCGCCAAGAGACAGCCCCGCAACCGCGTCACCCAGGGCGGTCACGGTCCCGGCCACCTCCAGCCCCGGCACAAAGGGCAGCGCGGGCGTATCCTGGTAGGTGCCTTTCATCATCAGAAGGTCCGCGAAGTTCAAGCCACAGGCCGCAATTCGCACCGCGACCTGACCTGCGCCGGGCGGCGGGCAGTCGACCGAGATGAGCGTTGGGGGGGTGTCAAAGGCGGTCACTTGGAAGGCCTGCATGGTGTCCTCGCAGATGCGGCGCGCGTTGGTGATTCGATGCGTGACTGTTCGACAACAGGTCGCGCAATTTCACCTCGCTATTTATGGGGAGGGGATATTTCATATGTTATTGTTCAAATTAACATGACAAAATGACACGCGAAATCATGTATTTGGATGTCTTCGACTCTCAGCTCTACCTTGGGAGGCTTGAATTCAACCGTGGAGGTCGTAAGGTCGGCCATGAGGTTGAACCAGTGTCGCGGTTTGGGGTGGTCCGATTGTTCGGGTCAGTGTTGATATCCTGACGGATTTGGCAATTGTCGCGGCAACCTTGGCGCGAACTACTTTGGTATAACTAGGAGATGGCACATGGCTCATCCAGTAGATGTGCATGTCGGTAAACGGATCCGTCACCGGCGCTGGCTGATTGGTATGACACAGCAGCAACTGGCCGAAAAGGTCGGGATCAAGTTCCAGCAGATTCAGAAGTATGAAACCGGTGCCAACCGGGTCAGCGCATCGCGGCTGTGGGATATTTCTGACGCGATGGAGGTTCCGGTCAGCTTCTTCTTCGATGGTCTCGAAGAAGAGGGCAAAGCGGCGGCGGAGAAGAGCTCGGTTCCCGAGGATCTGATGGGCGACAAGGAAGCCCTGGATCTGGTGCGCTCCTATTATGCGATCCCGGAAAACCAGCGCAGGCGCCTGTTTGAACTGGCCCGTGTTCTGAGCGACGCAGCCTGAAAGAGAAAAGACCCCTGAGGGGTCTTTTTTGTTGTATCCGGCGGGGTGCGATGGCACCCGCTGGATCATGACCGATAAATCTCCCTCTGATCTTGATGTGGCGCAGCGGCTGGCAGATGCCGCCGGCGCGGTGATCCTCCCCCATTTCCGAAAGCCTGGCCTTGGTGCTGACAACAAGCTCGCAGCCGGGTTTGACCCTGTGACCGTGGCCGACCGCGATGCCGAACAGGCCATGCGCGCCGTTCTGGCCGAATTGCGCCCCGAGGACGGGATCCTGGGGGAAGAGTTTCCCGCAGTCGAGGGCCGCTCTGGCCGCACCTGGGTTCTGGACCCGATCGACGGCACCCGTGGCTTCATCAGCGGCACACCGACCTGGGGTGTCTTGATCGCGCTGTCCGATGCGACCGGTCCGGTTCTGGGCGTGATCGACCAGCCCTATACCGGAGAGCGATTTGTCGGCTGTGCCGACCATGCGCAGATGTCGGGGCCGCATGGGACCTGTGCGCTGGCAACCCGGCAGGGCGCGGCACTGGACCAGGCGATCCTTTTTACCACCTTTCCGGAAGTAGGGACCCCGGACGAGCGGTCCGGGTTCGAACGCGTCGCGGCACAGGTTAAGCTGACCCGCTACGGCATGGATTGCTATGCCTATGCGCTGCTGGCCGCCGGCCATATCGATCTGGTGATCGAGGCGGGGCTCAACGCCTATGACATCCAGGCGCCCATCGCGGTGATCGAAGCCGCAGGCGGCATTGTCACCAATTGGCAGGGTGGCCCGGCTCATGATGGCGGGCAGGTTCTGGCGGCGGCGAACAAGGAGCTGCATGCGCAGGCGCTGGGCTTGCTGCAGGGCGGTTGAAACAGGCTTGAGCGCAGGCTGGATGCCGGGCTATAGCTGAGGGCAGGCCCGAGTCCTTTGCCCGTATTCTGTCGGACCTTCTTCACACTTCACCACCGAAACGGGCGATATCGGAGTGTGAAACCATGCAGGAAACCCTGATTCAGAATGCCCAGACCGTCATCACCATGGATGACGATGCTCGCGTCTTGCACGATGCCGACGTCCTGATCCGGGACGGGCAGATCGCGGCAGTGGGGCAGGGGCTGCAGACCTTTGGGCAGATCGTTTCGGGGGCGGGCTGCGTGGTGACGCCGGGCCTCGTCAATACCCATCACCATCTCTATCAGAACCTCACCCGCGCCGTTCCCGGCGCGCAGGATGCGCTACTGTTCGGCTGGCTGCAGCGGCTCTACCCGATCTGGGCGCGCTTCGGCCCGGAGGAGATGTTCGTCTCGGCGCAGCTGGGGTTGGTGGAACTGGCGCTGTCGGGCTGCACGCTCAGCTCCGATCACCTCTACCTCTATCCAAACGGATCCCGGCTGGAAGATACCATTCATGCCGCCCACGAGGTCGGCCTGCGGTTCCATCCCACCCGTGGCGCCATGAGCATCGGCGAAAGCAAGGGCGGCCTGCCGCCCGATAGCCTGGTCGAAGAGGAAGGCGCTATCCTGGAGGACATGATCCGGGTGGTGGACGGGTTCCATGATGCCAGCGAAGGCTCCATGTGCCGGGTCGGTCTGGCGCCGTGCTCTCCCTTTTCGGTCAGCCGCGAACTGATGCGCGATGCCGCCCTGCTGGCGCGCGACAAGGGGGTGATGCTGCACACCCATCTGGCGGAAAACGACGAGGATATCGCCTATTCCGAGGCGCAGTTCGGTTGCCGCCCCGGCCAATACGCCGAGGAGCTGGGCTGGACCGGAGATGACGTCTGGCATGCACATTGCGTGAAACTGGATGCGGCGGAGATCGATCTTTTCGCGCGCACCCGCACCGGCGTTGCCCATTGCCCCTGTTCCAATTGTCGCCTTGGCAGCGGTATCGCTCCGCTGCGCAGCTTCCGGGATGCGGGTGTCCCGGTCGGGCTGGGGGTGGACGGATCGGCCAGCAACGACATGGCCAGCCTGATCGGCGAGGCGCGTCAGGCCATGCTGTTGCAGCGGGTGGCAAACGGTGCCGATGCCATGAGCGCCTATGAGGCGCTGGAGATCGCCACCCGTGGCGGTGCCGACATCCTGGGGCGCCCCGATTGCGGACGGCTTGCCCCTGGCAAACGCGCCGATGTGGCGGTTTGGGATGTGAGTGGCGTTGCCTCCAGCGGCAGTTGGGATCCGGCGGCGCTTTTGCTGGCGGGACCGAGCCAAGTGAAGCACCTTTTCGTCGAAGGGCGTCAGATCATCTCGGGCGGTGAGGTCGCCAGCATCGACCTGCCGCACCTGCTGGAACGTCACGGGCGGCTCGCCCGCGCCCTGGCAGAGCAGGGCTGATCTCAGACCTTTTGGCCGCCGATCCAGACCTCGGATATGGCCCGGTCATCGCCCATCATGATCGTGGCAAAGGTGGCTTCCCAAATGTCATTTGCCCTGGCCGCGCGCTGGGCGATCGCGGGGGTGGAGGCGAGATCCAGCACCACCAGATCGGCCTCCATGCCCGGTGCGATATTGCCGATCTTGTCATCGAGCCGCAGCGCCCGGGCCGACCCTTGCGTGGCCAGCCACAGCAGCTCTGCCGCGTGCAGGGGCGTTCCGCGCAGCTGACCGATCTCATAGGCCGCCGCCATGGTCCGCAACATGGAGAAGCTGGAGCCGCCGCCGGTGTCCGTGGCAAGGCCGATGCGCTGCCCCTCGGCCATCAGCCCGCCCATGTCAAACAGACCCGAACCGATGAAGGTATTCGATGTGGGGCAATGTACCAGAGCCGCGCCGTGTTCGCGCAGGCGGTCCCGTTCGCGCGGCTCCAGGTGGATGGCATGGCCATAGACCCCGCGCGCGCCCAAGAGGCCGAAACTCTCGTAGGTGTCCAGGTAGTCCCGCGCCTTCGGGAACAGCTCCTTGACCCAGGCGATCTCATCCGTCTGCTCGCTCAGGTGGGTCTGCATCAGGCAGTCCGGATTGGTGGCCCAAAGCGCGCCCATCGCTTCCAGCTGCTCTGGCGTCGAGGTGGGAGAGAACCGCGGCGTGATCGCATATTCAAGGCGATCCACCCCGTGCCAGCGGGCAATCAATGCGGCGCTGTCGTCATGGGCGGATTGGGGCGTGTCGCGCAGGCCCTCGGGCGCGTTGCGGTCCATGCAGGTCTTGCCCGCCACCACCCGTTGCCCGCGGGCCTGGGCGGCGGAAAAGAAGGCATCGACGCTTTCGGGGTGGATGGTGCAATAGCTGCAGACCGTGGTGGTGCCATGGGCCGCCGTCAGATCCAGATAGCGCGCGGCGACCTCTTCGGCGTAGGCGCGGTCTTTGAACCGCATTTCCTCGGGGAAGGTGTAGCTGTTCAGCCAGTCGATCAGCCGCTTGCCCCAACTGGCGATGATCGCGGTTTGCGGATAATGGACATGGGCATCGACAAAGCCGGCCAGGATCAGCTTGTCCCTGTGATCGTGGACCTGGGCCTGGGGGAAGCGGTGTTGCAGATCCGCGAAGGCTCCGAGGGCGGTTACCACACCGTTCTGCAACGCGACGGCGTCATGCAGGGTGGCGGCCTCGTCCGGGGCTGCGGCGCCAAAAGGGCTTTGCGTGAAGGACAGGACCTGACCGCGTAGAATATGCCCTGTGCGGGTATCAGGCATGGGTCTTGTGTTCATCTGCAGGTGTCCTTTCGCGCAGGGTGACCAGTCACAGGATAGGCGCGACGAGGCTGGGGGTAAATTCCGTCATTGTCATTGTTTTTCGGTAGCTGCTTCTTCTATTCATGAAACAACCGGCACCAAGGAGGCAGCGCATGAGCAGAGGCGACGAGATCAGCGGATCCGACATCGTGCAGGAGGATGCCTACACGCTGGATCGCAAGCATGTGGCGCAGATCCTCTATGCGGTGGATACCAACGATCAGGCGCGCCTTGCGGACCTGATGGAGCCGCTGCATGCGGCCGATATCGCCGACCTTCTGGAGCAGATCAACGCCTTTGATCGTGCCCGTCTGATCCGCATTTATGATCGTGAATTCGACGGCGACATTCTGTCTGAACTGGACGAGTCGATTCGCGAAGAGGTGATCGCGGTCCTGACGCCTCAGGTTCTGGCTGAGGCGGTGCGCGACCTGGACAGCGACGATGTGGTCGATCTGCTCGAGGACCTGGAAGAGCCGCAGCAGGAGGCGATCCTGGGGGTGCTGGAGGATTCCGACAGGATCGCGGTTGAACAATCGCTGAGCTATCCCGAGAGTTCCGCCGGCCGTCTGATGCAGCGCGAGGTTGTCATGGCCCCGGAACACTGGACGGTGGGGCAGGCCATAGATTTGATGCGCGAGCGGTCCGATTTGCCGACGCAGTTCTACCACGTGGTGGTGGTCGATCCGCGCCTGCATCCCGTGGGCAATGTGACGCTTGGACGGATCATGTCCTCGCGCCGGGATGTGCCGCTGGTGGACCTCCTGGAAGAGACCTTTCAGGTAATCCCCGCCGATCAGGATGAAGAGGATGTCGCCTATGCCTTCAACCAGTACCACCTGATTTCGGCCCCCGTGGTGGATGACGAGGGGCGGCTGGTCGGCGTCATCACCATCGACGACGCCATGGTGGTGCTGGATGAGGAACACGAAGAGGACATCCTGCGCCTGGCCGGTGTCGGCGAGGGCAGCCTGTCGGACCGGGTGATCAACACCACCAAGCGGCGCTTTCCCTGGCTGGCGGTCAATCTGGTGACGGCGGTGCTGGCCTCGATGGTGATCGCGCTGTTCGAGGCGACCATCGCGCAGTTTGTTGCCCTTGCGGTGCTGATGCCGATCGTGGCCTCGATGGGCGGGAACGCCGGCACCCAATCGCTGACGGTTGCGGTGCGGGCGCTGGCAACACGCGACCTTACCGGCTCCAACGTCTGGCGGGTGATCCGGCGCGAAGCCTTGGTCGGGCTGGTCAACGGGCTGATATTCGCGGTGGTCATGGGGGTGGTCGGGATCGTCTGGTTCGGCTCCCCCATGCTTGGCGCGGTGATCGGCGTCGCGATGGTGATCAATCTGGTCGTCGCCGGTCTGGCCGGGACGGCGGTGCCGGTTATTCTGGAAAAGGTCGGCGTCGATCCGGCGCTGGCCTCTGGTGCCTTTGTGACCACGGTGACCGATGTGGTGGGCTTCTTTGCCTTCCTCGGCCTTGCGGCGCTGGTACTCTTGTAGCTCTGAAGACCTGTGCGGGAGGAGTGAATGACGGATCTTGCTCAGATCAAGGCAGGCGCCCGCAAGGCCGCCTTTGCGCGGCGCAAGGCGGCGTTTGAGATGAAAAAGCCGGGGGCGGCCGGGCACCTGTCCGAGGTGCTGGCCGGATACCGCGGCGTGCCGCTGGCAGGCTACATGCCGATCCGCACCGAGATCGATCCCTTGCCCGCCATGGCCGAGGCCGCCGCCCATGGCGATGTCGGCCTGCCGGTGATTGAAGGCGAGGGGCTGCCGCTGCGGTTCAGCCGCTGGCAGCCGGAGGGCGCGCTGCGCGACGGGCCGTTTGGCGCCAGGGTGCCTGAGGTGGATGACTTTTTCGAGCCCGAGATCGTGATCGTGCCGCTGGTGGCCTTTGATGCGTCCGGCGGTCGCCTGGGCTATGGTGGCGGCTTCTATGATCGCACGCTGCAACAGCTGCGCGCGCGCCGGGCGACCCTGGCCATCGGCTTTGCCTTTGAAGCGCAGGAGGCTGACAGCCTGCCGCTGGAAGCGACCGATCAGCCGCTCGACATGGTGGTGACGGAAAGCCGCATCCTGCAGTTTCGGCGCTGAATGCCGGAAAATGTGACGTCATTTCGCGCCGAGACCCCATGCTGCCGCCGTGGCGGGGCTTGCTCCCATCCGCTTCGAGGCCTAGGAGAGAGGGCATGAGAATACTGTTTCTGGGCGATGTGATGGGCCGCGCCGGGCGCCGCGCCATCACCGAGAACCTGCCGCGCCTGCGCAAGGAGTGGCGGCTCGATTTCGTGGTGGTCAACGGCGAGAATGCCTCCAATGGCATGGGGCTGAGCGGCGATCACGCAAAGCTGCTGCTGGATGCGGGGGCGGATTGCCTGACGCTGGGTGATCATGCCTTTGATCAAAAGGACATGCTGCAGTTCATCGAGAAGGAGCCGCGCATCATCCGGCCCATCAACTTTGCCAAGGGGGCGCCGGGGCGGGGGCACCGGCTGTTCAATGCCGCCGGAGGGCGCAAGGTTCTGGTGACCCAGGCGCTGGGCCAGGTTTTCATGAAACGCGCCTATGATGATCCATTCGGGGCGGTCGAAGGCGTGCTGAAGTCCCATCCGCGCGGCGGGTTGGCCCAGGCGGTGATCGTGGACATGCACTGCGAGGCCACCTCTGAAAAGATGGCGATGGGACATTTCTGCAATGGCAAGGCGTCCCTGGTTGTTGGCACCCACACCCATGTGCCGACTGCGGATGCGCAGATCCTGGCAGGGGGCACCGGGTACCTGACGGATGCGGGCATGTGCGGCGATTATGATTCTGTGATCGGTATGGAAAAGGCAGAACCGATGCGCCGTTTCCTGACCGGAATGCCGAAAAGCCGATTTACCCCGGCAAATGGGGAGGCAACCTTGTCGGGGGTTTTCATCGAAACCGACGACAGGACCGGTGCCGCCAAGGAGATCCGAATGGTGCGCAATGGTGGCCTGTTGCAAGACGCCGGGCCGCAAGCCTGATCGCGAAGACGTCTGTTCCGCCAATTGGCGCTTTGCCGTAAATTCATCCCGATTTCGAGTTTGGATCCGGCAAGGATGCTGAAGCCCTTGCCTCTCCATTTCCGATCGGGAAAACTCGGCGCCGGCGTGTCTTGATCGCCGGGGTCCACCCTGCGCAACGAATGTGAGTCTATTGCCCGATATGCAGTCATTTCAAATCGCGGAAAACGGTAGCGCCATTCTTGCGCTCTTGATCGTCGCGGCGATGTTCCTGGCCTTCCTGAAGGAAAGCTACCCGACCGAAGTTGTGGCGCTGGCGGGCGTATCGCTGATGCTGGTGACGGGGGTGCTTCCCTATGATGCTGCCCTGCCGGTGCTGTCCAACCCGGCGCCCTGGACGATTGCGGCCATGTTCATCATCATGGGCGCCTTGGTGCGCACAGGCGCGTTGGATGCCTTCACCCAGAGCGCGCGCAAACAGGCCGAGGTGAACCCGAAGCTGGCCGTTGCCATGTTGATGGGCTTCGTGGTGGGCGCTTCGGCCATCGTCTCCAACACGCCGGTTGTCGTTGTGATGATCCCGGTCTTTGTACAGATCTCCCGCACGCTGGGTGTCTCTGCCTCAAAGATGCTGATCCCGCTCAGCTATGCGGCCATTCTGGGGGGCACATTGACGCTGATCGGCACCTCGACGAACCTCTTGGTCGATGGTGTGGCCCGCGCGCAGGGTCTGGCGCCCTTCACCATCTTCGAGGTGACGCCACTGGGGTTGATCCTGGTGGTCTGGGGCATGATCTACCTGCGCTTCATCTCGCCGCGGCTGCTGCCGGACCGCGACAACCTTGCCAATCTGCTGAGCGACCGCTCCAAGATGAAGTTCTTCACCGAGGCGGTGATCCCTCCGGAAAGCAACCTGATCGGCCGCGAGGTCACCGGCGTTCAACTGTTCAAACGGCCCGGCGTGCGCCTGATCGACGTCATTCGCGGCGATGTCTCGCTGCGGCGCAATCTGAAGGGGGTTGAGCTGCAGGTGGGCGACCGGGTGGTCCTGCGCACCCAGATGACCGAGCTGTTGAGCCTGCAAAGCAACAAGGAGTTGAAGCGGGTCGATCAGGTCTCGGCGGTGGAGACCAAGACGGTGGAGGTGCTGATCACACCCGGCTGCCGCCTGGTGGGGCGTTCCCTGGGGGCCATGCGCCTGCGCCGCCGCTATGGTGTCTATGTGCTGGCGGTGCATCGGCGCAATCAGAACATCGGCGTGCAACTGGATGATCTGGTGGTGAGGGTCGGCGATACGCTGCTCTTGGAAGGGGCGCCCGAGGATATTCAGCGCCTTGCCGCGGATACGGATATGGCCGATGTCTCGCAGCCGACACAGCGCGCCTATCGCCGCAGCCATGCGCCCTATGCGATTGCGGCGCTTCTGGGGATCGTGGTGCTGGCAGCACTTGGGGTGGCACCCATCCTGATGCTGTCGATTGTTGCGGTGGCGCTGGTGCTGATCGGTCGCTGCATCGACGCGGATGAGGCATTTTCCTTCATCGACGGGCGGTTGCTGGCATTGATCTTTTCCATGCTTGCCATCGGTGCGGCGCTGGAAAGTTCCGGCGCGGTCAGCCTGATCGTGAGCTTCCTGGCGCCGGGCCTGTCGGTCCTGCCGCCCTTCCTGCTGGTCTGGGCGGTCTACCTTCTGACCTCGGTCCTGACCGAGCTGGTCTCCAACAACGCGGTTGCCGTGGTGGTGACGCCGATCGCCATCGGCCTGGCCCAGGCGATGGGACTGGATCCGCGCCCGCTGGTGGTCGCGGTGATGGTTGCGGCCTCGGCCTCCTTTGCGACGCCGATCGGCTACCAGACCAACATGTTGGTCTATGGTCCGGGGGGCTACAAGTTCACCGATTTCCTGCGGGTCGGGGTTCCCTTGAACCTCAGCATCGGCCTCCTGGCCTCGGCGGTCATCCCGTTCATCTGGCCGTTGTGACCGGCGGTTACATCGGCCAGAAAATCAGGATTGCGGGGATCGAAACCGACACGATCAGGATCTCAAGCGGCAGACCGATCCGCCAGTAGTCGCCGAAGTGATAGCCACCGGGACCCAGCACCAGCGTGTTGTTCTTATGCCCGATGGGGGTGAGGAAAGCGGCAGAGGCGGCCACGGCCACCGCCATCAGAAAGGGATCGGGCGAGACGCCAAGCGCGGTTGCCATCTGGATTCCCACGGGGGCTGCGACGATGGCCGTCGCGGTGTTGTTCAAGACATCCGACAGGGTCATGGTGACCACCATCAGCACGGTCAGAATGGCCCAGGCGGGCAGGCCTTCGGTCAGGCCGATCAATCCGTTGGCGATCAGCTGGGTGCCGCCAGAACTGTCCAGCGCGGCCCCCAGCGGGATCATCGACCCCAGAAGAACGACCACCGGCCATTCCACATGGTCGTAGATCTCGGCCACCGGCAGGATCTTGGTCAGCACATAGGCCACGGCCACCAGCCCCAGCGCCACGGGCAGGTAGACGATCCCGACAGAGGCGGCGATGACGGCGGCGGCAAACAGGCCGATGGCCATCCAGGTCTTGTCGTTGGCGGTGACCGCAAGCCCACGTTGCGCCAGTGGCAGGCAGCCAAGCCAGTCCGTCACATCGGCGCCGCGGTCGCGCGGGCAGAGCAGCAACAGGATATCACCCGGTTCGATCACGGTCTGGCGGATATGGCTGGTCAGACGCCGCCCCTGTCGGGAAATGCCCAAAAGAACCGTGCTTTGGCGCCAGGCAAGGCCGATGGATTGGGTGCTACGCCCGTTGACGCGGGCGGTTTCCGGCACCACCACCTCGACCAGCTCCAGGCCTTCCCCGGCGGCGGTCAGCTTTTCCTGGCGGGCGGCATCGGCGAAATCAAGCGACAGGGCGGTGCGGAACTCGTCCAGCGCTTCGGGCGTTGCCTCGATCACCAGGGTGTCGGCGGCGCGCAGGGTGAACCCGGCGGCCCGCCCATAAAGCCGCTTGCCCTCCCGGATCAGGCCGAGGATGGCCACATCCGCCTTTTCGGCCTCGCTGTCCAGCTCCCCAAGCCGCTTGCCCACCAGGGAGGAGTCTTCTGGCACGGTCAGCTCTGCGATATAGTCCGCGATCTGCGCTTCGGAGGCGCCCGCGGCATTCTCGCGCTGGGGGATCAGGCGCCATCCGATCAGCGCCACAAAGGCAAGGCCCGCACAGGCGGCGACCAGGCCGACGGGGGCAAAATCGAACATCCCGAAGGGGGTGCCCAGGGTCTCGTGCCGGATCGAGGCGATGATGATATTGGGCGGGGTGCCGATCAGCGTGACCATGCCGCCGAGGATGGTGGCAAAGCTGAGCGGCATCAGGCTGAGGCCCGGCGCCCGACCCGCCTTGCGCGCGGTCTGGATGTCGACGGGCATCAGCAGCGCCAGGGCGGCCACGTTGTTCATGAAGGCCGAAAGCACGGCGCCAACCCCGCCCATCAGGGCAATGTGCAGGCCAAGCGCGCGGGTGCTGTCGACCAGGGTTCGGGTGATCAGGAACACAGCCCCCGACCGCACCAGCCCGGCGGAGACGATCAGCACAAGCGCCACCACCAAGGTTGCGGGATGGCCAAATCCGGCAAAGGCATCCTTGGTGGGGACGACACCGAGCAGAACCGCCGCCATCAACGCCGAGAATGCAACCAGATCGTATCGGTAGCGCCCCCAGAGCAGCAGGGCGAAAACGGCTGCGAAGATCGCAAAAAGAATGCCTTGGTCAAATGTCATTTCTGCGTTTTCCTAAATCGCGTCCCGTTTTATCGGGGGGGGTGCCCAGTCTCAGGGCCACTGTTACCACAAGCTATATCCTGCGCCAGTACAAGCCGCACCCTCTGCTCAGGCGGAGCATTTTGACCAGCGCGGCGCTGGTGGCACCAATCTCTTGCGGCTCGCACGGCCTGCCTGTATCAAACGCTCCGACACGCAAAACCGCTAAGAATGGAGACTGGCACATGGCAGGCCACTCAAAATGGGCGAATATTCAGCACCGCAAGGGCCGCCAGGATGCGGCGCGCTCGAAACTCTTTTCCAAGCTGGCCAAGGAAATCACCGTGGCCGCAAAAATGGGCGATCCGGATCCTGACAAGAACCCCCGCCTGCGCCTGGCGGTGAAGGAAGCCAAGAGCCAGTCGGTTCCCAAGGACGTGATCGAACGTGCGATCAAGAAGGCCATTGGCGGTGATGCGGAGAACTACGACGAGATCCGCTATGAAGGCTATGGTCCCAACGGCGTTGCGGTGATCGTCGAGGCGATGACCGACAACAAGAACCGCACCGCGTCGAACGTGCGCTCCACCTTCACCAAGAACGGCGGCAACCTGGGCGAGACCGGCTCGGTCGGCTTCATGTTCGACCGCAAGGGCGAGGTGACCTACCCGGCGTCCGTTGGCGATGCGGATACCGTGATGATGGCTGCGATCGAGGCAGGTGCCGAAGATGTCGAAAGCTCGGAAGACGGGCATAGCATCTACTGCGCCGATACCGATCTCAACGAGGTGTCGAACGCGCTGGAAGCGGAGCTGGGCGAATCTGAATCGACCAAGCTGATCTGGAAGCCGACCACCACCACCGAGCTGGACCTGGAAGGCATGCAGAAGCTGATGAAGCTGGTGGATGCGCTGGAAGACGATGATGACGTGCAGCGCGTGACCACCAATTTCGAAGCCTCCGACGAGGTGATGGCGCAGCTTTGATCGGCTGGTGCCAGGTCGGCAGATGCCGGCAGGTATAGACGCTTGATAAAGAAGACCCGCCAATCCGACGGGTCTTTTTCGTTTGGGGGCGCTATCAGTCCAGCTTGCGGTAGGATAGGAAATTGCCCCGCGGCAGATACATCAGGGTCATCTCGAAATCGGAGATGCTGTCGATGGCATAGCAGTAGGAGTCGCCGGTTTCTTCTTCGCGGGCATAGAGATAAGGGCCGCCCCCCTCCATACCGTCGCACCAATCTGTCACCGAAAGATAATCCCGGCCGGTGATGGCCCCATCATAGGTGTTGTCCCGCTCCGACCCCAGGACGGTAAATTGCGCATTGGGATCATCGACGGAATACCAGTGCCCCTGCATGCGGTTCAGGATGGAATCCGCATTGGTCCAGGGGCGGATGGTGACGTCTCGCAGCACCACATCGGCACTGCGGTCATAGAGCGCCTCAAGGTCACCCTCGACCTGGATTGGGGTGCCCGGATCAAGGTTGCCCATGATCGAAAAGACAAACTGGGGGGTGCGCCCGTCATCGGTGACGTAGAATTTCGTTCCGTCCGCGTGGAAACTGCAGGTGCGGACGCCTTCCGAATAGCACTCCTGAAGGTTCGCCATGTTCGAATAGGGTTCACCATAGGTGCCTGCAGGCGCAACACCGGTCGGCGCAGCAGGGGCGGGAACCGGTGCCGGGGCAGGATCGCTCTTCTTGTCTGAAGTGTTGACCAGGGTCAGGGTGAAATGCTTGGCGGTTTCGCCTGTATCCAGCTTGCGAAAGCCGGTGGTTTCATAGCCCCGGTTGCCGCATTCCGTATCACCGGCAATGGTGAAGGCCGAGGACGTCGTGCAAAACGTATAGTCGCCGCTGGCAAAGGGGCTGCCAGAGGCATTGGCGCGGTAGTAATAATATCGGTTCTTCAGGTCCCCGGACAGCGGCGTCTTGCAGGCGCCCGGGTCGATATTCCACCAGCCTTTCGACACCCAGGTCTTGCCATCCGCATAGCCGATGGCAACGCTCAGGCTCTTGTCGGCATCGTTGCAGATTTCCAGCCCGGCCAAAGCAGGCGTTGCGGTACAGGCCAGCAATAGGCCGAAGGATGCTTTTTTCATAATATGCCCTGACATTACTTTAGGTCAGGCTAGGCAAGCCAAAGAGGTCGCGCAAGAAATTTGAAGGCGAGGCAAGGCCGCCGTTTTGTTGGCTATGGTGTCACTGCAATAGATGCTGTCGTGCCGTGCGGACGATTGCCCTGGTTGCAGGCCCAAGCGCGGCGGCCATGACGCGGCTCACCTGCCAGCCAAGCGGCACATCCAACGGCGTGCCCGGGACGAGCTCCACCAGATCCCCTGCCGCCAGTGCATCCTGGACCAAAGACAAGGGGTTCATGCCCCAGCCCAAGCCCGCCTTGGCGGCCTCGATGAACGCCTGGCTGGAGGGCAGGAAATGCGCCGGGGGCGCCAGTCCCGGGGCCACGTAGGTCTCCATCCAGCGACGTTGCAGCGCGTCCTTGGCGTTGAAGACCAGACAGGGGGCGGCCGACAATGTGGTCGTGGTGACCCCCTCTGCGAGCCATCGCGCCACAAAGGAAGGGCTTGCGGTTGCCACGTATCGCAGCGCGCCCAGATCATGCAGCGTGCAGCCGCCCACCGGCTTGTTGCCGCAGGTGACGGCAGCCGAAACCTCGCCGCGCCGCAACCAGTCGGCGCTGTGGTCCTGATCGTCGATCACCAGGTCGAACAGCAGATCAGGGCAGGCCGCCATGGCCGGGATGAACCAGGTCGCCAGGCTGTCGGCATTGATCGCGCAGCGCAGCTGGGCGGCGCTGCCGGGGGCCGAAAGCGCCAAGTCCCGCGCGACCTGATCCTCCAAGAGGGCAACATCTTCGGCATGTTTGGCAAGCCGCAGACCGGCGGCGGTGCCGGTGCTGGGCGGTCCCCGGTGCACCAGGGCGGTGCCGGTCCGGTCCTCCAGCGCCTTGACCCGTTGCGAAATCGCCGAGGCCGTGACGCCGAGCGATTGGGCCGCAGCCTCAAAGCTGCCGTGGCGCAGGACAGACCGCAAGGCGGCCAGTTGGTTCGGCACGAACTGCATTAGAATACCTTAATTCAATTAATCATATTTAATTGGATTATCGACAGCGGAGGACTTAGTCAAAGCGGATCAGATGGGGATTTCGAGGAAAGTCAGCTGCGATGCCTTCTAGCCTTCTTGCCGGTTTTGCGCTTGGTTTCAGCCTGATCCTTGCGATCGGCGCGCAGAATGCCTTTGTGCTGCGCCAGGGGTTGCGGCGCGAACATGTCTTCTGGATCTGTCTCACCTGTGCGGGATCGGATGCGGCGCTGATCTATGCGGGGGTTCTGGGTCTTGGCTCCCTGTCCGAGGCCGTGCCGGGGTTTGAACTGGCCATGCGCCTGGCCGGGGCGGGGTTCCTGGTCTGGTATGGCGCCCGCAGCCTTCTGGCGGCCCGGCGCGGTGGTGCTGCGCTGAAGCCAGACGCGGGCGCGGCGCCTCAGGCGCTGCTGCCGGTTCTGGCCACGGTGCTGGCGCTGACCTGGCTGAACCCGCATGTCTACCTCGATACGGTTGTCCTTCTGGGCAGCATCTCGGCGCAATATCCCGACCCGATGATCTTTGGCCTGGGGGCCATCTGCGCCAGTTTCACCTTCTTCTTCTCCCTGGGTTATGGCGCGGCTTTGCTGGCGCCGGTCTTTGCACGGCCCCGGTCCTGGCAGGTGCTGGAGGTGGTGATTGGCCTCACCATGTGGGGGATTGCCGCAAAGCTCCTCTTGATGTGAGCCAGGCGATGTGACGTTGTGGATCCTTGTCATGTTCAGGGTTGTGCCTGCCTGATTTTGGGTGTTCTGTCTGATCCATGAGTGATGCACAGCAGATAGAGAAACCCGCCCAGAATCCCGTCATGGGCATCTTCTGGATGCTGGTGACCGGTCTGTGTTTCGTGGCGGTGACGGCGCTGGTGAAACATCTCGGAGGGCGCATTCCGCCTGCGGAATCCGCCTTTCTGCGCTATCTGCTGGGCCTTGTCTTCCTGATCCCGATGGTGGGCGCGCTGCGGCGGGCCCGGCTCACGCCGCGGCTTTGGGGGCTGTTTGCCGGGCGCGGCGCCTTGCACACGCTGGGTGTGATGCTGTGGTTCTTTGCGATGACCCGGATCCCCCTGGCCGAGGTCACGGCGATGAACTATCTCGCGCCGGTCTATGTCACCCTGGGAGCGGCGCTTTTCCTTGGGGAGAAACTCGCCCTGCGGCGGATTGCGGCGATTGTGGCGGCCCTGATCGGCGCCATCATCATCCTTCGCCCGGGCTTTCGCGAGGTGTCTCCCGGGCATATCGCCATGCTGGTGGCAGCCGTCGTTTTTGGTGGATCATATCTTTTGGCCAAGTTCACCGTGGATGGCACCAACCCAACCGTTGTGGTGGCCATGTTGTCGTTGTGGGTGACGGCGGGGCTGGCACCGTTTGCCATGGCGGTTTGGGTGACGCCGACGCTTGCCGAACTGGCAATCCTCTTCGGGGTGGCCTGTTTTGCCACTGCGGGCCACTACACAATGACGCTTGCCTTTTCGGCCGCCCCGGTGGCCGTCACCCAGCCGGTCACCTTTTTGCAGCTGATCTGGGCGACGCTTCTTGGCGCTTTGGTCTTTGATGAGGCGGTGGATATCTGGGTGGTTTCCGGCGGCGCGCTGATTCTGGCAGCGATCAGTTTCATCACCTGGCGCGAAGCAGTGCTGAAACGCCGGGCCATCACCCCGCCGGTGCCTGCAACCAAGGTCTGATCGGGCGGCCTTTAGGGAAGCGCGATATCCACAACCCGATGGGCGGCGGCACGGGCGGATTCTGGGTCGACGCTGCCTTCGGATTGCGCGGCCTGCAGCCAGACCCCATCCATGTAGCACTGCAAGGCCTGGCGGGCGGTCTCCACCTGGGTTTCGGGGACAAGGCGGCGCAGTTCGGCCAGGAAATGGCTGCGCACCCTTGCGCGGTTGATGCGGTGCAGCCGCGACAGGCGCGGTGAATAGGGCGCGCTGGCCCAGAACTGCATCCACAGGCTGCATTGCGGCACGGTGAACAGATCATCCGAGAAATTCGCATCCATCACCGCATAAAGCCGCTCTTTCGGCGTTCTGGCCTGGCTGTAGCCCGTGACCATGGCCCGGCGCAGCTTGCGCAACAGATGGCGCATGGTCGCCTCCATCAGCCCTTCCTTTGAACCGAAGTAATAGTTGATCGAGGCTGCCGAGGCCCCGGCCTCGGCGGCAATCTCTGCCATGGTCACGACGCTATAGCCACGTTTGTGCACGGCCACGATGGTGGCCTCGATCAGCTCTTCGTTGCGGATGTCACGAATACGTTTTCTGCCCATGCCGCAGTCTTGCGGCACATGGGCACGGGTTTCAACCGCTGTTATCTGAGTTTAAAAAGTTGTATCGCTATTTAAAAAATATTTGGCTTGGAGCCGGGACGTGATAGGAACGGTCAAGCGATTGCCCTGATAGGGGCTCTGCTCCAGTGCGGGCGATTGCGAAAGAAGCCAGGAGATTGCCCATGCGTGGACCCAATATTCTGATCCTGATGGTGGATCAGTTGAACGGAACCTTGTTTCCGGATGGCCCGGCCGACTGGCTGCATGCGCCCAATCTGAAACGCCTGGCGGCGCGCTCGACCCGGTTTGCAAATGCCTATACCGCCTCGCCGCTTTGTGCGCCGGGGCGGGCAAGCTTCATGTCCGGGCAGCTCCCCTCGCGCACCGGCGTTTACGACAACGCTGCCGAGTTTCGCAGCGATATCCCCACCTATGCGCATCATCTGCGCCGGGCGGGCTACTACACTTGTCTCAGCGGCAAGATGCATTTTGTCGGCCCCGATCAGCTGCATGGCTTCGAGGAACGCCTGACCACCGATATCTACCCGGCTGATTTCGGCTGGACGCCGGATTATCGCAAACCCGGAGAGCGGATCGACTGGTGGTATCACAATATGGGATCGGTCACCGGGGCAGGGGTCGCTGAGATCTCCAACCAGATGGAGTATGACGACGAGGTTGCCTATCACGCCAAGGCCAAGCTCTATGATCTGGCGCGCGGCAAGGATGACCGGCCCTGGGCGATGACCGTCAGTTTCACCCACCCGCATGACCCTTACGTGGCGCGCAAGAAATACTGGGATCTTTACGAGGACTGCGAGCATCTGCTGCCCGAGGTTCCGGCGA
This sequence comes from Phaeobacter sp. PT47_59, assembly GCF_028890025.1. Classification (NCBI taxonomy): domain Bacteria; kingdom Pseudomonadati; phylum Pseudomonadota; class Alphaproteobacteria; order Rhodobacterales; family Roseobacteraceae; genus Phaeobacter; species Phaeobacter sp. PT47_59. Next base: position 144,111 of record NZ_JARCJL010000004.1, read on the forward strand.
TGGACTACGAGGCGCACGACGCGCACTCCAAGCGGATTTTCGATGCCAACGACTGGCGCAGCTACGACATTTCCGCAGATGATATCCGCCGCTCGCGCCGGGCCTATTTCGCCAATATCTCTTACCTCGACGATAAGATCGGTGAGATCCTCGAGGTACTGGAAACCACCCGGCAGGAGGCGATCATCCTGTTTGTCTCGGATCATGGTGACATGCTGGGGGAACGGGGACTGTGGTTCAAGATGAGCTTCTTCGAAGGCTCTTCCCGCGTGCCCTTGATGATCTCGGCGCCGGATCTTCCTGCCGGGCGCATCGATGCGCCGGTCTCGACCCTGGATGTGACGCCCACCCTGGGGGCGCTGGCCGGGCTGGATCTGGCCGAGATCGAACCCTGGACCGACGGAGAAAGCCTGGTGCCGCTTGCCATGGGCGAAGAGCGCACCGCGCCGGTGGCGATCGAATACGCAGCCGAGGCATCTTATGCGCCGCTGGTGTCGCTGCGCTATGGCAAGTGGAAGTACAACCGCTGCGCGCTGGACCCTGATCAGCTCTTCGATCTGGACACAGACCCGCACGAGCTGCGCAATCTGGCCGAGGATCCGTCTCATACGGGAACCCTGCAGACCCTGCGGGCAAAATCCGAAACCCGCTGGGATCTGGCCCGTTTCGATGCCGATGTGCGCGCCAGCCAGGCCCGCCGGTGGGTCGTCTACGAGGCGCTGCGTGAGGGGGGCTATTACCCTTGGGATTACCAGCCGCTGCAAAAGGCCTCCGAACGCTACATGCGCAATCACATGGACCTCAACGTGGTTGAGGAAAACGCCCGTTTCCCGAGGGGGGAATGATGGATCTTGATCAGGCCCATACTTTCAGCACCCGGCACAGGGAGAGCCTGCAAAACAGCGACCGGGCGGGGTGTTTCCATTGCTGCACGATCTTCGACCCTGCCGAGATCGACGAATGGATCGAGGAAAACCCCTTTGCCGATCGCCCTGCCGGGTTCACGGCCATGTGCCCGTGCTGTGGCATCGATGCGGTCCTCGCCGAAGCGGACGTGCCCCTGTCGCCAGAGTTTTTGAAACAAATGTACAAGAGGTGGTTTGACGAATGACCCCGCAACCCAAAGCAAGCCATTTCATCAACGGTGAATATGTCGAGGACACCAGCGGCACGCCGATCCCGGTGATCTATGCCGCCACGGGCGAACAGATCGCCATGGTCCATGCGGCGACGCCCCAGATCGTTGAGCACGCGCTGGCAACTGCGAAGGAGGCCCAGAAAGCCTGGGCCAGGATGAGCGGCACCGAGCGGGGCCGTATCCTGCGCCGTGCCGCCGACATCATGCGCGAACGCAATCGCGAATTGTCGGTGCTGGAAACCTATGACACCGGCAAGCCCCTGCAGGAAACCCTGGTGGCCGATGCAACCTCTGCCGCCGATGCGCTGGAATACTTCGGCGGGCTGGCAGGCAGCCTCACCGGCGAGCATATCCAATTGGGCGAGGATTGGGTCTATACCATGCGTGAACCGCTGGGCCTGTGCGTCGGCATCGGCGCCTGGAACTACCCGACCCAGATTGCCTGCTGGAAGGGCGCGCCCGCGCTCGCCTGTGGTAATGCGATGGTGTTCAAACCCTCGGAAACCACGCCGCTTTGCGCCTTGCAGGTCGCCGAGATCCTGCATGAGGCGGGACTGCCTGCCGGGGTCTACAACGTCGTTCAGGGCATGGGCGAAGTGGGCGGCGCTTTGGTCACCGATCCGCGCGTCAACAAGGTGTCGCTCACGGGATCCGTGCCGACCGGCAAGAAGGTCTATGCGGCGGCGGCCGAGGGCATGAAGCATGTCACCATGGAGCTGGGTGGCAAATCGCCCCTGATCATTTTCGAAGACGCCGATATCGACAATGCCGTGGGCGGTGCGATCAACGGCAATTTCTATTCCTCGGGGCAAGTCTGCTCCAATGGCACCCGCGTCTTCGTGCACAAGGACATCAAGGAAAAGTTCCTCGCCCGTCTGGCCGAGCGCGTCGGAGGCGCGGTGCTGGGCGATCCGCAGGATGAGGCAACGAGTTTTGGCCCCATGGTGTCGGAGCGGCAGATGGATATCGTTCTGGGCTACATTGAAAAGGGCAAGGAAGAGGGCGCGCGTCTGATCTGTGGCGGCCAGCGCGCCGATATGCCCGGCTATTTCATCGAACCCACCGTCTTTGCCGATGTGAGTGACGATATGGTGATCGCCCGCGAAGAGATCTTTGGCCCGGTGATGTCGGTCCTTGATTTCGAGGATGAGGCGGATGTGATCGCCCGCGCCAATGGCACCGAGTTTGGCCTGTCCGCTGGTGTCTTTACCAAGGATTTCACCCGCGCCCATCGGGTGATTGGCCAGCTGGAGGCCGGAAGCTGCTTTATCAACTCCTACAATGATGCGCCGGTCGAGGCGCCCTTTGGCGGGGTCAAGGCCTCGGGCGTGGGGCGCGAGAATTCCAAGGAAGCGATCAAGCACTTCAGCCAGGTGAAATCCGTCTATGTGCGCATGGGCGATGTGGAGGCGGCGTTCTGATGGATCTTGCGCCGCTTACTCAAGCCTCCGCGCCTATTCCTCTTCATGCCTTTGGGGCGATGGGGGCGTTTGTTTTGGGCGTGGCGCAATTTGTTCTGGCCAAGGGGACCCTGCTGCATCGCGCGGTCGGTAGGCTATGGGTTGGGCTGATGGTGGCGGTGGCGCTCTCCAGCTTCTTTATCTGGGAACTGAGGATGATAGGGGCGTTCTCGCCGATCCACCTGTTGTCTCTCTTCACTCTTTTCTGGCTGTGGCGTGCGGTTGCCGCTGCTCGCCGTGGGGATATCGCCGCCCATAGGCGGTTGATGAAAATTCTGTTCGTCTGCGCGCTGCTCGGGGCGGGAGCTTTTACGTTCCTGCCGGGGCGCATCATGCATGACGTCTTGTTCTAGGAGCGGTTATGAACGCGGATTACGTGATCGTCGGCGCAGGGAGCGCTGGCTGCGCTATGGCCTACCGCCTGTCTGAGGCTGGCAAGTCCGTCTTGGTGATCGAGCATGGCGGCTCGGATGCGGGGCCGTTCATCCAGATGCCGGGTGCGCTGTCTTATCCGATGAATATGTCCCTTTATGACTGGGGCTACAAATCGGTGCCCGAGCCTCAGCTCAACAACCGACAACTGGTCACGCCGCGTGGTAAGGTGATCGGCGGCTCCTCGTCCATCAATGGGATGGTCTATGTGCGCGGCCATGCGGGGGACTACGATCACTGGGCGACAAGCGGTGCGGCGGGCTGGTCCTATGCCGATGTGCTGCCCTATTTCAAACGGATGGAGGCATGGGAGCCGCGGGGCCATGGCGGTGATCCCGATTGGCGGGGCACTGATGGCCCGCTTCATGTCACACGCGGCCCGCGCGACAACCCGCTGCACGATGCCTTTGTGAATGCCGGACGTCAGGCCGGATATCCGGTGACCGCAGACTACAACGGCGAGCAGCAAGAGGGCTTTGGCCCGATGGAGATGACCGTCTACAAGGGGCAGCGCTGGTCGGCGGCCAATGCCTATCTGAAACCGGCGCTGAAGCGCGACAATTGCGATCTGATCCGGGGGCTTGCACGCAAGGTGGTGATCGAAGAGGGGCGCGCCGTAGGTGTCGAGATCGAGCGTGGGGGCAAGGTCGAAGTTATCCGTGCAAATGCCGAGGTGATCCTTTCGGCCTCTTCGCTCAATTCGCCGAAGCTGTTGATGCTCTCGGGCATCGGCCCCGCCGCGCATCTGGCGGAGCACGGGATCGAGGTGGTGGCGGACCGTCCAGGTGTTGGAAAAAACCTGCAGGACCATCTGGAGTTCTATTTTCAGTTCGCCTCCAAACAGCCGATCACGCTCTACAAGTACTGGAATCTTTTTGGCAAGGCACTGGTGGGGGCCCAGTGGCTATTCACTAAGACCGGCCTTGGCGCCTCGAACCAATTCGAAAGCGCCGCCTTTATCCGGTCTGACAAGGGCGTGGATTACCCGGACATCCAATACCACTTCCTGCCCATCGCGGTGCGCTATGACGGGCAGGCAGCGGCCGAGGGCCATGGCTTTCAGGCGCATGTGGGACCGATGCGGTCGCCGTCGCGCGGAGAGGTCACGCTCAACTCAGCCGATCCCAAGGAGGATCCGCGGATCTTCTTCAACTACATGTCGACCGAGCAGGACTGGATCGATTTCCGCAAATGCGTGCGGCTGACGCGGGAAGTCTTTGCCCAGGAGGCGATGAAGCCCTTCGTGAAGCATGAGATCCAGCCGGGCGATGCCCTGCAGAGCGATGCCGAAATCGACGGTTTCATTCGCGAACACGCCGAAAGCGCCTATCACCCGTGCGGCACCTGCAAGATGGGGGCGGTGGATGATCCGATGGCGGTTGTGGACCCCGACTGCCGGGTGATCGGCGTCGACGGCTTGCGGGTGGCGGACAGTTCGATCTTCCCGCGCATCACCAACGGCAACCTGAATGGCCCATCGATCATGACCGGCGAGAAGGCTGCCGATCACATCCTGGGTCGGCGCTTGCCCGCATCCAATGCAGAACCCTGGTTCCACCCGGATTGGCGCAACAGTCAAAGGTAGCGCTTGTCTCTTCTCACTCTCCCCTTGGGGGTGACACGTCCGGGGAACTCTCCTATCGTTGGGGGTATTCCAAGGAAAGCTATTGTCTGGGGGGACCATGAAGAACCTGCAATTGGGCGCCTTGATATGCGCCGCCGCGATGTCGCTGGCGGGCTGTTTCGGCTCAACCGAGACAGTGCCGGTCAATCTTGACTTTTCCCGCACGAACTACGGTTTCATCAACTCCGGGGGCTACGCCGCGGGCAGCTTCTTTGCGTGGAACAAGGCGCAGGATGAGCTGGTGTTCCTGGGCAATGTCCCGGGGTTTGAACCGCCCGAGCCGGGACGCGGCAGGGACGTGGTTGCCTCCTATGCGGGCGGTCTTGAGATCGGCGGCGAATATGCGACCTACGGGCGCCTGGCGCGGGCCAAGGCCGATGCCTGGGTGCGCAGAATCTCGGCCTTTGAGATCAAGAATGGCACGCGCGTTGCCTATAGCAATGTCTATACCAAGATCACGGACCACCTGAGCAAGGACATGGCGGATGGGGGCAGCCTGATCGAAGAGTGGGGAATCAGCGAGGCGATCGGGGATCCGGATCAACGGTTCATCATCGTCCGGGATGTGACCTATGGCGATACCATCCGGCTACAAGTGGATGCCGAGGCGGGGGCCGACGGGTCTTTGTCGGTTCCTGTAAAGGACGGCAGCATCAAGGTGCGCCTGAATGGTCGCGGGCTTGAGGGGATCGCGGGGGACAATATCGAAATCACCTTCTTTGTCTATGTGCTCGAGCCCTATTGGAAGCAGGAGGACGGGGTGAAGACCCTTGCCGTGCGACGGATCAAATCCGAAGACATCTCGGGATTGCCGGGATTGCTGCGACGCGTCGGGGTGGACAGCTGAGCGGCCAGCGTCGCATTTCGGTGTCTTTGAAAAACCTGCATTTGGGGGAATGATTTGATCCCGGTCAAAGTGGCGGGAGTCTCGCTGTTCTACTGTCTTGGAGACAGATGAATAGAAGGAGCGAACAGATGTCGAATACACCTCATGAACTGGCCGAGGAATTCCCTGACAAGGTCGACGTGATGAGCGCGTTGAAGCAGTCGGATGCCCATTTCGCGAAGCTGGCGGATGAATACCACGAGATCAACCGTGCGGTTCACCGGGCGGAAACCAATGTGGAGCCGGTCGAGGAACTGGCCGAAGTGGAAATGCGCAAGAAGCGCGCGGCTCTCAAGGATGAGATCTGGGGCATTCTGGCCAAGGCCTGAGCCAACTGCGTGTGTTGGTTGGTATCCGGGGTTCGCGATGCGGACCCCGTTTTCTTTTGGCGCAGGATGAATTGGGTCAGAGCCTAGCTCACCTCATAGGGCAGGATGCCGCGCGCATCGGCATTGATGCTCAACCGTCTTTCCAGCGGCGGTACCGAACGCTGGTGGCAATGCTTGCGTTCGCAAATACGGCAGGAGATTCCGATGGGTTCATAGGCCGATGCGTTGTTCACATCCAGGCTGTCGGCATAGACCAGCGCATCCGCATGGCGCACCTCGCATCCCAGCGCGATCGCATAGCGCCGCACCGGTGAGCCGAACGAGCCTCCGGGTTTGGAGACATCATGCGCCAGGGAAATGTAGCGCACGCCGTCCGGTGTTTCGGCCAGTTGGCGCAGGAAATGTCCCGGCGTCTCAAAGGCCCGGTGCACGTTCCACAAGGGGCAGGCCCCGCCGAACCGGGCAAATTGCAGCCGGGTTGCCGAATGGCGTTTGGTGATGGTGCCGGCCTGGTCGACGCGGACAAAGAAGAAGGGGATCCCCTTGGCGCCGGGGCGCTGCAGGGTGGAGAGGCGATGCGCCACCTGTTCGATGGAGGCGCCAAATCGGGTGGCCAGGCGTTCCAGATCATGCCGGTTGTCCTGTGCCGCTGCCAGAAAGCGGCCATAGGGCATCAGGGCGGCGCCTGCGAAATAGTTGGCAAGGCCGATCTTGGCGATGGCGCGGGCCTCGTTGGTCTGGAAGCGGGCGAAATCGAGGGTCGCCTCCAGGAGGTTGTCCTGGCTGAGCAGCGCCACCTGCAACAGCAGTTGAAACACCTGTGTCGAGGGGGCGGTACGGTTTGACAGCCGCAGGGTTCGCGTTTCGACATCATAGCTGCGCAAGCCGTCCATATCGGCCATCTGCACGGTGATCCCGGCCGTCTCCAGCGCCGAAAGCGCCGCTGCGCGGACATCGGCCTCACCGGCAAAACGTTCCGCGGCCCGGTCGACGGCATCGATGTAGTTGTCGCAGTAGTGGAAGAAATCGCGCACCTCTTCCCAGGGGCTGGCCTGAATGCGGGCATCCTCGCGTCCCAGGGCCTCGTCCAGGGAGGCCAGCCTTTCATGGGTTTGCCGGTAAGCGCGATGCAGTGTCAGAAACGCGCGAGCCAGCGCCGGGGCGTTGGATGCGGTCAGGCGCAGATCGGCCAGGGGCGGGGGATCATCGGCAAAGACCGGATCGGCCATCGCTTCGCGCATGTCGCTGACCAGGCGTTCGCTGTCGCCCGCGCTCAGCTCGGTCACATCCATGCCGAATTCCTGCGCCAGCGCCAGGACCACAGTTGTCGACACCGGGCGGTTGTTGTTCTCCATCTGGTTGAGATAGGGCAGGGAGACGCCCAGCTTGGCGGCAAAGTCCTTCTGCGTCAGCTCAAGCCGGGTGCGCATCTCGCGCAGCTTGGCACCGGCATAGAGTTTCTGGGTGGCCATCGGGCGTACCTTTGCAAATCCTGGTCGCTTGCATTGTATAAATGCAAATCAGGCCCGGCAAGGTGTCACAGATGCAGGGATTTCTCGCGCTGGATCACCAGAATGATGGCGGCAAGCCCCAGCAGCGCAGTGACAAACATGATGGCCAGCAGTGGCACGGCGGTGGCTCCGGGCACCAGGAGCCAGCCGGCAAAGGCACTGAGGCCCGCGCCGCCGCCAATCATGATCGCGCCGCTCAGGCCAGAGGCGGAGCCTGCCAGATGCGGGCGCACGGAAATGGCGCCGGCGGTGGCATTGGGGATCGCCATGCCATTGCCAAGCCCCACAAGGGTCATGAACCCAAAGAAGCTGTACAGGCTGTCCAGCCCGGCGATTGCGATTGCCAGGGAAATCCCGACCCCGACACCATTGACGATACAGCCCCACAGGACCATCCGGTTGACGCCGAGCCTTGTCGAGTAGCGCCCAGAGACGAAATTACCGAGGAAATAGCCCACCGCGGGGGCGGCAAAGCACACACCCAAGACAGCCGGGTCCAGGTGATAGACCTGGGTGCCCACGAAGGGGGCGCCGCCCAGATAGGCGAAGAATGCGCCCGAGGCGAGGCCCGAGGCCAGCGAGTAGCCCCAGAACCGGGGCGAGCGGAACAGCTCCGGATATTCGCGGAACTGGGCAATCAGGGTCTTGCCGCTTTTCTGGGCGGTTTCGCCGAAATCGAAATAGGTGATCGCATAGGTGGCCAGGCCCAGTGCAATCAGCAGCCAGAAATTCGCTTGCCAGCCAAAGCTTTCCTCCAGAACGCCGCCAATGGCGGGGCTGATCATCGGGACCACGGCCATGCCCATGGTGACATAGCCGATCATGCTGGCGGCCTTGTCGGTGTCGTAGATGTCGCGCACGGCGGCGCGGCTCAGAACCATCGTGGCGGCAATCGCGGCCTGGGCCATTCGGAAGACCAGAAAGACCCCGGCGGTGGGGGCAAAGATGCAGCCCAGCGTCGCCAGCAGGAACAGGATGATGCTGGTCAGGATCACCGGGCGGCGGCCCATCTGATCAGAGATGGGGCCGACCAGGATCTGCACCACCGCGTTCACCCCAAGATAGAGGGCGACAGACAGCTGCATCAGGCGATAGTCGGCCTCGAAATAGGCGGCCATCCCGGGCAGGGAGGGCAGAAACACATTCATGGCCAGCGCTGACAGTCCCGCCAAAAGAATCAGCGTGCCAATATGCGGTGGGGTCAAAGGGATACGGCCGTTGCCAGAACTCATTGTCATGACAACGATCTAGTGCCGCCAGCGCCTCTTGTCCATTGGCGCATTTCCACAGCTTATGTGCAATCCAACCGAGTCTTGCAGATCCCGGCTTGCCGTCAGACCAGGATGTCGTCGCTCAGATCCGATACGGAGACGCCACGCACCAGCAGTGTGTCAGAGCCGAAGTCGAACAGGGCGCCATCGGCTGTGTCGCTGGCCGCCGCGAGAACTGCGGATAGATCGCCGTGACCTCTGATCTTGATCGTGTCGAGGCCGTCGTCGAAATCGCGGATCGTGTCGTTTCCGAAGGTATTGGCAAAGACAAAGGTGTCAGTGCTGCGCCCTCCGTAGAGAACATCATTGCCAGCCTGGCCGTTCAGCACATCGTTGCCGCCGCCACCCGCCAGCGTATCGTTGCCAGCGCCGCCGAACAGGCGGTCACGCTGGACGCCGCCAGAGAGGGTGTCTGCACCCGCGCCGCCACGCAACTGATCCCGGCCACTATCTCCTACCAGGCTGTCGCGCCCGCCCTCTCCATAGAGCCGATCCCGTCCACTGCCCCCGACCAGATGATCGCCGCCTCGACCGCCGTAAACCGTGTCGTTGCCGATGTTTCCGTAGAGGTAATTGTTATCCGTGTTGCCGGTGATGCGGTCATTGCCCACGCCTGCGCGGACGTCTTCAATCACCGTGCCAAAGGTGATCACCACGTCACTTTCGGCGTCAATGCTGGAGAAGCTGCCTTGTCGCAGGTCGATGACAACATCGCTCGTGCGGTCGGCGACACTGATCATGTCCTGGCCGCCGCTGTCCCAGATTGCATCCACCGTTGCGGTGCGCGAACCGGTGTAGGTGGTGTCACCGGCGTTAAACGCTGTAGAACCCCAGATATCCTGCAGGGCCAGGACATCAAACAGCATCATCGCGTCGCTGTCCTGCCCGTTGTTGGGGTTCGCGGTGTAGGACATGACCGAGTAGAGGTTGCTGTCATATTCCGAGGGCAGGTCGCTGTCGTCATCGAATGTGTGCCGGAGCCCCATCGCATGGCCCATCTCGTGCAAGAGAAGGTTCATGTATTGATCTGCGGACAGGTCCAGTGTCTCATCAAAGACCACATAGCCATCCCACTGGGTGATGGTCGTCCCGGAGTAGCGAACGCTGTAGCCGCCATATCCGGTGGTGCTGCCGGGCAGCGTGACCGCGCCGACATTGATGTCCGGATCGCTTTGTCCGCTGACTTCGACGAATTCGACGTTCAGAAAGGTTTCGATATGGGCGAGCGCCGCCTCGAAATTGGCCTGTTCGGCTGCCGTGAAATCCCGCCATCCGCTGTAGGTGACGCCGGTCGGCAAATCCTCGGGCGCCTGCGTTCCGGCATATTGGTAGGTGATTTCCATCCGGGGCGAGGAGCTGAGATTGACAGGATCGCTCTGATAGAAGCGGTCGAACTGCATGGCGCGGATGATTTCCGATGGGTTCAACATCTGGATACGGTCCCCTTCAAGAACGAATTATGGTCACAATGACTGTGATGATAGACCTCGTCGGCCCGGCAAGAAAGCAAAAGTCACACGGGCTTCGGGGGGAAACAGCCGTTTGGAGCCGGGGATTTGTGAGGGGTTTGCGAGGTTTTCAAATTTTCAGACGGTGTATGCAAACACTTTGCAAATTTGCGACAAAGGGCTTTGGTCCGGATCTGCGGCAGGGTATGATCCCCGGAAAATCATAGGGGACCTGTGCCATGAAAGATATCCTTTCCGAGCTGGAAGAGCGCCGCGAGGCCGCGCGGCTGGGCGGTGGGCAAAAGCGGATCGATGCGCAGCATGGACGCGGCAAGCTGACAGCCCGCGAACGGATTGATCTTTTGCTGGATGAGGGCAGCTTTGAAGAGTTCGACATGTTCGTCTCGCACCGCTGCACCGACTTCGGCATGGAAAAGCAAAAGCCGGCGGGCGACGGGGTTGTCACCGGCTGGGGCACCATCAATGGCCGCATGGTCTATGTGTTCAGCCAGGATTTCACCGTCTTCGGCGGCTCCCTGTCCGAAACCCATGCGCAGAAGATCTGCAAGATCATGGATATGGCGGTGCAGAACGGCGCGCCCGTGATCGGCATCAACGATTCCGGCGGTGCCCGCATCCAGGAAGGCGTTGCCTCGCTCGCCGGTTATGCAGAGGTCTTCCAGCGCAATATCATGGCCTCGGGCGTGGTGCCGCAGATTTCGGTCATCATGGGCCCCTGTGCCGGTGGCGCGGTCTACTCGCCCGCCATGACCGATTTCATCTTCATGGTGAAAGACAGCTCCTACATGTTCGTGACCGGCCCCGACGTGGTGAAGACCGTCACCAACGAGGTTGTCACCGCCGAAGAGCTTGGCGGTGCCTCGACCCACACAAAGAAATCCTCAGTCGCCGATGGCGCCTTTGAAAACGACGTGGAGGCCCTGGCCGAAGTGCGCCGCCTGGTGGATTTCCTGCCGCTCAACAACCGCGAAAAGCCCCCCGTTCGCCCCTTCTTCGATCAGCCGGGCCGCATCGAGGAGAGCCTCGATACCCTGATCCCGGAAAACCCCAACACGCCTTACGACATGAAGGAACTCATCGTCAAAGTGGCGGACGAGGGCGATTTCTACGAGATCCAGGAAGATTACGCCAAGAACATCATTACTGGTTTCATCCGCCTGGAAGGGCAGACCGTGGGTGTCGTGGCCAACCAGCCGATGGTTCTGGCGGGCTGCCTTGATATCGACAGCTCCCGCAAGGCGGCACGCTTCGTGCGCTTCTGCGACTGTTTCGAGATCCCGATCCTGACGCTGGTCGACGTGCCGGGCTTCCTGCCGGGCACCACGCAGGAATATGGCGGCGTCATCAAACACGGCGCCAAGCTGCTGTTTGCCTATGGCGAAGCCACGGTTCCAAAGGTCACCGTCATCACCCGCAAGGCCTATGGGGGCGCCTATGACGTGATGGCCTCCAAGCACCTGCGCGGCGATTTCAACTACGCCTGGCCCACGGCCGAGATCGCGGTGATGGGCGCCAAGGGCGCGACCGAGATCATCCATCGCGCCGATCTGGGCGATGCGGAAAAGATCGCGGCCCATACCGCCGATTACGAAGACCGCTTCGCCAACCCGTTTGTGGCGGCAGAGCGTGGCTTCATCGACGAGGTGATCATGCCGCAATCCACCCGCAAGCGGGTCAGCCGGGCCTTCGCGAGCCTTCGCAACAAGAAGCTCGAGAATCCCTGGAAGAAGCACGACAACATTCCGTTGTGATGCGCTGATGGCATCCCGCTGGCATATCCTGCGCGAGGAGGGGGCTTTGACGCTGTGCCGTCAGTCTCCGCCCCGCTTTGACGTGGCATCTGTCACCGATCTGCCTCTGGCGGATCCGGTGCGGCTGGCGCATCAGATCCGGCAGGATATCTGGCGGGCCTTGCAGAATGTGCGCGGGTTTTCTCCGGTGGTTCGGGTTGAGCGCTGCGGGGATGGCGCAAGGGTCACGGCCGGTGGACGCGTGGAGGGCGTTGTTGCGCCGGTTCTGGCAGCGCGGATTTCCGACGTGCTTGCCAACCCTGCGAACCGGCGTCGCTGGCTGCGCCATGCCACGCGTGGTCAAGCCAGGCGTGATCAAGGGGGTGAATTGTGAACCCCCGGATTTGTTTCAATTTGTACGGAAGGCGGCCTCAGGGCGCGAGTTTTGGCAGGGCGACATCACCGCATGCGTGTGGGCTTTTGTTGCATCGCCAAATAAAGCCGCGCGGAGATATCTTTCTGCACAAATTTGTAACAACATTTGACACGAAGGGCGAATCGGCTCCATGATCCGCCGCATCGGCATAAGGATAGCGCGCGCCGCGTGCGCAGCGCCTGCAGCCCCGGCAGGAGGAGCCCATTGTCTATGGGGTCGGGGCTGCGGTTATGCCGCTTCACTGTCTTTGGTTTTGCTGAATTCATCGCTTGCGGGTGGGGCTGCCGCCTCTGACGCCTCTGTCGTTCCGGTCAGCGTGCCATCGGGACAGCCCGTGACCCTGTCCGAGATCCTGCTGGACAGCGATCCGGGCGAACTTTGGCTGCGCTTGCGGTTTGTCGCGCCGCAGATCGCCCGCAACGGCGGTACGGCCTCGCATGAAGAGGCGGCCGCCGATATGGATCACCTCTGCAACCGTCTTGCGCTGCGCTACATGAAGGACCAGGACATCGATCCGGCGCGGATCGCGATCTCCTTTTCCGACCGGCTGCTGCCCTTTGGGGTTCAGGACGCTGCGGCAACCCAGTTTTTCGAGGTCTACCGCCCGGAAGGCGACACCTGCATCTGGGAGGGATTCTGATGGCTCCACAAGATCTTGCGGTGCTTTCGTCAGCGCCTGCCTCGCTTGCGGCTTTGCGGTCACAAAAGGCGGAAGCTCTGTCTTTTCGATGTGAAAACCCCTGCCTGCCGGCTATGATCGGCGCGGGCGATCAGATGGTTGCCCGTTCATTGAGGACAGGCCACACCCGGAACGGTCCGGGTGGCGGTTCAAAGGCAGTAATCAGGAGACAGAAATGTCCAAGAGCATCAAACTTTTCGCGCTGGCAGGTCTGCTGGCGGCTGTGGCAGCCTGCGGCAGCAAGCAAGAAGAATTTGTCGTCGTCGAGCCCGAGCCCATTTCGGTCGAGCCGACCTACACCGGCAAATACAAGTAACACTCTTTGGGGTCCGGCCCTGTGGCCGGCCCCATCCGCCGCGCGCGGTGCCGGATCGGAGGCATCGCAATGTTGAAACACCGTGGCTTTCCCGGGCGTCTTCCGGGCACCGATTTTCAATTCATAATCCGTCGTCCAAATCCCAAGGGGGTCACGCCGATCACCCGGCGGGAACGCTATCGCGACCGCCGTGCGCCGGACCGGCGCGCCGATGCCGCCTTCATGAAGGCGCTGTGGGAGCACTTTGGCGATCAGCCGTTTGAACGCGGCAATCTGGATGCCGGGCGCTTGAGCTGGCTGTTCGGGCGCGAAGTGGTTGCGGTCGAGGAGGATTTCGACCCCGCCGATTACGAGGCCCTGCTGGTCATCAATGTGGATCTGGCGCGCCAGTCTTTCCCCGAGGCCTTTGAGGGCGAGGGATACTGATGCGCGTTGCGGCCTGCCATATCACGCAAACGTGCGATGCCAACGCCCGCAGGGGGGCTGGTATCGGCATGTTTCTGCACATCGCAGGCGATGGTCAGCGGGATGCCGCGCAGGTCGGTGCTGTGGCTGCTGGCGGGGTTTTCCTTGCGGGCAAGACCTGCAAACCTTGCCCCGTGGCGCAGGCGTTCTGCGCTGCTTCGCATCTGTTCCAGTCCCTTGACCTGGAAAGGCAGGCCCGCGATCCCATCCGCGGCCTGCCTTCTTTTTTGCGCGGTCCGGCGCGCCCGGGCCGGAGCGCACGCCGATCACAGGCGCGGCTGTCGGCGCCGCTGCACCTCTCATCCTCTGCAAGGAAAGCCCCGGCCGGTGCTGATCGCACCGCCCTGCGCCTTGCCACGATATTCCGACCCGTCGCGGTCGGTTCCACCACCACACAGATGATACCGCGCTCGGGCCTGTCCCGCGGGCGGTGCATTGCATTCCGACCCAAGACAGACCGAGGGTCCACCAGAGCACAAGGGACTGCCAATGTTTGATAAGATCCTGATCGCCAACCGGGGCGAGATCGCCTGCCGTGTCATCAAGACCGCGCGCAAGATGGGCATCAAGACCGTTGCCATCTATTCGGATGCGGACAAGCAGGCGCTGCATGTCCAGATGGCGGATGAAGCCGTGCACATCGGCCCGCCGCCCGCCAACCAGTCCTATATCGTGATCGACAAGGTTATGGATGCGATCCGTCAAAGCGGCGCCCAGGCGGTGCATCCGGGCTATGGCTTCCTGTCGGAAAACGCCAAATTTGCCGAGGCGCTGGCCGCCGAGGGTGTCGCCTTTGTCGGCCCCCCCGTTGGCGCCATCGAAAGCATGGGGGACAAGATCACCTCCAAGAAGATCGCCCAGGATGCCCAGGTCAGCACGGTGCCCGGCTATATGGGCCTCATCGAGGACGCCGACGAGGCGGTGAAGATCTCCAACGAGATCGGCTACCCGGTGATGATCAAGGCCTCCGCCGGCGGTGGCGGCAAGGGCATGCGGATCGCCTGGAACGATGAAGAGGCCCGCGAAGGCTTCCAGTCCTCCAAGAACGAGGCGGCAAACTCTTTCGGGGATGACCGGATCTTCATCGAGAAATTCGTGACGCAACCCCGCCACATCGAGATCCAGGTCCTGTGCGATACCCATGGCAACGGCATCTACCTGGGCGAGCGGGAATGCTCGATCCAGCGCCGCAACCAGAAGGTCGTCGAAGAGGCGCCGTCGCCCTTCCTTGATGAAGCCACCCGCAAGGCGATGGGCGAGCAGGCCGTCGCCTTGGCCAAGGCCGTGGGCTATGCCTCTGCCGGTACCGTGGAATTCATCGTCGATGGCGACAAGAACTTCTACTTCCTGGAAATGAACACCCGCCTGCAGGTGGAACACCCCGTGACCGAGCTGATCACCGGTGTTGACCTGGTGGAGCAGATGATCCGGGTTGCCGGTGGTGAGCCGCTGTCGATCACCCAGGACGATGTGAAACTGACCGGCTGGGCGATCGAGAACCGTCTTTATGCCGAAGATCCCTATCGCAACTTCCTGCCCTCGATCGGACGTCTGACCCGCTACCGTCCCCCGGCAGAGCAGGCCTCCGGGCCGCTCTTGGAAAACGGCAAATGGCAGGGGGATGCGCCCGAGGGCGTGGTTGCGGTGCGCAACGATACCGGCGTCTACGAGGGCGGCGAGATCTCGATGTATTACGACCCGATGATCGCCAAGCTCTGCACCTGGGCGCCCACCCGCGAGGCCGCAATCGCCGCCATGCGCGATGCGCTGGACGGGTTCGAAGTGGAAGGCATCGGTCACAACCTGCCGTTCCTGTCGGCGGTGATGGATCATCCGAAATTCGTCAGCGGTGACATGACTACCGCCTTCATCGCCGAAGAATACCCCGAAGGCTTCGAAGGCGTGGAGCTGCCCGAAGGGGAGCTGCGCCGTATCGCGGCTGCGACTGCTGCCATGCACCGGGTCGCCGAAATCCGCCGCACCCGCGTGTCGGGCCGTATGGACAACCACGAGCGCAAGGTTGGCACCGATTGGGTTGTAACCCTGCAGGGGCAGTCCTTCGACGTTGAGATCGACGCCGATCACGACGGATCGACCGTGCGGTTCGCCGACGGAACCTCGATCCGGGTGGCATCTGACTGGACGCCGGGCGATCAGCTGGCGCGGGTGTCCACCGATGGCGACATGCTGGTTCTGAAAGTGGGCAAGATCTCGGGCGGCTTCCGCATCCGCAGCCGTGGCGCCGATCTGAAGGTGCATGTGCGCACCCCCCGTCAGGCGGAACTCGCCCGTCTGATGCCGGAGAAACTTCCGCCGGACACTTCGAAACTGCTGCTCTGCCCGATGCCGGGTCTGATCGTGAAGGTCGATGTGGAAGTCGGTCAGGAAGTCCAGGAAGGTCAGGCGCTCTGCACCGTCGAGGCGATGAAGATGGAGAATATCCTGCGCGCCGAGAAGAAGGGTGTGGTTTCCAAGATCAACGCCAGCGCGGGCGACAGCCTGGCGGTGGACGATGTGATCATGGAGTTCGAATAAGATGCACCACGGGGCAGCTTTCCAGATGGGGCCATGCGCCTCTGTCCGGGCCGGGGGCGGGCGGATGCCTGTCTCCGGGGCTGCCCCGACCATCGCGTCCGGTCTAATGACCGTCACGTGCACCAATTCTTCAGGAGTGGATGTCAGACTGCCCCGGTGTGATCGGTATCAAGGGGTTCTGGAGGCACCATATGCGGCGTATGACTTTGGCTCTGATGGCGGGCCTGTTTCTCTTGTCGGCCTGCGCGCTGGACGAGGAGGAAGAGGTGCGCGCGATGGTCTCGCCTTGGGTGCAACTGGGCGATACCTATTTCTTCGAATCTTCCTCGACCTGTACGGCGGCGGTGTTTCACACGGCAAGCCCGCGGATCAGTTCGCTGGTGTCCAAGGCGCGATCGGTGTCGACTGGCATGAAGATGCTCTCCGAAGGCAAGCCGGTATCCTTCGACGTGGGCGGCAAGACACCCAATATGCTGACCGAAGAGATCATGTCGCGCGACCTGCCGCAGGGGATCAGCGTGCTGAACTCCGGGCTGGCGGGTGCCAATTGCATGTCCGAACTGGTCAAGTCGATCTACTATCAGGCGATCATGAACCCGCAGTCGCGGCTGATCTTCGTGCCCGACGGGGATGCGATGATCGTGGTGGACCGGCAGGCGGGCGCCCTGATCTACGTGCGCGGCAACGGCTAACCCGTCAGCTGCCGCGACGCTCCTCCACCTCGCGCAGGCGGGACGGAAACTTGTCGATGGTGCGGCTCAGCTCGCGCACCGACCAGGGATGCGGTTTGCGCAGTTTCACACCACCATCCTTGCCCACCAGCACCAGCATGAATCCCCTGGGGCGCAGCTTCTTGCGCAATTCGGAGTTTTTGCCCGGATCGGTGTCGGTCAGAACCACTACATCCCGCTCCAACAGATCCTCGGCGCCTTTTTCCAGCCGCTGCAACTGGTCCTGGAACCGCGGGTCTTCGGCGCTGTCGGCAAAGACCACCACCGGCCTGTTGTGCCACAGGAACGCGCTGAGATCGCCTTCATATTCCGGCAGGATCCAGGCCGGGGCATCCGGCTGCGCTGTGTCTTCGGCCAGGACGGCTGTGGGCAGAAAAGCTGTCAGAACAAGGGCTAGGATGGGTTTCATGGCTCCTCCTGTTGCCGACAATATATGCCGCGCCTTGGCGAATGCGATGGTCGATTGCATGGGGCGGGAAAAAAATTCAACTCGCATTAACCGCTTTGAGAGGGTGTGCTGCGCATGATCACGCCGTCTTCCTCTCACCGTCCGCAAAAAGGCGGGCCTGTCCAAAGGACTGGAAAAGCGATGCAAGTGATTGTTCATCTGGGTGCCCACCGGTGCGCCACAACTTCGTTTCAGGATTATCTGCGCTTCAATGCCGCCCCGCTGGCCGAGCAGGGCCTGGTGGCCTGGGGGCCGGATCGCACCCGCGAGGGGCTGTTTCACGGTATCCTGCCCAATCCGTCGGTGATCGGGGCTGCCAAGGGTGCCAAACGGGCGCGCGGGCGACTGAAGATGCGCCTGGACGAGGCCCGGCAGGCGGGCACGCAACAGTTGCTGATCAGCGACGAGAACATGATGGGCAGCATCCGCGAGAACCTGCGCCTGGCCGACCTATACTGCGGTGTGGGCGAACGGCTGGCACGTTTTCACGAGGCCTTTGACGGGAACATCTCGGTTCTGGCGGTCAACCTGCGCAGCCTGGAAAGCTATTGGACCTCGGCACTGACCTATGCGGTGGCGCGCGGCCACCGGGTGCCGGTCGCCGGGCAACTGGACCGGCTGCTGCACAGCACGCGCAGCTGGCGGGATGTGCTGACGGATATCGCCTGCTCCATGCCGGAGGTCGAGATCCGCGTGCTGCCGTTCGAGACCTTCGGTGGACGGCCCGAGTTGCAGTTGGAACTGCTGACCGGCTGCAAGGGGCCGCGTGAGAATGCGCGTATGCGCCATGCCGCCTCGCCGCGGCTGGAAGAGCTGCGCCGCACGATGCCGACCTCTGCCGCCCTTGCCCTGCCGCAGGGCGAAGGACGCTGGCGGCCGCTGGACGAGGTGCAAAGTGCCGCCCTGCGTGAACGCTATGCGGACGATTTGATGTGGCTGGCTGCGGGCGCCGACGGGCTGTCGCAGATCCGGCTGATGTATGACCCAGACAAACAGGTGGCGGGACAGAACCTGCCCCAGAACGACTTGACGAGAGGAAGACCCCATGACGAAGACAGACGATTGGCGGGCTCTGGCTGAAAAAGAGCTGCGCGGACGCCCGCTCGACGATCTCACCTGGAAGACGCTCGAGGATATCGACGTCAAGCCGCTCTACACGGCTGAGGACACGAAGGATCTGCCGCATGTCGGCACGATCCCTGGATTTGCACCGTTTACCCGCGGTGTGAAGGCCACCATGTATGCAGGCCGCCCCTGGACCATCCGCCAATATGCAGGGTTTTCCACGGCGGAAGAATCCAACGCCTTTTACCGCCGCAACCTGGCCGCCGGTCAGCAGGGGGTTTCGGTCGCCTTCGACCTGGCCACCCACCGCGGCTATGACAGTGACCACGAACGGGTGGTCGGCGATGTCGGCAAGGCCGGCGTGGCCATCGACAGTGTCGAGGATATGAAGATCCTCTTTGATGGTATCCCGCTCGACAAGGTTTCGGTCTCGATGACCATGAACGGCGCGGTGATCCCGATCCTGGCCAACTTCATCGTCGCAGGCGAAGAGCAGGGGCACGACAAGAGCTTGCTGGCGGGCACCATTCAGAACGACATTCTGAAAGAGTTCATGGTGCGCAACACCTATATCTATCCGCCCGAACCTTCGATGCGGATCATTTCGGACATCATCGAATATACCTCGAACGAGATGCCGAAATTCAACTCGATCTCGATTTCCGGCTATCACATGCAGGAAGCGGGTGCGAACCTGGTGCAGGAACTGGCCTATACCATTGCCGATGGCCGTGAATACGTGCGGGCGGCGATCAATGCCGGCATGGACGTGGACAAATTCGCCGGCCGCCTGTCGTTCTTCTTTGCCATCGGCATGAATTTCTTCATGGAAATCGCCAAGCTGCGCGCGGCGCGGACCCTGTGGTACCGGGTGATGACCGAATTCGGTGCCAAGAACGACCGCTCCAAGATGCTGCGCACCCACTGCCAGACCTCGGGGGTCTCCCTGCAGGAGCAGGATCCCTATAACAACGTGATCCGCACCGCCTATGAGGCGATGTCGGCGGTTCTGGGCGGCACCCAGTCCCTGCATACCAACGCGCTGGATGAAGCCATTGCCCTGCCGACCGACTTCTCGGCCCGCATCGCGCGCAACACCCAGCTGGTGCTGCAGGAGGAAACCGGCGTGACCAAGGTGGTCGATCCCCTGGCTGGGTCGTTCTACGTCGAAAGCCTGACCGAAGAGCTGATCGAAAAGGCCTGGGCCATCATCCAGGACGTCGAGGATATGGGCGGCATGACCAAGGCGGTGGCCAGCGGCATTCCGAAACTGCGCATCGAGGAAACCGCGGCCAAACGTCAGGCAATGATCGATCGCGGCGAAGAGGTGATCGTCGGCGTGAACAAGTACCGCAAGGAAAAGGAAGATCCGATCGACATTCTCGACGTGGACAATGTCGCGGTGCGCGAAAGCCAGATTGCCCGGTTGCAACAGATCCGCGCAACACGCGACGAGGCCGCCTGTCAGAGTGCATTGGATGAGGTCACCCGTCGTGCAAAGGAAGGTGGCAACCTTCTGGAAGCCGCTGTCGAAGCTGCCCGTGCCCGGGCCTCTGTTGGGGAAATCAGCATGGCAATGGAAAAAGAATTCGGCCGTCACCGCGCCGAGGTGAAAACCCTGGCGGGCGTTTACGGCGCCGCTTACGAAGGCGACGAAGGCTTTGCCGCGATCCAGAAATCCATCGAGGACTTCGCGGAGGAAGAAGGCCGCCGTCCGCGCCTCTTGGTGGTGAAGATGGGCCAGGACGGTCATGACCGCGGCGCCAAGGTGATTGCCACCGCCTTTGCCGATATCGGTTTTGACGTTGACGTGGGGCCGCTGTTCCAGACCCCGGCCGAGGCGGCACAGGATGCCATCGACAACGACGTGCATGTCGTGGGCATCTCCAGCCAGGCGGCCGGTCACAAGACGCTGGCACCGCAGCTGATCAAAGAGCTGAAGGAGCAGGGCGCCGAGGATATCATCGTGATCTGCGGCGGTGTTATCCCGCAGCAGGACTATCAGTTCCTCTATGATAATGGCGTCAAGGCGATCTTCGGCCCCGGCACCAATATCCCCGAGGCGGCGCAGGATATCCTGAAGCTGATCCGCGAAGCGCGCAGCTGATCCCGTTGATCCGCTAGCGCGGACAAAACGCCAAGAAAACGACCCGGTGCCCCAGTGGCGCCGGGTTTCCTGTTTGATAGGGTGGTTGGGCGCCGTGGCTTTCACGTTGTGAACCTTGGATTTGCCGTTAAGGTGCGGCGAAAACAGGGGAGTGATAGGCGATGATGGAACTGGATCACATTGCCGTGGCCGGCGAGACGCTGGAGGCGGCTGCAGACTACGTTGAGACAGCGCTGGGCGTCCCGCTGCAGGCGGGTGGGCAGCACCAGGTTTTTGGCACCCACAACCGGCTTTTGGGGCTGGCGGATGGGTTGTATCTGGAAGCCATCGCCCTTGATCCGGGTGCAACGCCGGAACGCAGCCCGTGCTGGTTTGATCTTGATAATTTCAGCGGGACGCCGCGTCTCACCAACTGGATCTGTCGCACAACCGGCCTGCCGAAACTGCTGGAGCGGATGCCGGACGGGGCTGGTACGCCCGTCGCATTGACGCGCGGCGATCTGGTCTGGGACATGGCAGTGCCTGCAGATGGCAAGCTGCCCTATGGCAATCTCTTTCCGGCGCTCATTGAATGGCACAGCGATCACCCCGCCCCCCGGCTGGAGCAGCAGGGCTGCGCGCTGCGTCGCCTGGTGATCTCTCATCCTGACGCGGCGAAGCTGGAGGAGATGCTGCCGCTCAACGATGGGCGGTTGGTGTTCGAGACCGGGCCTGCCGCCATGGAAGCGGAATTCGACACCCCGCATGGGCAGCGGGTCCTGCGGTGATCGTCCGACAGGCCACTGCGGCGGATGCGGGCGGGATCGCGCAGATCACCAATCAGATCATCCGCGACACGCTGATCACCTTCACGACGGCAGAGAAACCTGCGGATCAGATCGCCAGCGAGATTGCTCAAAAAGGCGCACGCTTTCAGGTGGCCGAAGAGGCAGGCACGCTCCTTGGCTATGTGAGCCTGGGGGCCTTTCGCGCGGGCCCCGGCTATGCCCGCACCTGCGAACACACGATCTACCTGGCCGAAACGGCCCGTGGCCGCGGGGCAGGCCGCGCCCTGATCGCCGCGATCGAGGATGTCGCGCGCGCCGAGGGGATCCATGTGCTTGTGGCAGGGATCAGCGCGGTCAATACCGGAGGCTTGGCCTTTCACGCCGCCATGGGATTTGACGAGGTGGGACGCCTGCCGCAGGTCGGTCGCAAGGCGGGGCGGTGGCTGGATCTTGTGCTGATGCAGAAAATTCTGACGGTAGAGGCCGACGCAGCCCCTGACAGCGCGGCGCAGACCGGTTAACCTCTGGGCATGTCTCTGTGGACCCGCATATCCGAGGCGCTGGGCGCGCTGGCCAAGGGGGAAAGCCTGGCGCATGTCTTTGACAAGCTTAAGGCACCGCCTGAGCGTACCGTCGGTTTTGCCATCGCGGTGATCGCCCTGGGCGCCAAGATGGCCAAGGCGGACGGGCAGGTGACGCGGGACGAGGTCACCGCCTTTCGCGAGGTTTTCCAGATTGCCCGCGCTGACGAGGCGGGTGCGGCCCGGGTGTTCAACATGGCGCGCACCGATGTGGCGGGCTACCAGGATTATGCCGCCCGTATCCAGCGCATGTTTGCCAATGACCCGGCCACCCTGTGCGACCTGATGGAGGGTCTGTTTCACATCGCCATGGCGGATGGGTTCTACCACCCCGGCGAGAACGAGTTTCTGGAAGAGGTGAGCCGCATCTTCGGGCAAACCCCGCAGCAGTTCACTGCCCTGCGGGCGCGGTTTGTGACCGATGCGCCAAAGGATCCTTATGCGGTGCTCGGCGTGCCTGCCGATATGCCCCTCGTCGAGATCCGCAAGCACTGGCGCCGCCTGGTGCGGGAAACTCACCCGGATGCGATGATGGCGCGCGGTGTCCCCGAAGAGGCGGTGCGCCTGGCGGAAAAACGGATGATCGATATCAACCGCGCCTGGGACGAGATCAACGGATGCGGGACCCATGCGGCTGGTCACCTATAACGTCGAGTGGTTCTCGCATCTGTTCGACAAGAACGACCAGCTGATTCTGGATGACAAGCCCTCTGGGCGCTACGATGTGGACCGCTACACCCAGGCGGTGTCGCTGGCGCATGTGTTTCAGACGCTGGATGCGGATGCGGTGATGGTGATCGAGGCGCCCAATACCGGGCGGCGCCAGCGCACCGTGCGCGCGCTTGGCGCCTTTGCTGCCGAGGCGGGCCTGCGCGCCTGCGAGGTGGTCAGCGGTTTTGCCACCGATACCCATCAGGAAATCGCCCTGATGTATGATCCGGCGGTGCTCAGCGCCGAACATGACGCCCAAAGCAGCCCGGAGGCGCCCCGCTTTGACGGCAGTTTCGAAATTGATCTTGATATCGATGAACGGCCTGACAGGGTGCGGTTTTCCAAGCCGCCCCTGGAACTGGCGGTCACCCTTCATGGCGGCAGGACACTCCGCCTGATCGGTGCGCATCTGAAATCCAAGGCCCCCTATGGCGTGCAGGGGCATGATGCGATCATCCAGCGGGCGCTGGAGAACCGGCGCACCCAGCTGGCACAGGCGATTTGGCTGCACCGGCGCATCGAGGCGCATATGGCGGCGGGGGACGATCTGATCGTGATGGGGGATTTGAACGATGGTCCCGGTCTGGATGAGTACGAGCGGCTTTTTGGTCGCTCCTCGGTCGAGATCATCATGGGGCAGGAGTTGCGCGATCCCCATGCTCAGATCCTGAGCCAGCCGCGCCCCGGAAGCCCGCCCAGCACCGCGCGGTTCTACGATGAAGACAGGAAACGTTTCTTCCGCGCCTGTCTTGACTACGTGATGATCTCCAAGGGGTTGGAGGGGTGCAACCCGCGCTGGCGGATCTGGCACCCGTTCGAGGATGCCGCCTGCTACAAGGATGAGGTGCTGCGCGAGGCGCTCTTGATGGCGTCGGATCATTTCCCGGTCAGCCTGGATATCGATCTGACTTAAAATCGTCGCGTACCCTGCCTATATTGGTGTCATGAAACGGACATTATGCATAAGCGCCCTGTGCCTGAGCTGCCTCGTGGCACCAGTCGCTGCCGAGCAGGCAGACAATAACGGCAAGGGTTTGATGGAAAGAGGGGCAGAGCTGTTCTGGGAAGGGCTGCGTCAGGAGATGAGCCCGGCTTTGGACGATCTGCAGGAGTTCGCCGAGAATTTCGCCAGCGAGGTTGGTCCGTCGATGCGGGATTTCCTGGCCCGCATGGGACCGGCCCTTGCCGAGATCGCCGCCGAGGTGGAGGACTGGAGCCGCTATGAGCTGCCGGAAATCCTCCCCAATGGCGATATCATCATTCGCAGAAAACCCGATCCGGCGCCGGATGATCCACAGGAAAACCCCGCCCCGGAAGGCAATGCCATCGATCTGTGATCTGGGCGCCTGCCGGGCGAATTCGCCCGGTATCAGCCGGAGATCTTGACCTTCAGTTCGGCTTCCAGCGTGTCGCAGAGAGAGCGCAGGCGGGCCTCGGCAACCTCCCCATACAGAGGCTCTGCCGCGCGCGGAAGCTCCAGCGTCAGGTGCTTCTTGCGCGGCTGCCATTTGAATGCGCCGATTTCGCCGGTGTCACTGACCATCAGCATGGCGCCAAACCGCATCGCCTTGCCAAGGATCTCCGCTTCCCTCTGGCCCTTTTCGTCCAGCAGGTCATAGAGGTATTCAAAAGCGGTTCCCTGGCGTTTGTTGCGGTAGCGGTGCAGCAGCGCCAGCCCCAGGAAGACGCGTTCGGAGTGTTTCAGCCCGCCGAGATTGGCGCGGGTGGCGTTGTCGAAACAGACCTCGGCGCGATAATCGGGATGGGCGCGCCAGCTGACGTCATGCAGCAGACAGGCGGCCTTGATCAGGCGCTTTTTCGTGTGCGGTCGGTTGCTGAACAGGGGGATCACGAAATCATAGAGCGTCTTGCCAAAGCCCGGGATGCGCGCGTCCTTGGCTTCGGCAAAACGGCCGGCTTCAATCAGGGGATCGCGTTCGCGCAGGCGCTGGGGCATCTGTTCATACAGCAGCCCCTCGCGGATCCCGTAGCTGGAGATCGCGATATCCTTGGGCTTGAAGGTCTTGACCAGCCGGGTCAGCACATCGATGGCATAGGGCACCAGCGACATCCGCGCCGATGAAATCCCGGTCTCGGCCCGCAGCTCCTCAAGGTCGCGCTTCTCGATGTACTTCAGTGTTTCACGCACGCTCTTTGCGCTCATCCGGTATTCGTGCAGCACCTTCAGGGGATAGCCGCGCCGCGCCATGTCGATTCGGGCGATGGCGCGCCAGCTGCCGCCCACCAGGAACAGGCGGTCCTTCTGCTTGCCCATCTCGGCGTGCAGCTCATCCATCACGCTGGCGATATGCGCCTTGCGTCCACGTCGCCCGCCCTTGATGTCGCGCAGTTTCAACGGCCCCAGGGAAGAGGTCACCCGCTTGCCGACTTCGCCGTCGTGAATTTCCGCCAGCTCCATGGACGAGCCGCCGATGTCGCAGACCAGACCATAGGAGCCGGGCCAGCCCAAGAGAACCCCCTGCGCCGATAGCCGCGCCTCTTCGCGCCCGTCGATGACCCAGATCTTGAGCCCGGTTTCCCGCAGCACATCGGCACAGAAGTCCGGCCCGTCGCTCGCGTCGCGCACCGCGGCCGTGGCGACAACGGAAAGAGGCGGCAATCCCATGCCTTCGGCCAGGCATTGAAAGCGGCGCAGGGCGGCCAGGGCGCGGCTGCGCCCCTCGGGATTGAGACGCCCGGTTTCCGAGAGCCCGGCGCCAAGCGCGCACATGATCTTCTCGTTGTAGAAATAGGCCGGGCTGCGGGCGGCGCCGTCAAAAACCACCAGACGGACCGAGTTCGATCCCACGTCCACCACGCCCACCCTCGACAGCGCCCGCGCACTGGGATCGTCAAACAGCGGTCGCCCAAAGGGCCCCCAGTCGGCGGTGGCAGGGTCCTCGGTCACGGTCATGAGCGCTCCGTTAGGTGTCTTGCTGCAGGATGGGCGAAGGAAGGGGGCTGGGTCAACTCTTGGATCCGGCGATGGTTTCCGGGGCGTTGATCCCCGGTTCTTGCGACATCAGCCGCACCGCAAGGGGGCGCGACAGGGTGCGTTTTTCCGCCAGCGACAGCCGGTCAAGCTGTTCCACGATGCGAGCGGCAGCGGCAAAGGACCGGTCCATATGGGCCACCAGATAGGGGATCACATCGGGTTTCGGTGTGATCTGGCGATCGTTGAAGAGCTTTGCCAGAACCACGGCGAGCAGCGCATCATCCGGTGGCTGCAGTTCGGCATGGGTGGCGGCCTGAACCCGGCTTTGCAGGTCGGGCAGGCTGAGGCCCCAGAGATTGGGCGCCGCGCGGCCGGTCATCATCATGGCATGCCCGTTGGCAAGGACCAGGTTGTGCAGGTGGAACAGGGCTTTCTGTGCGGCCGTGTCCCGGGCGATGAGCGGCACATCTTCGACGACCACCGGACCGGCGGCCAATGCGGGCACCATGGCTTCGGTCAGATCCTCTACCTGCAGGATCCGCGCCCCCGAGGCCTTGGCCCAGACATGGGCAAGGTGGGTCTTTCCCGATCCCGCCGGTCCCGTCAGCACCAGCTTGCCACTGGGCCAGGAAAAGCCGGGATCAAGCAGGGCCACGGCCATTGCATTGGACGGGGCCACAAAGAAATCGTCGCGGCCCAGCGCGGTCTTGGCGGGCAGATCGAAACTCAGCTGTTGCGCCATGTTACTTCTTCGAATCCCGGTGGCTCAGTCCCTGGTACAATCGGCTGTCCAGATACTGTTCCGTGAGGAAACGTGCAACCACGCCCAAGGCTGCCGCCACCGGAACGGCCACCAGCATGCCGACAAAGCCAAAGAGCGCACCAAAGACCGACAGGGCCAGGAGCAGCCAGACCGGGTGCAGCCCCACCGATCCACCGACGAGCTTGGGAGTCAGGTAGTTGCCCTCGATCACCTGGCCGATCACGAAGATGCCCGCAACCAGCCCGATGGACCACCATTCACCCCAGAACTGGAACAGCGCGAGGCCAATGGCCAGGGCGCCGCCGATCAGGGCCCCCAGGTAGGGAATGAAGGTGACAAGCCCTGCAATGAAGCCCACAGCCAGCCCGAAGTTCAGACCCACGACCATCAGGGCCACGGCGTAATAGACGCCGAGGATCAGGCAGACCGTGCCCATGCCGCGGATGAAGGAGGCCAGAACCTTGTCGATATCAGCTGCCAGCCTGCGAATGACCGGGGCGTGATCCAGCGGCAGCAAGGCGTCGATCCGCTCGATCATCCGGTCCCAGTCCAGCAGCAGGTAGACCGCAACCACCGGCACGATCACGAAAAGCACCAGCAGATTGACCACGGACATGGCCGAGCCGACCAGCGATTCGAACAGCTCGATCCCCTTGCCCTGTAGGGTTCCGGCGATGGAGGCGATGGTCTGTTGCGCGCGGCTGCCTTCGGTAAAGACCGAGGGGAACTGCGCTTGCGCAAAGGCGCGCAGATCCCGAAAGGCTTCGGGCAGCACCCGGATCAGGTCGCTGAGCTGATAGATCAGCGTCGGCAGGACCACCAGCAGCATGAGCAGAAAGGTCAGCATGGCGCCGACTGTAATGACCGCGGTGGACGCGGCCCGGCTGAGGCCCGCGGCCTCGAGCCGGTCGGCAATGGGGTCGATCAGATAGGCAATCGCCGCGCCCAGCACAAACGGCAAAAGCACATCGCCAAGCGCCCAAAGCACCACCGCAAAGACCAAGGCGGCAATGCCCCAGTAGAGAAACTGCTTCTTCGCCGGTAGTGCCATGCGCAAGCTGCCCTTTGATGATCTGTCTGCCAGTCTCGTCCAGTCATTGCCCATGCTGCACGCGCATGCAACCGCCAAGCGGCCGCAAGTGCGATATGAGCGGGAAACCGGGTTATGGGGTCAACAGGCCGGGGCTCGTTTAGTGGATCCGCACACCCTGGCGGGTCAACTCGGCCTGCACGGCAGAGATGGCGATGTCCTGCGGGCTGCAGGACGACTTCACCGACAGGGCCGCCGCAACGCCTGCCCCCTGACCGGCAACGGCGCAGCAGGCCATGTTGCGGGTGGCGGCATGGGCCAGCTTGTCGCCGCCGATGGCACGACCGGTGACCAGCAGGTTCTCGACGCCCTTCGGCAGCATCGCGCGATAGGGGATCTGCATGTAGCGCCCGGTGGTGGGCAGGATCAGGATGCCGTAGCCGTCGATGAATTCGGGGTAGATCCCGATGGTATCCTCGAACCGGCCTTGGTTGCGGGTCTCATCCTCGGTGATGTTGTGATGCGCGTCGATCTTGCGGGTGTCGCGGATACCGATGGTCATGCCAAAGTTGCGCAGCCGCGCGCCTTCGCAGCCCGGCGTATAGGCTTTCAGCGCATTGATCGCGTGCATGGCCTGCTTGCGGCCCTCGATCTCGAACCGGGTCATGCTGTCGGGATCGGTGCCGTCGCAGCCCGCCAGGTGCACCAGGTTCATATAGGTCATCTCGCCGCTGTCATGCACCGCGCCCCAGGTGCCGCCGATGGTATTGAGATGCGCCGGGATCACCCCGTCGCGCAAGGCCTGGGCAAAGGGTTTGGCCAGGAAGGGCGAGAACATGTCATCCTCCTTGCCCGAGGTCTCGACCTCCCATTCACCGGTGGACCAGTCCTTGTAGGTTTGCGGGTCGGCCTTGACGCCTTCCATGAACTTCTGCTTGTCGACGCCCGCGATGTGGAACATCACGCTGGCGGCTTGCATTTCCTCGATCGGGGTCTTGATCGTGGGGGCGCCCATCGCATGCGCGATGTCTGCATCTCCCGTGGCATCGATGACGCGCCGGGCCAGGATTGCCTCGCGTCCGGCCTTGGATTCCACGATGACGCCGGTGATCCGGTTGCCCTCGCGGATTGGCGCCACGAACATGCGGTGGAGCATCGGGTGAATGCCCGCCTCCTCGACCAGCTTGTCTGCCACCAGTTTGAAACCTTCGGCGTCCAGCTCATAGGACAGGGACTGGCTTTCGGGAACGGCCGCGTCCATCGCCTTGGCGCGTTCCTCGAACTCCCAGCCGATGCCGCCTGCCTCGACCGTCTGCTCGTGGCGGTACCAGGCAAAGCCCTCGACCCCGACGGTGGTGATATTGCCGCCAAAGCAGCCGAACCGCTCCAGAAGCGTGACCTCCACCCCGCAGCGGGCCGCCGCCAAGGCCGCCGCCAGCCCGCCGGGACCAGAGCCGACCACGAGCACATCGGTACGGTGCACGACAGGGATCTCCCGAGCGGGTTCAGTGATTGTATCGTGCATGCGCGCCTCCGATGGGTTTGTTTGACCATTCACAAACTGAAATCATTGTTCAAGTATTTTTCTGCCTGGAAAGTCCAAGCGCAGTGCGCCTCATTTTCAAAGCCCGATTGCCTGAGGCGCGACGATGGCTTAGACCGCATGAAAACCCTTCGAACGAATGAGAGCGACATGCGCCTGTCCCGTTACTTCCTGCCTGTTCTGAAAGAGACGCCCTCCGAGGCTCAGATCGTCAGCCACCGCTACATGCTGCGGGCCGGCATGATCAAACAATCCGCCGCCGGGATCTATTCCTGGCTGCCGCTGGGCTTCAAGGTGCTGAAGAAGATCGAAGGCATCGTCCACGAAGAACAGATGCGCGCGGGCCATATCCCGGTCCTGATGCCGACCATGCAATCGGCCGACCTGTGGCGCGAGAGCGGGCGCTATGATGCCTACGGCGAGGAAATGCTGCGCATCACCGATCGTCATGACCGGGACCTGCTGTTCACCCCCACCGCCGAAGAGCTGATCACCGATATCTTCCGTAGCCATGTCAGCAGCTACAAGGATCTGCCGCTGACCATGTATCAGATCCAGTGGAAGTTCCGCGACGAGATCCGTCCGCGTTTCGGCGTGATGCGGGGGCGTGAGTTCTACATGAAGGACGGCTACAACTTCGACCTGACCAAGGAAGACGCGCTGCACGCCTACAACCGTCACCTGGTGAGCTACCTGCGCACCTACGAGCGCATGGGCCTGCAGGCGATCCCGATGCGCGCGGATTCCGGCCCCATCGGCGGCGATGACACGCACGAATTCCTGGTCTTGGCCGACACCGGCGAATCCGAGGTCTTCTATGACAGCGCCGTCACCGATATTCGCCTGGGCGAGCGGGACATCGACTATAACGATGTGGACCAGTGCCACGCGGTGATGGAAGAATTCACGGCGCTCTACGCCCGCACCGATGAAACCCATGATGCAGGTCTGTTCGACCAGATCCCAGCCGAACGGCAACGTAGCGCCCGTGGTATCGAGGTGGGGCAGATCTTCTATTTCGGCACCAAATACTCCGATCCCCTGGGTGCCACCGTGCAGGGGCCTGATGGCAAGTCCATCCCGGTGCACATGGGCAGCCACGGGATCGGGGTCTCCCGCCTGGTTGGCGCCATCATCGAGGCGAGCCACGATGAAAACGGCATTATCTGGCCGGAGGGTGTGACGCCTTTCCACTGCGGGATCGTCAACCTCAAGCAGGGCGATGACGAAGCAGACGCGGCTTGCAACCAGATCTATGCAGCGCTTGTCGCAGCGGGCCTTGAGCCGCTGTATGATGACCGCAAGGAACGCGCTGGCGGCAAGTTCGCCACCATGGACCTGATCGGTCTGCCTTGGCGCATCACAGTCGGCCCGCGCGGGCTGAAAAACGGCGTG
Organism: Phaeobacter sp. PT47_59; assembly: GCF_028890025.1. NCBI lineage: Bacteria > Pseudomonadati > Pseudomonadota > Alphaproteobacteria > Rhodobacterales > Roseobacteraceae > Phaeobacter > Phaeobacter sp. PT47_59. The sequence goes on from NZ_JARCJL010000004.1 coordinate 174,468, forward strand.
GTCGAAGTCACCTGCCGCCGCACCGGCGAGAGTGAAGAGCTGAGCCCGGAAGAGGCGGTGAAGAAGATCGCCAAGATCTATGAGCCGCATACCGCCGGTCGCGGTTTCTGAGACTTGCCATTGGACGATAGGATGAAAGGCAGGCCGGATGGCCTGCCTTTTGCGTTTCCCCTCCAGCAGTAGACCGGAGGGCTGCCGAGGTGATCCGCCTGACTTAGAAAAAGTCCACGTTCAGATCGGTCAGACTGTCCAGCTCAAGGCCGCGCAACACCAGGACATCGCCTTCACCAAAATCGATCACCGTGTTCTGGCCGCGTTGTTCGGCGAGGGCTGTCAGATCATCCAGGCTCTCGATGCCTTCGATGGACAGGGTCAGGACGTCTTCATCCGCATTGAAGTCCTGAATGCGATCCCGCTTGTCACCCTGTTCAAAGACAAAGACGTCCGCACCCTGGCCGCCAAGCAGAACGTCATTGCCACGGCCACCGTCCAGCGTGTCATTGCCCTTGCCGCCATCAAGATAGTCACGACCCGCGTTCCCCGACAGTTCGTCCCAGCCCAAACGCCCCAGCAAGGCGTCCTGGCCACGTCCGCCGCTCGCAAGATCATCAGAGGCCGAACCGATCAGCACATCCGAGCCACGGCTGCCTTCGAAGGTCTCCACGGTGTTGATATGCACGTCCGCAATCTGTGCGCCGGGCTGGGTGAAATCCGCGGCCTCGGGATCAATGAAGGCGCCGGCCGCATTGGTGCCGCCCAGGATATTGCCATCGTCCAGGAAGCCCGGGTGCTCATGCACAACGCCGTTTTCATCAACGCCTGTATCGGCCGCCGTCTGGTTCAAAAAGGCTGCATCCTCTTCGGTGTTTTCCTCGGTTCCGGCATCAAGAACGTCAGCGCCGTCAAAGCGAATGTTCTGGGCGCCCAGGAAATTGCCGTCTTCATCAAACAGGCGAATGGCGCTCTCGGTGCCGATGAAGGCATCGTTTGACGGCAGGATCATCGCACTCAGCGAGATATGGCTGGTCGCGCTGCCATCGAGGCTGACAGTGCTGCTTGCGGTTTCACCGGTGGCAATCGGACCGGCGGCGCCCAGGACGGCGCCGGTCACCGCATCTGCGTCAGCGGCAAGAACCTCGTCATTGATCGGGGCGAAATTGCCGTCTTCGGCCAGGGCCTCTAGCCCTGCCGAGGCTGCCTCGCCATTGGTGTAGAGGTCGAAAGAGCCGTCATGGGCGGCAAACCAAAGCGGCGTCAGGAAGGTGCCGCCGTGCAGGGAGGTGTTGGTTGTTACAATTCGAATGTCGGTCATGAAACTGTGCCCGTGGTTGTTGTGTAGGACTTCGTTGCTGAAGTGGGTGCAGCCTGCCGTTGAACACGTCCGCCGGATAGCCTTGCGACCCTCACGTTCCATCACCTGGCAGCGAGATCCCCGTGAAACCACAAAAACGCGATTTTTGCTCTCTTTCCCGTGGGTTGAGGTGGGAAAGGCGCTCAGGACGTAGGGCCGAGGTTCACGTGAATGTGCGGTGTGCGTGGGCTTTCGATCCGCTAGAATAGGCTGTCGCAAATGGGTGCGCTTGACCCTGTTTGTGGCGCACAATAGGCTTGGCGCAAGCAATAATCCGCGCCACGAAAGAGCCGAGCAGCCATGACCTCCTCCCCCCCGCCATTTGCGCGTTTTGAATGGATCATTGCATGGCGTTATCTGCGCGCGCGCCGGGCCGAGGGCGGTGTCAGCGTGATGACCTGGATCAGCCTGATTGGCATCACGCTTGCGGTCTTTGCGCTGATTGCCACCCTGGCGGTGCGCTCGGGGTTTCGCTCAGAATTTGTCGGCACCATCCTGGGCGCCAATGCCCATGTGACGCTCTATTCCTATGGCGAGATGACCGAGGACGGGCGCCTGGATCGCAGATTGGAAGACTACACCGACCTTGCCGCCCGCGTGGGCGAGGTGCCCGGCGTCATGCGCGCCGCACCTTTGATCAAGGGGCAGGTCATGGCCAATCTGCGCCAGCGCAATGCGGGGGTGGAGGTCTTCGGGATTTCGGCTGCGGATCTCCAGGCGATTCCGGGCGTGGCGCAAAGCGAGGACTACTCTGGCGATCTGGCCCGCTTTGAACAGGGCGTCGCCATCGGATCGGGGGTCGCGCGCGAGCTTGGCGTCAGTGCTGGCGACAGGATCAAGCTGATCTCCCCAAATGGCGTGAAAACCCCTTTTGGCACCAGCCCGCGCGTTAACGCCTATGAGGTGGTCTATATCTTCACCGCCGGCCGTTATGACATCGACCGCACCCGGCTCTATATGCCCTTTGCCGAGGCCCAGGCCTTTTTCAACCGCGAAGGCGTCGCCGATGAGATCGAGGTGATGGTTGCGGATCCCGAAGCGGTGGATCGCGTCGTCGTGCCGTTGATGATGGCGGCGGGGCAGGGGATCGGCGCCTGGACCTGGCGCGATGCCTCGGGCGGCTTCCTGCGCGCGCTGGAGGTGGAGGACAACGTGATGTTCATCATCCTGTCGATCCTGGTGCTGATCGCCACCATGAATATCGTCTCGGGGCTGATCATGCTGGTCAAGAACAAGGGCCGTGACATTGGCATCCTGCGCACCATCGGCCTGAGTGAAGGGTCGGTGATGCGCGTCTTCTTCATCTGCGGCGCCTTCACCGGCGTCATCGGCACCATCTGCGGCGTGATCCTGGGCTGCATATTTGCGCTTTATATCGATCCGATCTTCTCTTTCGTGAACTATGTCATGGGCGGCGGTGTCTGGGACCCGTCGATCCGGGGCATCTACGCGCTCCCGGCCGAGCTGAACCTGCCCGATGTGCTGTCTGCCGTGGCACTGTCGCTGGGGCTGTCTTTCGTGGTCACCATCTTCCCGGCCCGGCGCGCCGCCCGGCTGAACCCGGTGGAGGCGCTGCGCTATGAATGATCTGACCGCAGGGAACCCGCCGATGGCGTTGGATTTGAAGGGCATCACCAAGGCCTATAATCGTGGCAGCAGTGCGCAGGTGGACGTCCTGCGCGGTGTCGATCTGTCGCTGCAACCCGGAGAGGTGGTGGCCCTGGTGGCGCCCTCCGGGGCCGGGAAATCCACCCTTCTGCATATCGCGGGCCTGCTCGACACGCCGGATGCGGGCAGCCTGTCGATTGCGGGGCAAGAGGTCACAGGCCTGGGGGAGGGCAGCCGCACCCGCCTGCGCCGCCGCGATATCGGCTTTATCTACCAGTTCCACCACCTTCTGCCCGAATTCACCGCCGCCGAGAATATCATCCTGCCGCAACTGGCCGATGGGACACGCCCGAAAGAGGCAGAGCAGCGGGCCAGGGAGCTGTTGGATCTTGTCGGCCTTTCGGCACGTGCCGCGCACCGCCCGGCAGAACTGTCCGGTGGGGAGCAGCAGCGGGTTGCCTTCTGTCGGGCGCTTGCCAACCGGCCCAGCGTCCTGCTGGCGGATGAGCCGACCGGCAACCTTGATCCCGGCACTTCCGATCAGGTGTTCGAGGTTCTGATGGAGCTGGTGCGCAGCTCTGGCCTGGCGGCGCTGATCGCCACCCATAACCTTGACCTTGCCGCGCGTATGGACCGCATGCTGCGGCTTGAACAGGGCAAGCTGCTGCAGATCTCCTGAGCCGGGAACCGCACGTGTTCGCGGCTCATGGAGAAGCGGTTTACCCTGCTCAAAGAGGCGGCTAAACTTCGAAAAAACAGCGTATTCGGCGCGACCCATTCGGCAGGAGCGATACGATGAATAGAAGAGCAACCCTGTTGGCCCTTCCGGTATTGGCAGCCCTGGCGGTGGCCTGCACCGAAGCGGTGATCAGCATGCCCACCCCAGAGGAGGGGCAGGCGATCTTCAACCGCAACTGTGCCATCTGCCACGGCACCAACGCAGAGATCGCCAACCGTGAGACCACCGGCAAGGCACCGGATCTGCGCCGGATCAGCGCCCGTCACGGCGGTGATTTTCCGCGTGCCAAGGTGATGTCGCAGATTGATGGATACGGGCGCGGCAAGGTCGGCGCAGACCTCATGCCGGAGTTCGGAACCCTGCTGGAAGGCGACCTGATCCCGGTCGAGGTAGACGGCACCCTGACGCCGACGCCGCGCCCGCTGGCGGCGCTGATGACCTATCTCGAAAGCCTCCAGCCGGAAGCCTAACGCGCCTAGTTGCAGATCCCGCGCAGATCGGCGTTCTTCCAGGGCAGGTAGACGTCGCTTTGGCGGGTCTTTGGAAGGTCGGTGACCGGCATCACTTCTTTCAGCATGGCATGCAGCCGCTTGGTGCGCGCGCCCTGTGGCGCCAAGGCGCGGCAGCAGACGTATTCCTCGACGATGGCGCCCTGCTGTTCGTAGCCGTAGCTCAGGAAATCGGGGCTTTGATCCAATTCGAAGAGGTAGGGATCGGGGTTGCCCTGGTGCTCGGCGGCGGCCAGAAGCGGCGTATAGCCGGTGCGCGCCCGGTTCTGCCATTGCCAGACATGGGTGACCTCATGGGCGAGCAGCATCGCCTCCACCAGGTACAGCCGTTCGGGGTAGGCGGGCAGGTAGTTCTCCGCGTACCAGTCGCTGATGAACAGGATCTTGTTGAAGACCGTCATCGCCGCCGGGGAGGAGGTGACACGGCCTTCCTTCATCGGTGGCAGGATGCGTTCACGGCAGGCCACCCGCGGGCGCGGTTTGCGATAAAAGGTGGTGGTCGGCACCGGCGCGCCATCGACGATACGCAGCTTCTCCACCTGCACATCTGCCCCGTGAATATCCGACAGGAAGGCGTGCTCCTGCGGCGTCAATGCGCGCCCACAGGAGCTGAGGATCAGGGCAATCAGGACAAGACGCAGGATCATGGCATCAGGCTAGCGCAGCAGGCGCGGGCTGCAAAGCTGCCTTATGCGGCATAGAAGCTTGCGGTGGCGGTGGCGACCAGCTTGCCACTGTCCTCTTCGCTCATCTCGGCGCGGGCAAAGACCAGCGATTTCCCGGCCCGCACCACGGATGCACGGCAGAGGATCGCGGTGCCCACACCGGGGCGCAGGAATTGCGTGTGCAGATCCGTCGTCGCCAGCGCCCGCACGGCTCCATTATGGGCAAAGGCCGCCAGCACCATCGAGGTATCGGCAAGTGCGGCCAAGGCCTGACCCGAGACGATCCCGCCCATGCGCGCAAGGTTCGGTGTCAGCGGCATGCGGAGGGTTGTTTCCTCTGGGCTGGCCTCGGTCACGGTCAGATCCAGCGCCTGCACCCAATCGGCAAAGCCTTCGGCCAGAACGGACTGCAAATCCTGTGGGGTCATGGGTCTCTCCCTGTTTTTGGGGCGAGGTTAGCGGCAGCCAGAGGTAATGGAAACGGGCAATTGCGCGCGCGCTTCTCCTTCGGGAGGCGCTATGCCTGTTGCTTGAGATCTCGCTTAGTACAGCGGTTCAACACCTTCGGATTGTGGTAGGATGTAGAATGTTATTGCTTCGCGTGTTGAATGGTGGCAAGAATCTCCTATGGATTGTGTTTGGCTTGGTTTGACCTTAAGACTTTGAAATATAGGAGGCTTTATGAAGCGGTTGTCCCATGACGATGGTTCGTGGAGTGAGTTTCTCGAGAAATGGAAACGAGAATGTCACGAGTTTGATGAAGACTTTGTGTCGTACATGCCTACTACCCTACCCATGCTTGCGGATCAGATCGAGACTTGCGTTAACGACAAATGGTCCGGAGTGTATGGCATTCAGGGAGACGATGAAGCGTATGAAGCTGTTTGTTTCCTCAACGGAGCATTCATTCCTAAGTTTACGGGACGGGTGCTGAGAGTTCGCCACCTGATATTGGCTCCAAAATATGACTTTGGTGATTACAGTGAGGACGAGTATGCGCGCCTTCTTTCGACGGTTTTCGAGCGGGTATTGAACGAATCCGATACAAGGCTGCCATGCCCTCACGTGAAAGTTCACTTCCGCAGCCCTGCCGATGTGGCGATTTTTCGCAAGTTCGCGGAGAATTTGGATCAGTTGAGCCACTTTTCATCTGTTAAAATGGTAGGGTCGTGGCTATTTGTAAGCAAAGCGTAACTGTTATCTGCGTATAATGGCGCTTAGAAACACTGTGAGAGGCTACTATGGAAAATAACCAGCGGAAAGCGCAGCTGTATGGCGCATTTCTGAAGGCCATTAGGGAAGTGGGGGTTTGTGAACTCAAACAGACGACATTGTTCGTACGCAACGTCGATGCTGAGCAGAACAAAACTCGAAAAGCAGCGTAAACGCGAATTCTTAAACTAGAAGACCCAGCACTGGCTGGGTCTTCTTGTTTTAAACATCCAGCTCCTCCACGAACTTCGCGTTCTCCTGAATATACTGGAACCGCAGTTCGGGTTTCTTGCCCATCAGACGCTCCACCAGATCGCCGGTCTCGCCCGGTTCGTCCTCGTCGATCGTGACCCGGATCAGCTTGCGGGTCTTGGGATCCATGGTGGTCTCTTTCAGGTCTTTCGCGTCCATTTCGCCCAGACCCTTGAAGCGGGAGACATCGATCTTGCCCTTGCCGCCCAAGCCCTTTTCCAGCCAGACGTCGCGCTCTGCCTCGTCAAGGCAATAGACCCGGCGCGCGCCTTGGGTCAGGCGGAACAGGGGCGGGCAGGCAAGGTACAGGTGGCCGCCGTCGATCAGCGGGCGCATCTGGGTGAAGAAGAAGGTCATCAATAGCGAGGCGATATGCGCCCCGTCCACATCCGCATCGGTCATGATGATGATCTTGTCATAACGCAGATCATCGAGGTTGAACTTGGTGCCAAGGCCAACCCCCAGCGCCTCGCACAGGTCGCTGATTTCCTGGTTCGATCCCAGCTTGTTCGAGGCCGCGCCCAACACGTTCAGGATCTTGCCCTTCAGCGGCAGTAGCGCCTGATATTCCCGGTTGCGCGCGCCCTTGCCGGATCCACCGGCCGAGTCGCCTTCCACGATGAACAGCTCGGTGCCTGTGCGGTCCTTGGAGGTGCAATCGGTCAGCTTGCCCGGCAGGCGCAGTTTCTTGGTGGCGCTTTTGCGCTGGGTTTCTTTCTCCTGCTTGCGGCGCAGGCGTTCTTCGGCGCGCAGGACAAGGAAATCGAGGATGGCGCCGGCGGATTTTGTGTCAGCGGCCAGCCAGTTGTCGAAATGATCGCGGACCGAGTTTTCCACCATGCGGTTGGCGCTTTCGGTCGACAGGCGATCCTTGGTCTGGCCCACGAAGGCGGGATCGGCGATGAAGCAGGAGACCAGCGCGCAGCCCCCGGTCAGAAGATCATCGCGCGAAATCTGGCCTGCCTTCTTGTTGCCGACCAGCTCCCCGTAGGCCTTGATGCCCTTCAGGATTGCGGCCCAGAAGCCCGCAACATGGGTGCCGCCCTCGGGCGTGGGCACGGTGTTACAGTAGCTCTGGATGAAACCGTCGCGGGTCGGGGTCCAGTTGATCGCCCATTCCACATAGCCCGGCTCGCCGAATTTTTCGCGGAACTCGACCTTGCCGGCAAAGGGCGCGTCGGCATAGGTGGTGGCCTTGCCCAGCACCTCGGACAGGTAGTCTTTCAGGCCGCCGGGGAAGTGGAATGTGGCCTCCTGCGGGGTTTCGCCATCGTCAATCGCGGATTTCCAGCGGATCTCGACGCCCGAGAACAGGTAGGCCTTTGACCGCACCAGGGTCATCAGCCGCTTGGGCTTGAACCGGTGCGAGCCGAAGATCTGCTCGTCCGCGTGGAAGGTCACGGATGTGCCGCGCCGGTTAGGGGCGGCGCCCACCTTTTCCACCGGCCCCTGCGGGATGCCACGCGAAAAGCGTTGCTCGAACAGCTCCTTGTTCTTGGCGACCTGTACGACCATCGAATCCGACAGCGCGTTCACCACGGAGGAGCCGACCCCATGCAGACCGCCCGAGGTCTGATAGGCCTTGCCGGAAAACTTGCCGCCCGCGTGTAGGGTACACAGGATGACCTCAAGCGCGGATTTGTCCGGGAACTTGGGATGCGGGTCGATCGGGATGCCGCGACCGTTGTCGCGCACGGTGACCGAGTAATCGGCGTGCAGCTCCACCTCGATCCGGTTGGCATGGCCCGCGACCGCCTCGTCCATGGAGTTGTCGAGGATCTCGGCCACCATGTGATGCAGCGCGCGTTCATCGGTGCCGCCAATATACATGCCGGGGCGTTGGCGGACGGGCTCCAGCCCCTCCAGCACCTCGATCGAGGAGGCGTCATAGGTTTCGGCGTCAGGCGTGCTCAGAAGATCGTTGGCCATCTTTGTCGGGCTGCTCTTGGTTGCTTTTGGTTGAGGGGCATTATGGCAGGTGTCAGCCTTGCGGGGAAGAGGGGGAGCGGCCCTGTGGATAAGCTTGCTTCCATATGTCATGTAGGCGGAAACAGCTGCTGGAGGCATGGGCGGATGACAGGTGGGAATGATCTGGATCCAAAGGATTGGACGGCTTTCCGAGGCGAGGCGCATCGGATGCTGGAGGCTGCGCTGGATCAGCTCGAGCATGTGCGGGATCGTCCCTGGCAGCCGGTGCCGGGGGATTTGCCGCAGCGCTACCAGATCGGGCAGGGCGGTGATCTGGTGGGGCGGATCGAACGGGACGTGCTGCCCCATCATGGCGGCAATATCCATCCGCGCTTCTGGGGCTGGGTGCAGGGGACTGGGCTGGCCTCGGACCTGATCGCGGGCATGGCGGGGGCGGTGGTCAATGCCAATGTCGGCGGGCGCGATCATGGCGCCGTTTACATGGAGCGCGCGGTGATCGACTGGACCCGAGCCAAGATGGGCCTGCCCGAGGGCGCTAGCGGCGTTTTGACCACGGGAACCTCGCAGGCGACGGTGATCGCCTTTCAGGCAGCCCGGGTGCGGGCACTGCCTGATGTGCGCAAGACCGGGCAGGGGGCTGTGCGGCTCGCGGCCTATGCGGGGGTGGGCGTGCACAATGCCACCCGCAAGGCGCTGGAGCTGATCGGGGTCGGGGCCGACAATCTACGCCAGGTGCCGCTGAAGGACGGGCAGATGGACCCAGAGGCGCTGTCCCGGATGATTGCGGCAGACCGGGACGCAGGTGCAGTGCCCTTCCTACTGGTGGGAACGGCGGGGTCTGTCGATCTGGGGCTGTTTGATGACCTAGATGCGCTGGCGGATCTCGCTGCAGAGCATCGCTTGTGGCTGCATGTGGACGGGGCCTTTGGCGCATGGACGCGGATCGCGGATGCCCCCTGGCGGTCCTTGAGTGACGGGATCGGCCGGGCCGACAGTATCGCGCTTGATTTCCATAAATGGATGTATGTGGGCTATGACTGCGGCCTCGTGCTGATCGCGGATGAGGCAGCCCATCGCGCCGCCTTTGCCGCGCGCCCGGCCTATCTGGAAGGCGCCGAGAGCGGCCTTGCCGGGGGTGATCCCTGGTATTGCGACTACGGCATCGATCTGTCGCGCGGCAATCGCGCGCTCAAGGTTTGGTGCGCGCTGGAGGCATACGGGGAAGCGGCCTTTGCCGCCGCCATCACGGGCAACTGCGCCCTTGCAGCCCTGATGGGGGCGGAGGTCGAGGAACACCCCAGGATGGCACTGGGGGGCAGGGTCGTCTCCAACGTCTGTGTGTTCACGGCCCGCGCGGATCTGCCGCCCGAGGCGCAATCGCGGCTGAACGCAAAGATCGCCCAGGTCCTGCAGAACAGTGGTGAGGCGGTATTCTCCACCACCCGCGCAGGCGAAGTCACAATGCTGCGCGCAGCCATCACCAACCATCGTACGCAGGAGCAGGATATCAAGGCGGCCATTGCGGCGGTGGCACGACTGGCAGAGCTGCCGGAATTGTGATCGCTTCCCCGGGGCAAATGGCTTTCGCCTCGCGAGAGGACGGCTAATCTGCCTGGCAACCACGGGAGGACATGCATGGCCTGGATCAACACCATTCCCTTTGCCGAGGCCACCGGCAAGCTGAAGAGGCTCTACGATCGCGTCACCGGACCTGGTGGCAATGTCGACAACATCATGATGGTGCACAGCCTGCGCCCTCATTCGATGGAGGGGCATATGGCGATCTACAAGAACGTGCTGCACCATTCGGGAAATACGCTGCCAAAGTGGTTCCTCGAGGTGCTGGGCGTCTGGGTGTCTTCGCTGAACGATTGCGCCTATTGCGTCGAACATCATTTTGCGGGTTTGCAGCGGCTGCTGGGGGATGAGGCGCGCGGGCAGGCCATACGCGCCGCGATCGAGGCGCGTGATCCCGAGGCGGCGCCGCTGGACCCTGCCCAACAGGTGGCGATGGGATATGCACGAAAACTGACGCAGGCCCCGTCCAGCCTGGAGCAATCCGATGTCGAGGCGCTGCGCCAGGCCGGGTTCGATGACGGGCAGATCCTGGAGATCAACCAGGTCACCGCCTATTTCTCTTACGCCAACCGGACGGTGCTTGGGCTGGGCTGTTCCACCAAGGGCGATGTGCTGGGGTTGAGCCCGAACAATTCGGACAACCCGGACGACTGGAACCACAGCTGAGGTCGCATCCGACTGGGAGGGTGGTCAAGCCTCCAGCCAGGACAGGATCGCGGCGGCCATCTCCTTGGGCTTCTGGTGGTGCAGCCAGTGGTCGCAGCCGGGGATGTCGACACGGCTCAGATGCGGGGCGAACTCTTGCAGACCTTCGGTGGCCTCCGGGAGCAGCGCGGTGTCGTCGGCCCCCCAGATCAACAGGTGCGGCTGCGGTACATGCAGGCGCTCCAGCGGCAGTTCGGGCATCGGGATCGGTTGCTCTGGCCGCGCAACCTGCAAGGGCGAGGCCCGGTACCAGTTCACCATGCCGCGCATGCGCCCGGGGCGTGACCACTCGGCCTTATACGCGTCCAGCTGTTCGCCGGTGAGCCAGCCAAGATCCATATGGGCGGAAAACAGGGCGCGCAGGATCTTGAAGTCATCGGCCATCAGCCGTGCCTCGGATCCCTCCCGCCGCAGGGATAGAATGTACTGTGATGCAGCGGCCTGCGGCCCCCCACTGGCCAGGGCGCGCTGGAAGGGCACCGGGTGCACCCCGTTGGCGATGATCAGCCTCGACACCAGTTCGGGGCGGAACATCGCCAGCCCATAGGCCACCGCCGCCCCCCAATCGTGGCCGAGAACGGTCAGCGGCGCTCCGATCCGGTCGATCAAGGCGGCCATGTCGGCAACCAGCTTGGAGGTGGCGTAATCCTCGACCTCTTGCGGTGCCCAGCTTTGCCCATAGCCGCGCTGATCCGGGGCAATGCAGTGAAAGCGGTGGCACATCTGCTCTGCCAGCTCCTGCCAGGCACCGCCATATTCGGGGAAGCCATGCAACATCAGCAGGGGCGGCAGAGAGGGATCACCCCAGCACCTTACGTAGAACGGCTGGCCGTTCAGGGTCTCGAAACCTGTCTGCACTACAAGATCCTCCGGTTTTCGTCACAGGCTGGTGCGGCGACCCCGACCGTGCAAGCGGTTCGTCACGTCACCGGCAGTTTTTGAATCTGTTTGACACAGGTCAGCGATGGATGGGGCGAGCCATGTTAGGATCCGTCCCAAGTTTGATTTATTAGGAGTACCAGATGCCGACATCCCCCCCTCAGCCCCAAGCCCCAGCGAATGGCCAGACCGACAGCGCCGCAACCAAGCCCGCGCCGGACGAGATCCGCCGTGCCTTTGAAAGTGGCAAGTACCCCTATGCCCGCAAGATGGCCCGCAAGGCCTATGAGGATGAAAAGGCCAAGCTGCAGGCCGAATTGCTCAAGGTGCAGCATTGGGCGCTGGAGACCGGCGAGAAATTCGTGATGCTGTTCGAAGGGCGCGATGCGGCCGGCAAGGGCGGAACCATCAAACGCTTCACCGAACACCTGAACCCGCGCCACGCACGGGTGGTGGCCCTGAACAAGCCAACCGATGAAGAACGCGGCCAGTGGTATTTCCAACGCTACCTGCAGCACCTCCCCACCAGCGGTGAAATCGTGCTCTATGACCGCTCCTGGTACAACCGGGCGGGCGTTGAGCGTGTGATGGGCTTCTGCGAACCCAGCGAATACCTGGAGTTCATGCGCCAGACGCCGGACCTGGAGCAGATGCTGGTGCGTTCGGGCATCCGGTTCTACAAATACTGGTTCTCGGTCACCCAGGACGAACAGCTGCGCCGCTTCAAATCGCGCGAGACCGATCCGCTGAAACAGTGGAAGCTGTCGCCCATCGACAAGGCATCGCTGGACAAGTGGGACGATTACACCGAGGCCAAGGAGGCGATGTTCTTCTATACGGATACCGCCGATGCCCCCTGGACCGTGGTGAAGTCCAATTGCAAGAAACGCGCGCGTCTGAACTGCATGCGCCATTTCCTGAGCACGCTGGACTATCCTGACAAGGATCCCGAAATCGCCACGGCACCGGATCCGTTGATCATTGGCCAGGCGCATCATGTGATCCACAGGTCCGACCACATCCTTGGCAAGGCGCTGCATCCCGACACCCGCATGCGCTGACTATTGCCACTGTACACGGGCTACTGCAGGGGGAGCACTTGCCGGTCTGCTCAGGGGTCGCTAAACCTTTGAAATGACCCTGATCCAAGCCCGCCTTGCAGCCTGTGCCGCCCTGATCTTTGCGCCTGCCGCCGTGCAGGCGCATCCGCATGTCTTTGTGGACACAGGGCTTTCGCTTTCCGTTGACGGGGGCGGGCGGCTTGATGCGGTGGAAGTCACATGGGTCTACGATGAATTCTATTCGCTCCTCGTCTTCGAGGATCTCGGTCTTGATGGCGATATGGATGGCCGGTTGAACCCGGCCGAATTGGGCCTTCTGCAGGGGTTCGACCTGCGCTGGACCGCGGGCTATGCCGGCGATACCTATCTGAGCCGCAATGAGGCGCCGATTGCCTTGGGTGCGCCCGAACATGTCTCGACCGAGGTCGTGGACGGGCGGATCGTCACCCGCCACCGGCGCCCCCTCCAGCAGCCTGTCGCGGCGGATGGGGTGACCATCAAGGCCTATGATCCCACCTATTATACGGCCTATACCGTCACCCAAGAGGTATCGGTCAGCCCGGGATGCCGGGTGGACATCACGCCGCCGGATCTCGACCGGGCCTATACTCTGGTTGAAGAGCTGCTCTATGCCATGCCCGCCGATCAGGCCGAGACCGCCTACCCAGAGGTGGGCGCGGCCTTTGCGGACACCGTATTGTTGATCTGCGAGGGGTGACATGCGGATCCTGACGGCTGTTCTTGCCCTTGCCGTTGTTGCCGTGGCTCTCTGGCTTTGGGGATTTGGCGGCGCACAGGACGTTGCGCGCTGGGCCGCCGAGGGGCAGCGCGAGGCGCAAAACGCTCTGGCACGCGGGCTGAGGGCGCTGAAGGCAGGGCAACCGGGGGCGCTGATGTCGCTCTTGTCCTTGTGTTTTGCCTATGGGTTCTTTCATGCGGCCGGACCGGGGCACGGCAAACTGGTGATCGGAGGCTATGGCATCGGCAGGCCGGTTGCCCTGGCGCGGCTGGCCGGGCTGGCGGTGGCCTCGTCCCTGGCGCAGGCGGCCACGGCGGTGGTTCTGGTGGCCGGTGGCCTGGTCGCGTTCGACTGGAGCAGGCAGCGTTTGACCGACGTGGCCGAGGGGGTCCTGGCGCCGATATCCTATGGGCTGATTGCCTGTCTGGGGCTTTACCTTGTGTTGCGCGGCGGGCGCCGATTGTGGGCGTTGCGTCCTGTCGCTCGCGCCCAAGAGCTGCATAAAGATCATGCGGGATGCGACCACGGGCCTGTGCATGAGCATAATCATCACGACCACGACCATGATCATGGTGGCACCTGTCCCAGCTGCGGGCACCGGCACGGCCCGACCCTTGAGGAAGCGGCACAGGTCCACGGTCTGCGCGATGCCCTGGCGATCATTGGTGCGGTCGCGATGCGTCCCTGTACCGGGGCGGTGTTTCTGCTGTTGGTGACCTGGCGGATGGATGTCCTTTACGCCGGGATCGCGGGGGCCTTTGTGATGGGGTTGGGAACCGCCAGCGTGACAGTTGCCGTTGCCGTGGCTTCGGTCTTCCTGCGCGAGGGCAGTCTGCAGCGGTTGCAGGGGCGCGGGGCACTGGCCCTTGCTGCCGGGTTGGAACTGTTGGCCGGTGCGGTGATTGCCGCCTTGGCGCTGCAGATCATGCTGCGCGCGCTGTGACATAGCCCCCGCCGCAGGATGCAGGCCAGCGGCGGGGCGCATGCCTTTTTATTTCCCTTTGGGCAGGGTTTCGAAGGTCAGCCCCTGCGCGGTGCGCGGCGCAAAGCCTTTCCAGTAGCTATGTCCTGCTTGTTGCTTGCCGTTATCATCCAGATCGACGACGCCATCGGCGGCGCGCACAATGAGGTCAAGATAGGCGGCCTTCTCCGCATCGCCCTTCAGATGCAGATCCATATAGGCAGTGGCGAAATGCTGGGCGATATTGTTCATCCGGTTGGTGTCCCAGACCGCATCCGTATAGTGCTCGAAGGGCACGAAATCGAGCTTGTCCGATGGCTCCCAGCTTTCAATGGGGGCAGGCATGGGGGCCGCGGCATTGTGATTGGCCGCCTCAAAGGTCAGCAGGTGGCGGGTGGTATTGACCATGCCTTCGAAGATCTGCCGCATGGCGGGGTATTTGGATACATCGTCGGCGCCGCCCGCCATCATCAGGATGGGTTTTTCAACGCCAGCCAGCCCGGCGGCGTCCCAGAAACCGGTATTCATGCCCCAGGGGCCGATGGAGATCACCGCCTTGACCCGCTCGTCGATCAGCGCGGCGTGGCTGTTGGACCCGGCCTGGTGGCGTTTCAGCAGGCCCGCGGGGGTGCCCCAACTATATCCGGTGGAGGCTTCGGTCACCCCGGCCCCTGCAAAGATCAGCGCCCCGTAGCCCCCCATGGAATAGCCGATCACCCCGGTCTGCGTGGTATCGGTGATCTCGCCCAACGGCCCTTCCAACGCGGCCATCTGATCAATGACGAACTTCTGGTCCAAGGGGCGGTTCAACAGGGTCGAGCCAAAGGCCGCCTGATCGGAATAGGTGCTGTCGGTGTGATCGATGGAGACGGTGACATAGCCCTTGGAGGCAAGGTTTTCGCCCAGGTGAGACAGCAGGTAACGGTTGCCCGGATAGCCGTGCGAGATCACCACCAGGGGAAAACGCGCTCCGCTGACCGGCGTGGCGGCACGGGTGGCGCGGCCCTGCAGGGTGGTGGGTGTGACGCCATCGCGCAGCACGGTCTGATAACTGCCGCCCGCGGCGGTTGCATCTGCCGCCGGATACCAGACCTCCACGGTCAGCGGGCGGTCATAAAGCGGCTGGCTGTCCGCCGTGGTGTTCAGAATGTCATGCTGGCCCGGGTTGACGAACTCCAGCGTCTGAACGCCGATTGCATAGCTGCCAAAGGCTGCCAGCTCCGGGGCGTCCGGGCGGATCCGGTCAATCCGGTTCTCTGCTGATGCCACGCCTGGCGCAGCTGCGGCCAGACCTGCGGCAAGGCCGATCACTGTAAACTGTTCGCGCATGAATGCTCTCCTGTCAATAAGTGGAGCAACGGTAGTTCGCGCACCCGGCATGTGAAGTGATTGTTGCGTGAATTCTTGGTGACACTGCGTCACTGACCGGCGCCTCCCAAACCTGTGGCTGCAGATGGGCGTGGCGCAGAAAACCGGTTGAGGCCTATTGCCAGCCCCCTTTGCCGGGCATAAGGCGGATCCATGGAGACTAGGATAGCATATCGTGACCATGCCCGTGCCGTGGCGGTTCTGGGCCTGCCCCTGATCGGCGGGCATGTGGCCCAGTTTGCGATCGGAATGACCGACACGATCATGCTGGGATGGTATGGAGCCGAGGAACTGGCGGCGGTGACATTGGCCGGCTCCTATTTCTTTGTCTTTTTCATGCTGGGTGCCGGCTTTGCCTTTGCGGTGATGCCCCTGGTGGCGGCAGCGGCCGGGGCGGGGGAGGAGCGCCAGATCCGCCGGACCACCCGCATGGGGCTGTGGCTGTCGCTGGGCTATGGGGTCATCGCGCTGCCCGCCATGTGGTATTCCGAGCCGATCCTTCTGCTCTTGGGGCAAAAACACGGGGTGGCTGCCGATGCGGCAACCTACCTGCGGCTTGCCGGGTGGGGACTGTTCCCGGCCTTGTTGGTGATGGTGCTGAAGTCCTACCTAGCCGCCCTGGAGCGCACCCAGATTGTCCTGTGGGTCACCGTTCTGGCCGCGGTGCTGAATGCTGTCGTCAACTACGCGCTGATCTTTGGCAACCTTGGCGCCGCCGAAATGGGGATCGAGGGGGCGGCGCTGGCGTCGATCCTGACCCAGGGCGTGTCGCTTGTTGCCATCTTGATCTACGCGCTGCGGGCCTTGGCCCAACATGAGCTGTTGCGCAACTTTCACCGTCCCGACTGGGAGATGCTGGGTCTGGTGTTTCGCCTCGGGCTGCCGATTGGTCTCACCAATCTCAGCGAGATCAGCCTGTTCACCGCCTCGGCGATGATGATGGGCTGGCTGGGCACGGCCACTCTGGCGGCGCATGGGGTGGCCATCACCCTGTCGGGGCTGACCTTCATGGTACATCTGGGCCTGTCCAATGCGGCAACGATCCGCGCCGGGAATGCCTTTGGGCGGCGGGATCGCTTGCATATGGCGCGGGGCGCACGGGTGGTGATCGTCCTGTCGCTGGCCATGTCCCTGGCGACGATCGTGCTGTTCCTGGCAGCGCCGGATCCGTTGATTTCGCTGTTCCTGGCCCCCGACGATCCCGACAAGCCGCAGATCCTGCTGATCGGGGCCGGGCTGCTGGCCGCCGCGGCCCTGTTTCAGCTGATGGACGGCATGCAGGTCGTGGCCCTGGGGCTGTTGCGAGGGGTGCAGGATACCGGGGTGCCGATGGTCATTGCCGCGCTGAGCTATTGGGCAATTGGTATCCCGGCGTCCTATCTCTTTGGCTTCACCTTCGGCTGGGGCGGTGTCGGTGTCTGGTACGGGCTGGTCATCGGGCTGAGCTGCGCCGGGTTTTTCCTGCTGTTGCGATTCTGGCGACGGTCGATCCTGACGGTGCCTTCGCCTTCGCCTGCGCAGTAAGCAGGAGGATCAGTCCTTGCGCTGGCGCATCAACCGATCTGCCTTCTTGCGCACCAGAACGCTGCGCAGATCGTGCATGGCCATCAACAGCGCATCGGTGACCTCGTCCAGCTGCGCGTCACTGGCCCGGCTCTGCACCCAATGGGTGGTCAGGTTCAGATGGTCCACGGCGCGATGGATATCGTCCACCTCGCGCCGGGCCAGCGTTTCGCTGCGCTCGTCCATCCAGGCCTTGATCTCGGCAAGGTCGCGAGAGCTGAGTTCGCGATCCCCGTGGGCGCGAATCTCGCCATTGCGGATGTTCACAACCGCGATCTGATCCATGTCGATCCGTCGCTGCCGGTTTTCCGTATCCACCCGGAACACGAAGGCGCCGTTGTCGCGGACGCGGAAGTAATACTCTGGCAGCGCGGTCGACATGGGGGTTTCTCCGGTTCAGCTCAGACTGTCACAGAAGCTTTTGATGCGGCGGCAGGCCTCCACCAGGGCTTCATCCGAGGTGGCATAGCTGACGCGGAAATTCGGCGACAGGCCAAAGGCCGCGCCAAAGACCACGGCCACATCCTGCTCGGCCAGCAATGCGGTGGCAAAGGCCTCGTCATCGGCAATGACCGTGCCCTTGGGGGAGGTCTTGCCGATCAGCCCGGCGATTGAAGGGTAGACATAGAATGCCCCTTCTGGTGTGGGGCAGGTGATGCCGTCGATTGCATTGAGGGCGCTCACCACCAGATCCCGGCGGCGTTTGAAGGCGACGTTGTTTTCCGCGATGAAATCCTGCGGACCGTTCAGCGCCTCTACCGCGGCCCATTGGCTGATCGAACAGGGGTTGGAGGTCGATTGCGACTGCACCTTGCGCATGGCGGCGATCAGATGTTCGGGGCCCGCGGCATAGCCGATACGCCAGCCGGTCATGGCATAGGCCTTGGAGACGCCATTGCAGGTGAGCGTACGCTCATAAAGGCCCGGCTCCACCTCGGCCGGGGTGCAGAACTCGAACCCGTCAAAGACCAGATGTTCATACATGTCATCCGTCATCACCCAGACATGAGGATGGCGCATCAGCACATCGGTCAGCGCCTTCAACTCGGCCCGGCTATAGCCTGCGCCGCTGGGGTTGGACGGGGA
Organism: Phaeobacter sp. PT47_59; assembly: GCF_028890025.1. NCBI lineage: Bacteria > Pseudomonadati > Pseudomonadota > Alphaproteobacteria > Rhodobacterales > Roseobacteraceae > Phaeobacter > Phaeobacter sp. PT47_59. The sequence continues at coordinate 192,673 of NZ_JARCJL010000004.1, forward strand.
GTTGAAGATGAACCATTTGGTATTTGGTGTGATGGCGGCCTCAAGCTGTTCGGGCGTCAGCTTGAAACTGTTTTCCAGCGTGGCCTCTACCGCAACCGGCGTGCCGCCTGCCAAGAGCACCATATCCGGATAGCTGACCCAGTAAGGCGCCGGAATGATGACCTCGTCACCGGGGTTCAGGGTGGCCATCAGCGCGTTATACAGCGTCTGTTTGCCGCCGGTGCCGACCGAGACCTGGTTGGGCATGTAGGTCAACCCGTGGTCGCGCTTCATCTTGGCGCAGATCGCCTCTTTCAGTTCTGGAATGCCATCGGGGGCGGTGTATTTGGTCTTGCCCGCTGCAATGGCGGCGACGGCGGCATCCTTGATGTTCTGCGGTGTGTCGAAATCCGGTTCACCCGCGCTCAGGCCGATGATGTCGCGGCCCTGCGCCTTCAACTCGCCCGCCAGGGTGCTGATCGCGATGGAGGGTGACGGTTTCACGCGAGAAAGTGTTGCGGACAGGAAAGACATGGCAAAAGGCCTCGGTTTGAATGTTGCTGGCAACTGTCATAGGGTGCGGCCAAATCACGATCAAGCGGCATCGGCCCAATCGATCAAGGGAGAGCTAAAATGGCCAATGAAACGACAGACTGGTTCGGCCCCGATGCTGCGACCTTCGGGGATCGGGTGGCTGCGGCGCGCGAGGCGGCCGGCATGAACCAGAGCCAGCTGGCGCGGCGGCTCGGGGTGAAGAAATCCACGCTGATGGGCTGGGAGCAGGATCTCTCTGAGCCACGTGCCAACAAGCTGTCGATGATGTCGGGGCTGCTCAATGTCTCCATGAGCTGGCTGTTGACCGGCGAGGGAGAAGGCATGTCCGAACCTGGCGATCTGGAGCTTGAGACAGGCGATTTCGCCGCCGTGCTGAGCGAGCTGCGGGACCTGCGCACCGAGCTGCGTGCCAATTCCGACCGCGCCGCGAGGCTGGAGAAGAAACTGCGAACCCTGCTGCAAAACGCGGCCCAATAAGACGAGCGATTCTGATGACAGAACAGATGGAAACCCGTGAAAATCGACTCAAAAGGCTGCGCATGCGCTCGATGCGGCGCGGCATCAAGGAGATGGATATCCTGCTGTCTGCTTTCGCGGATGCTAATCTGGACGGTATGGATGCGGCTCGGCTTGATCTCTATGACCGTCTGCTTCATGAGAACGATCAGGATTTATATCAATGGGTTACGGGGCAAGTCGGCGCGCCTGATGTCTTTCGGGACCTGGTGCACGACATATCGCAAACCTATCAATAATCATAAAAATCCAGCTTAACTGATTTTTCGGGAATTGTCTGCATTCTCTGTCTCAGCAAATTCGAGTCGGAGATGCGCATGAGTATGGAAATGCCAATTGGCCAGCAGGACCGCAAAGGGTTCATGACTGGCTATCTTGAAGCGCTGGCACTGGTGGAGCGTCTGCACCGCCTGCTGCTGGATGTGATCAAGGATGAATTTGAACGCGTCGGCGTTCTGGAAATTAATGCGGTGCAGGCGCTGCTTCTGTTCAACATCGGGGACAATGAGGTCACCGCTGGCGAGTTGAAGACGCGCGGCTACTATCAGGGCAGCAATGTCAGCTACAACCTGAAGAAGCTGGTGGACATGGGCTATATGCATCACCAGCGTTGCGAGATCGATCGCCGGTCCGTGCGTGTGCGTCTGACGCCGCGTGGCCGCGAGATTCGCGACATCGTAGCGGGTCTGTTCTCCCGTCATGCCGAAGGCCTGGAAGGCAAGGGCGTGATCAGCGGCGAGGGGATCGATGACATCACAACCGCATTGAAACGGGTAGAGCGTTACTGGTCTGACCAGATCCGCTATATCTACTGACCTTTTGCGCAGGCGTTTCTGGACCGCGTGACGGTCTGCGGCAAGAATTGCTGCCCTGCCTGCCAGATCGGCGCTTTGGGACTAAAGCTGCAAAAGGCAGCCACATTTCACCGACTTGAAGAATTCAAGGTTTGGACATCAGCGACGCCAGAACAGTTCCCCCAAAACGGGGCGTCGCTCAGGTAAGAATACCTCCCCCCAGATCACACCCCCAAGCGCCCGGACGGAAACGGTCCGGGCTAGGCGCATAAGCGGCAGCCGCTGTCATCAGGCGGTATCAGCTGCAGCAGTCACGGTAGGTTCAGCCTGCGAGCAACAAGGTCAAGTCAAGACTAAACAAGGCGGCCCACTGGGCCGCCTTCGTCATAATGACATGTTGTGTCTGCTCACCAGTGGCCGGTGCTTTCCATGCTGGCCCAGGGTTCGGCAGGCTCCAGCGCGTCGCCGTTTTGCAGCAGTTCGACCGAGACATTGTCCGGCGAGCGGACAAAGGCCATGCGCCCATCCCGCGGCGGGCGATTGATGGTGACACCGTTGTCCTGCAGATGCTGGCACATCGCGTAGATGTTATCGACGCCATAGGCGAGATGCCCGAAATGGCGGCTGTCGCTGGGCAGGCCGTCGTCGCCGTCCCAGTTGTAGGTGAGTTCGATCGGCGCTTCGTGCTGTCCGGGAGGCGCCAGGAAGATCAGCGAGAAGCGGCCTTCTTCACTGTCGTAGCGGCGTGTCTCTTCCAGGCCCAGGAGCTTGAAAAAGGCCATGGACTTCTCCAGATCCTTCACCCGGATCATGGTATGCAGATAGGTAAGGGGCATCAGTTGTTCCCTGGTCAGATTTCGCTTGGGGGAGAGCTTAGCTGTCAGGGCGGGAAAGTCGAGGGGCGGAGCTCAGAACGCCGACTGAATGCCGAAATTCACGCCAAATCGATGCGATTCGTAGAGTCCGATATTGCTGTCCACCTTGGCGGCAGACATCCGAAGCGTCGGGTTGAAACCGTAGTAGTCGATCTTGTTGAACGTGAGGGACAGATCCGCCTGGAAGCGGTCATCCTGTCGTCCGTCCGGGCTATGGGGGGACTGGTCGTAATCGCGGATGCGTCCCCATAGGCCGAACTGCGCGGTTGCTCCGAATATGGGCTTGGCCAGCGTCAGCTGAGTGCGGACGCCGATTTCCTCGAATTCATCGGCGGCCTGGTTCGAGGTCGCTCCGGCAAGGGTCAGATTGGTCCAGAGCGCGGCACCGGACGGCAGCTTGAAACTGTAGGACATGTCGGCGCGCCAGGTGTTTTGATCGCTGGTGAGAATCCCGTCCTGGATTTCATGCGACAGGCGCGCGTTGATCCTGCGGCCCCGGTCTAACTTGAAGCTTTGACCGGCTGACAGGCGTAGGAAGCGCGCATATTCCTCACCGCCGTACCAGCTTTGGCCAAGGTCCGCCGCCGCGCGAAACTCGCCCTTCTGCCCTAGGTTGATGCCGCGCAGCCCATAGCCGATCTGATAGGAGGTGAAGGCAAAATCATTGCCCTCCACGCCAGGCGCCTGGGCCTTTGCCTCTGAGGACAGCGTGTAGCTGCGGGCAGTCAGCGAAAAGGCCAGATCATGCGCCCGCGTGGCGGTCTGGTGAAACCTGTATCTGGACTGCAGCCCCAGCGCATATTCGATTCCCGAAAGCGCGCGCTGGCTTCCGCCCAGTTGATACTCGACCGGTTGTCCCAGCAGCAGTTCGGACAATTCGTAATTCAGGAAGGAAGAGCGTTCGGAGGAGCCGTTGTTGATATTGGATTCCGGGGAAACCGAGAATGAGAACCGGTGCAGCCAGGGGGTGCTGGCGCGCAGATAGCGGAAATCCCGCACCGCCCGGCGCTCCAGGTGCTTGTCGGGTGCGTGTTCGACCGCCCGGCGCAGCCAGAATTGCGCCAGGGTGCGTTGACCGCCCGAGGACAGCGCCTGCGCCATGATCAGGGCAGCGGCGTATTTCTCTTCCTCTGTTTCGGAAAGGGTCCAGGCCTGTTTGGCCGCCTTGCGCGCCAGGGTGTAATCGCCCAGGTCCCGTGCGGAACGGGACCTGATCAGCAGGGCCGAGCGGTCATGCGGGTCGCGCGCAATCAGCGCATCCGCAAGCGCCATGGCCTGCCTCGGGTTGCGCAGGCGCAGCAAATCGGCCGCCGCAGTGCGCATCTGCGGCGGGGTCAGCACGGTGCGGTCTTCGGGGGCTGCGGCCAGCGGGCCGCTGCCAACCCAGGGCAGGAGCGCGCAGAACAGCAGCGCCCCCCCCCGATGTGCTGATTTTCCTATGCGCCGGGCGCGCCGCATTAGGGGACGTTGTTGTAGACGATGAAGCCGCCGGTTTCACGGGTCGAGGCGGCGATCGGATCCAGGGTGTTTTCCAGAACGACAACCCCGACGATCTCCTCGGCATCGTCGCCGGACACGATGGCGTAGTAATTGCCGGTCTCGTAGATCTGCAACTCGCCGTTTGCATCGGTGTATCTGCTGTGCAGCGTGCCGATGATCTCGCCGTTTTCGTCCAGGTTGTTGGGGCCGACATCGAAGGTCACGACCGGGATGCCCGATAGGGTCAGGTTGTTGTCGGCGTTGATCCGGTTGATGACGTCACTGGTGATGTCGGCGCCGTTCATATCGTAGATGGTGCGGTTGGACAGGGTGCCGGATACCGCGTCTCCGCGTCCGCCCGTGGTCGGGTTGAAATCGTCAAAGTCGATGGCGATCTGCACATCCGCCGTGGTGTATTCGAGGCCGCCGGAGCCGTTGAAATCGCGGATCCCGGCCAGCGTGCCATTGTACTGCGCCTGCCCGGAGGAGGGCAGGGTGACGGCGTTGTCGCGCTGATAGATGAAGCCACCGAACCCGTAATCCGCATAGGCGCCGGTGCGCACGATGGCGAACTGGGTATTGCCCGAGGTGCTGACGCCATAGATGGCGCGATGGGTGAACTGGTTGATCGCCTCACTGTCGTTGATGTCGGTGTATTGCGCATCCGCCTCGTAGACCGCAAAGGGCCCCAGGCTGCTGACCGCAGAGCCGCGGGCATAGGTTCCGTCACCGTCAAAGGCGAGGTTGTCGACCGAGAAGGTGTCGTTGCGCCGGTTGTAGCTGATGTCGGTGGCATAGCCGTTGCCGTCATAGGGCTCTTCGGTGCTGGTGCCCTCACGGCGGAAAATGCCGACTTCCGGAGCGGGTGAGGCCGTGCCCGGCGGGATACCATCGCTGTCGATGCCCGTTCCGGTGTCGGTGCCTGTGTCGGTCCCGGTGCCTGCGTCCGTCGTGTCTTCGGAGAACGGATTGCCACCCCCGCATGCGGATAGCGCAAGCGCCGCAATAAATGCGCCTGTGATCTTGTTCATGATGTGCCTGCCTCTGCTCGAAGTTCTCGGCGTTTTTTCTTCACCCTTTTCTGCTGCAGGCGAAAAGTCAACGGGTTTGCGCCTGGGCGTGCGGCTTTATGCGGAAGACTGACTGGAAAGCCATAGTCCTATATGTTTTGTCTGGCCGCCGGGCCTTGGCGTGACCGCGTGCAACGGCTATGACCGTGGATAAAGCGGCCCGCCAGGTGGGCAAGGGCTGGTAAGGGGCGGCAAGGGGGAAACCATGCAGCAATATCACGATGCATTGCGCCATATTCTGGATCACGGTGTGCCAAGCAGTGACCGCACCGGCACCGGCACGCTGTCCTGTTTCGGCATGCAGGCGCGCTATCCCCTGGCCGATGGGTTTCCGCTGGTCACCACCAAGAAGTTGCACCTGCGCTCGATCGTTCACGAGCTGCTGTGGTTCCTCTCCGGCGATACGAATATCCGCTATCTCAAGGACAACGGCGTGTCGATCTGGGATGAATGGGCTGATGAAAACGGTGACCTGGGGCCGGTCTATGGCTACCAGTGGCGCCGGTTTCCCCGGCTGGAGCTGGTTCCCGGCACCACCGGGGACGAGCCGCTCTATCGTGCGGGCAGCGTCGATCAGATTGCCGATCTGGTGCGGATGATCGAGACCTCCCCCGACAGTCGCCGCCTGATCGTTTCCGCCTGGAACCCGGCGGATGTGCCGGATATGGCGCTGCCGCCCTGCCATACCCTGTGGCAGGTGCGCATCCTGGGCGGCAAGCTGCATCTGCAGCTCTATCAGCGCTCTGCCGACATGTTCCTGGGCGTGCCCTTCAATATCGCCTCTTATGCGCTGCTGCAGGCGATGCTGGCCCATGTGACCGGCTATGAGGTGGGGGATTTCATTCACACCATGGGCGATGCGCATATCTACACCAACCATATGGATCAGGTGCAGGAGCAGCTGTCGCGCACGCCAAAACCCCTGCCCAGCCTGCGGATCAAACGGGAGGTCACGTCGATCTTCGATTTCCGCTACGAGGATTTCGAGTTCCTGAACTACGATCCCGATCCGGCGATCAAGGCCCCGGTGGCGGTCTGAGCGGGAAGGACGAGAGATGATCACTTTGATTGCAGCCCGCGCCCGCGATGGCGCCATTGGCAAGAACAATACCATTCCCTGGCACGCGCCAGAGGATCTGAAGGCCTTTCAGCGGGAAACCCTTGGGGGCGCCATCATCATGGGGCGCCTCACCTGGGACAGCCTGCCGGTCAAGCCTTTGAAAAACAGGCTGAACATTGTCGTATCATCTGATCCGAAGGCTGCCGAGACGGTCTGCGCCTCAATCGATGAGGCCATCGACTTGGCCTATGGGCGGGGATACCGGCGCATCTACGGGATCGGCGGCGCCGGGATCTATGGCGCAATGATGGAGCGCGCCGACCGCCTATTGATCACCGAGGTGGATCTTGCGGTTGAGGGGGCTGATACCTTCTTTCCCAAGTTTGCAGAGCAGGATTGGGCACGCATCGGCACAAGCACCCTGCGCTTGACAGCGCCGCGCTGCATCTTGGTCGAATACCTCAGGATCCCGGCTCAAGATCCCGCCTGAAGATCGCTGTGCGGGCGGAAGGCCCTGAACAGCCCTGTCTTCATCCGCGTGCTGAGAGGGGAGGCCCGACCGGCCAAAACGGACAGAATTGTTGAGGCTCTGATCATGCCCGCAGGCGGTCAGAGTTCGACCAGTTCACCGGCCATTTCGCGACCGTCCCGACCTTCGGTGAGTTGATAGCCGACTTTCATATTGTCAGCGAGCCCTTTCAATCCCGATCGCTCGACCTGAGAGATGTGAACGAAAACATCCTTGCCGCCGGTGTCGGGTTCGATAAATCCGTAACCCTTTGTGGTGTTGAACCATTTCACGGTGCCACTTGGCATTTCCCGTGTCTCCTTCTACCGTAGTACTCCCCCGAACAGGTGCGGGGTATTCACAAATAGCCTGACCAAGGCGCCGGATGTGCGAAGACAAACGAAACCCAAACGTGGTAAAGCGCCATCAACTGTTGCAGGTATGATGCGAAAATCAAGGCTGGGATCCGAATTCTACCGCAAATTGCGCCTGCGAAGTGAACGGGAGAGATGACTGGAAGATGCAGCTTTTTGGATTGAAGACCTGCGATACCTGCCGCAAGGCGCTGAAACTGTTGCCGGAGGCGCAGCTTGTCGATGTCAGAGGCGAGGGCGTGCCGGATGCGATGCTGGAGCAGGCGCTGGCCACCTTCGGGGACAAGCTGGTGAACACGCGGTCCACGACCTGGCGGGGGCTCAGCGAGGCAGAGCGCGCAGAGGCGCCGCTTGATCTGCTGCGCAAGCATCCAGCACTGATGAAGCGACCGCTGATCGAAAAGGACGGGGCCCTGTTTCTGGGCTGGGACAAGTCCGTTCAGGCAGCGCTTCTGCCGGAGTGAGCGCTGAGCACAGTGGAATAGCAAAAGGCCATCCCGATTTCTCTTGTCGGGATGGCCTTTGCTTTGTCACTGGCACATGCGGCCCATCAGGCCGGGACCTGTTCCATCTGCCTGTCGCGCAGCAGCGCATCGACCGACAGGGCGCCGGCACCCTTGACCACCAGAAGGCTCAACAGGAAGACCCAGAACAGCCGCTGATCCAGGATCACGCCATCGGGAAAGCGATCGAACCAGGCTCCCAGGGTTTTGAGGTCGGTGCCATGGTGGCCGTAGATATCGGTGAGGGACTGCACCACCACAAAGCCGATCATGCCGAGGGCCGCCAGACGGGTGAACAGCCCGATGATGAGCAGCAGGGGCAGGATGAACTCGGCCCAGGTGCCCGCGATCACCACCAGCCAGTGGAACACCCCCAGTTGCGAGACGTCATAGCCGACCGCCTCTAGCTGCTTCGGGAAGATCTGCGAATAGGCGCCGATGGAGGGCGAGAACAGGCCCAGAATGCCGTCCCCGAGCTTGGTCACGCCCGAGACCCAGAAATACATCAGCAGGGTTGCGGCAAAGACGAACCGCGCAGCGATAGGCAAAAGCCAGCTGCCCGCGGTCTCGATCATCTCGAAGACCGCGTTGTGAAGCGAAACAACAGAACGCATGGGGATTTCCTTTATGTCATGAGATCGGTCAAACCGCCCCCCTCCAACAACAGGGCAAGCGGTGCGGATAGGTCGAAATCGAGAGTAATTTCGAGTGTGGTTTCAAAAGCCTCGCCGATGCTGTGCCCAACCCGCAGGGCAGCGATCCACTGGGCGGATCCCGGGGGCAGCGGCTGCGCCACCGGGTCAAAGTCTGGGCGGGTGATCAGCACGTCCTGGGCGCTGGCCTGGGGTTTCGGGGCGCCCTCTTGGGTGGCATAGCGCCAGATATCAAACAGCGGCCAGTCGGATTTGAGTAACTCCACCGCCGGGGCAAGCTGCAGGCGCGCGGCCATCAGCGCATCCGGGGAGAGGCCTGCCAAGCGTTCGGCGGGCAGGGGGGCTGCATCTGCCGCGTGATAGGAGCGGCGCAGGGCCAGTTCCAGCCGGGCTACATCCGGTAGGTAGCCAAGGTGGGAAAGCTGGCTCATCCCGGCGAGAAAGTCGGGAAACTCCGCGCCAAAATGCATCATCAGCGGAGATGCTGGCGGGTGCTGGCGCAGGTATATCCCCGCCAGCCCGTCCATGTTCTCCTTGCCGAGCAGACTGGCGACAGCCGGGAAGCCTTCGTGCAGCGCTTCGGTCAGGGAGGCGGCGACATTGTTCCTGTAAACGGAAAACCGGCGCCCCGCCGGGCGCCCTGCAGCATCCTGCAAGCCGCCGGGCACCGGGGCCTCGGGCGCAAGAAGCGCCTCGGCAAATTCCGTTTGCGACTGGGTCATGCCATCACCGCGGTGGGCGCCAGTTTCGACAAGGCCCAGTCGGCCCGCACCGCTTCGTTCAGCAGCACCGGCCAGTCCGGCACATCGGTGTCCCATTCGATCAGGATCGGCTTGGGGCCGGATTTGCCCAGGGTATAGTCCAGCAGCGACCAGACTGGATCCACCACCTCGCCGCCATGGCTGTCGATCAACAGCGGCGCGCCGTGGTCGTCCTCATCCTCGTCATGGCCGCCCAGGTGGATCTCGCCCACCTTGTCGAGCGCGAAGGCGTCGATATAGCCGGTTGGGGAGAACTCCAGATTGGTGGCCGAAACAAAGACGTTGTTCACATCCAAGAGAAGCCCGCAGCCGGTGCGGCGGCTGACCTCGGCCAGAAAGTCTGGCTCGGACCAGTCGCTTTCGGCAAAGGCGAGATAGCTGGAGGGGTTCTCCAGCAGCATCTTGCGGCCAATGGCGTCTTGCAGCTGGTCGATATGCGCGCAGACACGGGAGAGCGTGGCCTTGGTATAGGGCAGGGGCAGCAGGTCGTTCAGGAAATGGCTGTCATGGGTGGACCAGGCCAGATGTTCGGAAAAGCTTGCAGGATTGAGCCAGCCCACGAGGGACTTGAGGCGGGCGAGATGATCCGCATCCAGCGGCCCTTCGCCGCCGATCGAAAGACCCACGCCATGAACCGAGATGGCGTAGCGCTCCGCCAGGTGGCGCAATTGCGCCAGCGGGCGCCCGCCATCGCCCATGTAGTTTTCCGCGTGGATCTCCAGCCAGCGCACCGGGCCGGGGCCGTCCCGGTGTTCGGGCGCGCGGATCAGGGCGTCGAAATGCTGCGGCTTGTAGCCCACACCGGGGGCGGCGGGCAGCCGGTCAGATCTGGTGCTGTCCAACATGGCGTATCCTGACACTTCGGGAAGAGCGAACATCAACAGGGATGGCGCGAAGGGCGCGATCCTGCGCCCCCCGCTATGGAGAGAGGGTTATGCGGGCAGGTCGCGTTCCAGCGGTTCCAGCGAGCCCTTGCGCGCGGTGCCATCGGCCATTTCCGGCAGTTCGATGTCAAGGCAGGTACCTGCATCGACCAGCGTCCAGGCGTTGCCCTGGTAATCGACAACCGAAGAGCCGGCGCAGGTGGTGCCGGGACCGGCGGCGCAGTCGTTCTTGCCGGCCAGGGAAATGCCATAGCATTTTTCCTTGCTCTGGGCGGCGGCAGGCATGGTGGTTGCTGCGGTCAGGGCTGCGGCAACGGCGCTGGCGACAGCAAGAGATTTGGCGTGCTTCGACATGTAAGTGTCCTCCTCGGTATGGGATGCGGTATCGATGTGATCCGCTTGGGGTACGAGAACACTCTAGCCCAGCTGCACAGCGCTTTGAATTCACGAGGCTGTGCCTCACGCGTGCGTCAGAACCCGTGACAGGTGAAATGCATTCAAGGGTCAGTGTTTAAAGGGAATTTGCGCCCCAAACGAAAACCGGCCCCCAGGTGGGAGCCGGAAGAAGCGATTGATCTGCGCCAAATGTTACAGAAGATCAGGCGGTGTTGCCTCGCGGCCAAGGGCCTTTGTTACATCCGCCAGGCTTTCGACCTTGGTCTGTTTTTCGCCCAGGCGGCGCACGGAAACGGTGCGCTCTTCCACCTCGCGGTGGCCGACAGCGAGGATCACCGGAACCTTGCCCACCGAGTGCTCGCGGACCTTGTAGTTGATCTTCTCGTTGCGGATATCCGCTTCGGCGCGCACGCCCGCATCGCGCAGGGTCTGCACGACTTCATTGACGTAATCGTCCGCCTCCGAGGTGATGGAGGCCACAACCACCTGACGCGGCGCCAGCCAGAAGGGCAGCTTGCCTGCGTGTTCCTCGATCAGGATGCCGATGAAACGCTCGAAGGAGCCCAGCGTTGCCCGGTGCAGCATGAAGGGGCGATGCTTGTTGCCATCCTGCCCGATATAGGTCGCATCGAGCCGTTCCGGCAGGTTGGGATCCACCTGCAGGGTGCCGCACTGCCAGTTCCGGCCGATCGCGTCGGTCAGGGTGAACTCCAGCTTCGGCCCGTAGAAGGCGCCTTCGCCCTCGAGGATCTCGTAATCATAGCCGGCCGCCTTGCAGGCATCGCCCAGCGCCTTTTCCACGAAGTCCCAGCTTTCGTCCGAGCCGATCCGTTGTTCCGGGCGGGTCGAGAGCTTGATGGTCCAGTCATGGAAGCCGAGGTCGGCGTAGATCTTCGACAGGAAGTCGATGAAACGGGCGGTTTCGCTTTCGATCTGGTCTTCGGTGCAGAAGATATGGCCATCATCCTGGGTAAAGCCGCGCACCCGCATGATCCCGTGCAGCGCGCCCGAGGGTTCATAGCGTGCGCAGGAGCCGAACTCGGCCATGCGCAGCGGCAGGTCGCGGTAGGATTTCAGACCCTGGTTGAAGACCTGCACGTGGCAGGGGCAGTTCATCGGCTTCAGCGCGTTGACCGCCTTTTCGCGGGCATGGTCCTCGTCCACTTCGACGATGAACATGTTCTCCTGGTACTTGTCCCAGTGGCCCGAGGCCTCCCACAGCTTGCGGTCCACCACCTGCGGCGTGTTCACCTCCACATAGCCGCCGCGTTCCTGTTGGCGGCGCATGTAGTCCTGAAGCGTGGTGTAGACCTTCCAGCCGTTGGGGTGCCAGAAGACCTGACCGGGGGCTTCTTCCTGCATGTGAAACAGGTTCATTTCGCGGCCCAGCTTGCGGTGATCGCGCTTGGCGGCCTCCTCCAGCATGGTGAGATGGGCCTTCAGCTTTTCCTTGCCTGTAAAGGCCACGCCATAGATCCGCTGCAGCATGGCGCGGTCACTGTCGCCGCGCCAATAGGCGCCTGCGATGGACATCAGCTTGAAGGCATCGCCCGGCAGTTGACCGGTGTGCTGCAGGTGTGGACCACGGCAGAGATCCTGCCAATGGCCGTGCCAGTACATGCGCAGCGGTTCGTCGCCGGGAATGGCGTCGATCAGCTCGACCTTGTAGGGCTCGTTGTTGGCCTCGTAGAATTTCACCGCACGCGCGCGATCCCAGACCTCGGTGGTCACCGGCTCGCGCTTGTTGATGATTTCCTTCATCTTCTTCTCGATCACGCCCAGATCTTCGGGGGTGAAGGGTTCGGCGCGGTCAAAGTCGTAATACCAGCCGTTCTCGATCACCGGGCCGATGGTGACCTTGGTGTCGGGCCATATCTCCTGCACGGCGCGGGCCATGACATGGGCCAGATCGTGGCGGATCAGCTCATTCGCCTGCTCTTCGTCCTTCATCGTGTGCAGGGCGATGGAGGCATCGGCATTGATCGGCCATTGCAGATCCCAATGCTGGCCATCGACGGTGGCTGAAATTGCCTTTTTTGCCAAAGATGTGGAGATATCGGCAGCCACCTGAGCAGGAGTTACGCCTGCGTCATAGGAACGTGCATTGCCATCAGGAAGGGTGAGAGAGATTTGGGCCATATCGGCTGCTCCTCGTCGGTTTGGCGCCCACTGAACGCCCGGTTGCGGGTTATGGTGTCTGTGCCCTTTTTGACCGAGGCGCCGCCGCTGTCAACCACTGTGGTCGCTGCTGGCGCCGCCGAAGGCGATGGTAGGGATCATCTGTGATGCAGGTATTTGTCTCCCGTCTTGCCTTTTGTCGGGAGCGGGTTCACGCTTCAGCGGTGTTTCTCTTGATTGAAAGACGACCATGCGTAGATTTGAAGAGATTTTGGACATTGCAATAGAACGCCATGGCGGGCTTGCCGCCGTTGAGGCCAAGCTTCCGAAGGTGCAGCCCAAGGACGTGGTGGCAGCCGTGCCCGATCACATCTGGCTTGAAACCATGGCGATGGGAATCTTTGCCACCGGCATGAGCACCAAGGTGATCGAGAACAAGCATGACGATATCGTTGCGGCCTTCGAGGGCTTTGACGTCGGGCGCGTGGCAATGATGTCGGAGGAGTGGTTCGATGCGCTGCTCAAGGACAGGCGGATCGTGCGAAACGCCCCAAAAGTGCGGGCCGTTCAGGAAAACGCGGTCTTCATCCAAGAGGTCTCGGCTGAGGCAGGCGGATTTGGTCGCAAAATCGCGGATTGGCCGGATGCGCGGTTCGGGGAACTCCTGCTGTGGCTCAAATCCGAAGGATCTCGGCTGGGCGGTACCACCGGGGCCTACGTGCTGCGGCATCTGGGACGCGATGGATATGTCTTTACCCGCGACGTGGTTGCCCGGCTGGTGGCAGAGGGCGTTGGTTCAAACGCGCCCAGTTCGAAAAAAGCCATGCTGGCCGCGCAGGAGGCGTTCAATACCTGGCAGGCGGAGTCGGATCGGCCACTTGCTGAAGTCTCTCGCATCTTGGCGCTGAGCATCTGAACGCGGTTGCTTGCGGTCCTGGGCCATCTTCGCGGCACGCAGGTGAAACCTTGGTTTTGCAAATCGCCGCCGGACATGGCAGTGCTTTGAAAAACAGGGATAGGACAAAGGAATTTTGCGATGACGGCCAACTATCTGGACACCGCTCAGGGACGGCGGCTCGCCTATCACCTAACAGCCGGAACAGGTCCGACCATTGTTTTCCTTGGCGGTTTGAAGTCGGACATGGAAGGCACCAAGGCGGTGCACCTGGAGGCCTGGGCCAAGGCGCAAGGCCGCGCCTTCTTGCGGTTCGACTATTCCGGCCATGGCGAAAGCTCGGGTACCTTTGAAGAGGGATGTATCGGCGATTGGCATGAGGATACGCTGGCAGCCATTGATGCGCTGACCGATGGAGCCATCGTGCCGGTCGGCTCTTCCATGGGGGGCTGGCAGGCGCTTCTGCTGGCACGCGTGCGGCCAGAGCGGATTGCGGGGATGGTCACAATCGCCGCCGCACCGGATTTCACCGAGGACGGCTATTGGGCCAGCTTCACCGAAGGCCAGAAGGCCGAACTGGAGACGCAGGGCTATGTGGAGCTGCCCAGCGACTATATGGAGCCCTACCGGATTTCCAAACGCATGATCGAGGATGGGCGCAACCGCCTTGTCCTGCGCGCGCCGCTCAGCTTGCCCTTCCCGGTGCGCTGCCTGCAAGGGACGGCCGACACGGCGGTTTCCACCGAGACGGCGCTCCGGCTGCTCGACCATGCGGACTGCGCCGATATGCGCCTGACCCTGGTCAAGGATGCAGATCACCGGTTCTCTGATGCGGCCTGCCTGACACTGATCGAGAAGGCGGTGCTGGATGTGCTGGGGGATGCGTAATGGAGGGGATCTTGGGGGCGCTGGGAAAGGCCGTCCTTGGGCTGGGGGTTCTTGGGGCTGGGCTTTGGACCTTTGGCCCCTATGAACCTGTGGATCTGAAGGCGTCGTTTGATCCCGCGAAATTCGATGGGGGAGTTGCGGCCTATTTTGAACGTGTGGAAGGCGCCTTTTCCGATATCACGCCGGGGACCGAGAAACGAGTGATCTGGGCGGGGGAGCCTGAGGCGCGCACGCCCGTCTCGGTGGTCTATATCCATGGCTTTTCGGGCACCTCCGAGGAAATCCGCCCGGTGCCGGACCGCGTGGCGCAGGCGCTGGGTGCAAACCTCGTCTATACCCGGCTGGCCGGTCACGGGCGCCCGGGCTCGGCCATGGCTGAGCCTACCGTCAATGACTGGATGCAGGATCTGGCCGAGGCGCTGGCGGCGGCGCGTAAGGTAGGCGAGCGCGTGGTGGTGATTGCCACCTCCACCGGGGCCACGCTGATGACGGCAGCGGCGCTGGATCCCGAACTGTCGCGCGATCTGGCGGGGATCGTAATGGTCTCGCCCAACTATGGCATCAATCACCCGGTGGCCGCCCTGCTGACCTGGCCCGCTGCGCGTCACTGGCTGCCGCTGCTGGCCGGGAAAGAACGCTCCTTCCCGGCGCGCAGCCCGGAGCATGAACGGTTCTGGACCACATCGTACCCGTCGGTGGCGGCAATGCCGATGGCCGCACTTGTGAAGGCGGTCACGCAGTTGAAGCTCGAAGAGACGCGCATCCCGGCCCTGTTCTGGTTCTCTGAAAAGGATCAGGTGGTGCGCCCGGACCTGACGCAAAAGGTGGCCGCGCGCTGGGGCGGGCTGGTTAAGCTACAGAACCGTGATCCCGGCCCGGATGATGATCCTTACGCCCATGTGATGGCGGGGGATGTGATGTCGCCGGGGCAAACCGATACGGCGGTGCAGGATATCCTGTCCTGGCTCTCCGATCTGGAGGTGAAGTGATGGAGCAACGTGTCAGCCTGATCACCCTTGGGGTGCCCGACATGGAGCGCGCCGCCGCCTTTTACGAGGCGCTGGGCTGGCAGCGGGCACAGAGCCCCGATGGGGTGATCGCCTTTGATCTGATGTCCCAGACGCTGGGGTTATATCCGCTCGACAAGCTGGCCGAGGACATCGGCCTGCCGGTTGCGGCGCTGGGCACCGGGGCGATGACCCTTAGCCACAACCTGCGCAGCCCGCAGGAGGTGGACGCCTTGATGGAAGCCGCACGTGCGGCAGGGGCCGAGATCCTGCGCCCCGCAGCAGAGGTGTTCTGGGGCGGCTACATCGGCTATTTCCGCGCGCCGGACGGTCACATCTGGGAGATCGCCCACAACCCGTTTTCTCCGCTCTCCGAAGATGGTGCCTTTCGCTGGAACGGGTTTCCCGTCTCATCTTGAGGTCAAATTTCTTGCGCTTTTTCCTGTTGTTGCCCATGGTTGATGGGAAACCTCCGATCGCAGAGAGCTCGATGGTTCGGCGGGAGTAACGATAAGGTAGGGCGCATGACACACGAGATGTCCGAGGTTGGATCCAGCCCGCTGGGAACAGAACCGCTGGTGATGCTTCCCGGAATGATGTGCGATGCGCGGCTGTTCCAGCCCCAGATCGAAGCGCTGTCGGCCCATCTTCCGGTCACCGTGGCGCCCCTGTTGGGGGGCGAGAGGATCGAGGCGATTGCCGCGCATATCCTGACCATGCTGCCCGACCGTTTTGCGCTGGCGGGGCTTTCCATGGGCGGGATCATCGCGATGGAGATCATGCGCCGTGCGCCGCAGCGGGTCAGCCGCCTGTGCCTGATGGCAACGACGCCGCTGGCGGAAACCCCGGCCCAGGCGGCCGAACGGGAGCCCTTGATCATCGGGGCGCGGACCGGGCGTCTGGCGGAGATGCTGGAAAAGGCGCTGCCGGCAGAATGCCTGGCACCGGCTCCCGCTCGCCCTGCGATCCTTGAGACGGTGCGGCAGATGGGGCTGACCTTTGGCAGCGATGTTTTCGTGGCACAAAGCCGCGCGCTGCAGCGGCGCATGGATCAACAGGCCGCGGCGCGCCGTTGCCATGTGCCTGCGCTGGTCCTGTGCGGCGAATACGATCGGCTCACGCCGGTGAAACGGCACCAGTTGCTGGCGGATCTCATCCCCCATGCCAGATTGGAAGTCATTGCGGGGGCCGGGCATCTGCCGAGCCTGGAACAGCCAGAGGCGGTCACGCGCGCCCTGCTGCAATGGTTGTCCACCCCTGCGGTGCGGCAGTCTGCGGCCGGTTAACCCCGGGTTGCGGCGGTCCGCTCTGCCTTGCTGAGCACAATCGGTTCGCAGATTGGGCGGCCGGTTTCGATGTCGAAGAACGGGGTCTCCTTCCAGCGTCCCGACAGGCGGGCAGCCACCATCCGCGTGAAGAGGCCGTAGACCATCGACAGGGCGCCTTTGGTCAGCGGAGGCTTTCCCGGACGGGGCATGAAGGCGCGGGTGGTGATCTTGCCGAAGATCTCTGGCTGGGCAAAGAGATTGGTTCGCATGCCGGCAAAGGGCAGACCCGGAGTCTTCAGGGTATTGGCAAAGGGCGTGCCGCAACATCCCGCATACCAGCGAAACAGCCCCTTGGGGCCAAGCCGCATCAGGCGCAGGTTCTCTGCGCCCTTGGTGATGTGGATTGCATCGGGGGACAGCTGAAACAGCTCTACCGGATCAGGCGCCGGGTCAGGGCGCCCGTGATAGATCTCATTGGCGCGGCAATCGGCGCAGTAGCAGGCGATATGGGTGCCTGTTTTCAGCGCCTCGGGCGCGATATGCCCCTGCAATCCGCCGCACGTACAAGAAAAGGTGCAGACGGATTGATCGGGGGCAGTCGCCATGACGTCAGACCGCCGCGATCTTGGGTTTTGCGCGCTTGCCTTTCGGCTTGTCGCTGCGCGTGTTGGCATTCATGAAGTCGATCACCAGCGGGCGGATGTTGTTGCGCCAGCTGCGACCGGCAAAGATGCCGTAGTGACCGGCACCCGGCTCCACGTGGCTGGCCTTTTTTGAATCCGGCAGACCCGTGCAGAGATCCAGCGCCGCGATACACTGACCCGGGGCCGAGATGTCATCATTGGCGCCTTCAACCGTTTTCACGGCCACATCGGTGATTTTGCCGATGTCGACCTTGTGGCCATCGACGACGAATTCGTTCTTGGCGATCTCGCCGTTCTTGAACACGCGCTCGACCGTGGACAGGTAGAATTCCGCCGTCATGTCCATCACCGCCAGGTATTCATCATAGAACCGGTTGTGCGCGTCATGATCCGAGGCCTCGCCCTGGGAGACCCGCTGGATCTGGTCCATGAAGGCCTTGGAATGGCGGTCCATGTTCATCGACATGAAGGAGGACAGCTGCAGCAGCCCCGGATAGACCTTGCGCCCGACACCGGCGTATTTGAAGCCGACGCGCTGGATCATGGTTTCTTCCAGCTGGCCCATGGTTACGCGGCGGCCAAAGTCGGTGACCTCGGTCGGGGTGGCGTCAGGGTCCACAGGGCCGCCGATCAGTGTCAGCGAAGAGGGCTGCGCCTCGGGGTCCTGTTCGGCCAGGTAAGCGGTGGCGGCTAGGGTCAGTGGCGCGGGCTGGCAAACGGCGATCACATGGGTTTCGGGTCCCAGTTCGCGCATGAAGTCGACCAGATAAAGCGTGTAATCCTCGATATCGAACTTGCCGGCCGACACGGGGATGTCGCGGGCGTTATGCCAGTCAGTGACATAGACCTCGCAGTTTTCCACCAGGCTTTTGACGGTGGAGCGCAACAGCGTCGCGTAGTGGCCGGACATCGGCGCCACCAGCAGTACCTTGCGCGGCTGCACCTCGCGGCCGACGACGCGGAAATGGATCAGATCTCCAAACGCCCGTTCCACCACCGTGTCGATTTCGACCGTGTGGTCCTTCCCGTCTTCGCAGGTGAAGGTGCCGATCCCCCAGTCGGGGCGCGCCACCATGCGCTGAAAGGTCCGCTCGGTCACCTCGCCCCAGGCTGCCATCCAGCTGAGCGCGGGGTTCGGGATGGCGGAAAAGGCCGGGTAGGATGCCATCGACAAGGCCGTTGCCCCCAGCCATTGGTTCATGTTGCGGGCGGTTTCCATCAGGTCGTAGGACATCATGTAGCGCATGGCTGCTCCTTTTCGGTGTCCGCCCTGCAACCCATTGCACAAATCATGGGCGGATGATGCGCAGAGATTAGAACCTCGTGTCACTTTACCGTAGACTGCTTTGGTAAGAATTCTGCACAGCAGAAAGAGTAGGGGGGATTCTTTAAGATGACAACAAGCGACGTGATGGATGCCGAAACTTCGCCTGAACACATTGAACGGCTTAAGGAAAATCTCGAAAAAGTAGAACAACTCTCCAAGCGGCTGGTTGATGTGATGGCCTCGAAGAAGCCTCATCATCCGGGACTTGATGCTCCGAATCACGAATTGTTCGCACGTGCAGCAACCTCGTACTGGGCCTCGATGCTGGAAAACCCGGCCAAGATGCTGGAGCATCAGATCGAATATTGGGGCAAATCGGTGCTGAATTTCGCCGAAGCGCAGCAGGTTCTGACCGGCCATGTGGAGGAGGAACGCGACGCAGCGCCGAAGGACGGTCGCTTCAGCAACCCGATGTGGGACAAGAACCCCTACTTCCGCTTCATCAAGCAACAGTATCTGACCAATGCCGAGGCCATCCGTGACGCGGTGGAGGAAGCCGACGATCTGAACCCGGTCGACAAGCAGCGCCTGTCCTATTTTGCCGATCAGATCATCCACATGATGGCGCCGACCAATTTCCTGCCCACCAACCCGGATGCCCTGGAACGGGCGTTGGAGACCGAGGGACAGTCGCTGATCAAGGGGCTTGAGAACCTCGTTGCCGATCTGGAGGCCAACGACGGGGAGTTGATTGTGCGTCTGGCCGATGACACCGCCTTCGAGGTTGGTCGCAATCTTGCCACCACGCCGGGAGAGGTCGTCTTTCGCAACCGGATGATGGAGGTGATCCAGTATCGCCCCACCACCGATACGGTGCATGAAACACCGATCATTCTGTTCCCGCCCTGGATCAACAAGTTCTACATTCTCGACCTCAAGGCGCAGAACAGCCTGATCAAATGGGTGACAGAGCAGGGCTACACGCTGTTCGTCGTCTCCTGGGTGAACCCGGATGCCTCTTATGCGGATGTGGGCCTGGAAGACTACATCGAGGAAGGCTTCCTGACCGCCATCGATGAGGTCAAAAAGATCTGCAAGGTCAAGCAGGTGAATGCCGTCGGCTATTGCATCGCCGGAACCACGCTGAGCCTGACGCTGTCCCTGATGAAACAGCGCGGCGACAAATCGGTGAAATCGGCCACCTTCTTTACCGCGCTCACCGATTTTGGCGATCAGGGCGAATTCACCCCCTTCCTGCAGAACGATTTCGTCGATGCCATCGAAGAGCAGATCGGCGACGATGGATTGCTGCCTTCCTATATCATGGCGCGGACCTTCTCGTTCCTGCGGGCCAATGATCTGGTCTACGCGCCAGCGATCCGCAGCTACATGATGGGAGAGACGCCGCCGGCCTTTGATCTGCTCTATTGGAACGGCGACGGCGCCAACCTGCCCGGCAAGATGGCGATCCAGTATCTGCGCGGCCTGTGCCAGAGCAATGATTTCGTCAATGACGGCTTCGAGATCCTCGGCCACAAGCTGCATGTGCGGGATGTGGATGTGCCGCTGATGGCGGTGACCTGCGAGACCGATCACATCGCCCGCTGGAAGGATTGCTACCGCGGCGTGCAGCAGATGGGATCGCGCAGCAAGACCTTCATCGTGTCGCAGTCGGGCCATATCGCGGGCATCGTGAACCCGCCCTCGCGCAACAAATATGGTCATTACACCAATGACGATCTGAAAGGCGATGCCGAGGCCTGGATGGAGGGCGCCACCTTCAACGAAGGCTCCTGGTGGCCCCGCTGGGAGGCCTGGCTGAAGAAGCGCTCCGGCAAGCAGGTTCCGGCCCGAGAACCCGGTGATTCGCAGCATCCACCCCTGGCTGCGGCCCCGGGGAGCTATGTGCGCAAGGTTGCAAGATCCTGATATTAAAGCCTTTGCGAAGATTTTCTGCAGTGCGGCAAGAAATTTCTTGAAATGCTGCGCTGCAGAAAGCATATTGGTTTCAGACAAGGGCAGGCGGGGTTGTCCCGGATCCTGCAGCGAAAGGAACCAGTACGATGGCTAAGACCCAAGATTTTACTGCGATGATGAAAGACATGATGGGCGCATTCCCGATGGACACCAAAGCCATGGAAGATGCCTTCAAGAACTCCGCCGCTCTGAACGAGAAGCTGGCAGCAGTTGCGCTGGGCGCCGCTGAGCAGTCCGCGGAAATCTCGACCAAATGGACCAAAGACACCCTGGCCAAGCTGGGCGCCGTCTCCAAGGCCCAGGCAGAGCCGGCCGATTACGCAAAGGCCGCGACCGATTTCGCCAGCGCCTCCGCTGAAGTGGCCGCCGAAAACATGGCTGCCTTCGCCGAGATCGCCAAGAAGGCACAGACCGAAACCGTCGAGCTGCTGATGGCCGCCGGTAAGGACATCAGCGAAGAGGCGTCCGCCGCTGTGAAGAAGGCCACCGAAGAGGTGACCACCGCAGCCAAGAAAGCGGCCGCGAAGTAAGAACCAACACATGGAGGCACCAGCTCTCCTCCCAATCGGTGCCAACATGTGATGAAAGGGCAGGCCACGCGGGCCTGCCCTTTTCGTTTCGGGTCCGGGGCCAATGACCTCGGGCTTAAAAGGCTGCCTGGGTGAAACAGCGGTGCTCTGGCTCCCAGCCGCATGAGAGTTTCAGTTTCTCGGCGCAGAGTTGCTGATCCAGCGTCGGGCCTTCGGCCCAATCGCCGTATTTGCACAGCACATATTTCAGGGTGCGCACCACATAGCCCGAGGCGTGATCGCGTCTACGGGTGATTTCACTGATGATCTCGTGGGCGGGAACGCCGGACTGGGCGCAGACGTTGAATTCACCGGTCAGATCCGGGCGCTCCAACAGGCTGCGATAGGCCCGGGCCAGATCGTCACGATGCACCAGCGGCCAGCGGGTGCCGAGGCCACCCCAGGCCTCGATCGGATCCTCCCGGCGGGCCGCGTCCAGATAGCGGGAAAAAACGCCGCCACCATCCTCGTGATAGACCATCGCCGGGTGCAGAACCGCTGCTGACACGCCTTTTGCGGTGAGCACCTGCCTGGCCTGCGCTATCATCCACTCGAAACTGGAGATTGGTCGTTTGAAGGTGGTTTCATCGGCAATCCGCTCTCCGGTTGCGCCGTACAGCCAGCAGCCCCCGGTATAGAGAAACCTGAGCGGCGTGTCGCGCCGGGCCGCCTGGTTCAGCAGCTCGGTGATCACCTTGCGGTCGGTCTCTCCCATATCCGCTTCGAAGGTGGCAGCGGCCTGGATCACCGCATCCACATGGTGCACCCTGTCGGACCAGCGCTGCGGCTCCTTGAGATTGCCGCGTAGCGGGAGGGCGCCAATTTCTGCCAGCCGGGCCGCGGATTGCTCCGAGCGTGCAAGTCCCGTCACCGAGTGGCCATGATGGACAAGTTCCCGCGTGATGGCGGTTCCGATGGAGCCGGTGCCCCCCAAGAGCAATACGCGCATGTCGCAGCCCGTCCTGTGCAGTTGCCGTTGGGGGGAGCTGTGTAAAAGTTCAAGCCAACTTTAGGTCAAGCGGTTTTTGCAGGCTCTGAGGGCAGGAAGGGGAACATTTTCCGCCTAAGGCCCTGCGAGGCTTTTCTTTTGTTCTGCGCTCGCATAGGGTTTTCTGCAATGCATCATGTCTGGGGAGGTATGACATGGCGGAACAGGAAAAGCCCCTGCTTATCAAGCGCTACGCCAGTCGGCGCCTGTATAACACCGAGACCAGCGATTACGTCACGCTGGAGGATATCGCCGGGTTCATCCGGGATGGGCGCGAGGTGCAGATCGTCGACCTCAAGACCGGAGACGATCTGACGCGCCAGTATCTTTTGCAGATCATTGCCGAACATGAAAGCCGCGGCGAGAACGTGCTGCCGGTCAATGTGCTGAACGATCTTGTGCGCAGCTACATGGTGCCGGGCGGCGGTGTGATGCCGCAGTTCCTGCAGAGCTCCTTTGACATGCTGCGCGACAGTCAGTCGAAGATGATGGAAAACATGAATGCGATGAACCCGATGGCGAACATGCCGGGGTTCGAGGCGATGAAGGCGCAGCAGGAAGCCTTCCTCAAGGCGATGACCGGGGGATTGTCCAGCGGTTGGACCGGGGGCAGCAGTACGCCCGAACCGGACAGCGCAGGGTCCGACAGCGAAGGGGAAGAGGATCTGGATGCGATCAAGCGCCAGTTGAGCGAGTTGCAGGACAAGCTGTCCAGGATCAAGTGATCCGGTGACGCGGCTCTGGCGGCAGCCTGCTCCATGTCTGACCTGATGAAACCCGGCTGTTTTGCCGGGTTTTTTCGTCTCTGGGAAGGGCCTTGGCGGGGGCGCTCCCGCCCGATCCTGCGCAGCCCTGACGGGCGGCGCGGAGCCGTTGGGCCAAGCGCCGCGCAGAGGCGCGGCGCGGGCGCGTCCATGGCGAAGGGTCAGGCTGCGGCGCGGCCCATGGTTTCATTGGCTGCGGCCAGCAGGATATCGACGGTGATATCCAGTTCCGCCTTGGTCAGACGCACCGGCAGGCGCACGTCGCAGGCCTTCATCAGCATGGCACGGGTCTGCGGCAGTTCGGGCAGATCCGAAAGGAATTGCCAGTTCCAGAAAGCGCGGGCATTGTCCGTGGAGAGACCAAAGACCTGCACCTTGACGCCCTTTTCGGCGGCGGATTTGGCAAAGGCCTTGATCTCTTCCTCGTTCATGCCGACCAGATTGAACTGGATCGAATCCGGCGCGCGCCGTTCAGGCGCCAGCGGGGCGGGCACGTCGAAATAGGGGGCGGCATTCAGGCGGTCCGCCACATAGTCATGGTTCGTCAGCCCGTCCCGCACCCGGCGCGCCAGTTCCGGCAGCTGCGGGCGGATCACGGCGGCGGAAAGGTTGCTCATCCGGAGGTTATAGAGCGGCAGCTGGTTCTGCCATTTGGCAAAGGCCTCGGCCAGGTCCGGAGTGTTCTCACCGCGCGGACCTTTGTGTTTCTGCCAGTTGTGCTCATAGGCCCCCGACATGATCACCGCGCGGGCCACCAGGTCGGCATCGTCGGTGACCAGGATACCGCCTTCGCCCGCGTTGATCATCTTGTAGGACTGGAAGGAGAAGCAGCCGACCCGGCCAATGGTTCCGATGTTCTGCCCGTTCCAGGTGGTGCCGAGCGAATGGGCGGCATCCTCGATCACCGGGATGTCGCGGGCCGCGCACAGGGCCATGATGGCATCCATGTCCGAGGTGTGACCGCGCATGTGGCTGATGATCACGGCCGAGATGTCCTGATCCAGACGCGTCTCGAAATCGGCGATGTCGATGCGGTAATTCTCGCCCACCTCGCACAGAACGGGGATGCAATCGGCATGCACCACAGAGGAGGGAACGGCCGCGAAGGTGAAGCCGGGGATCAGCACACGGGCATCACGGGGCAGGCCCAGCGCCTTCAACGACAGGAACAGCGCTGCCGAGCAGGAGGAGACCGCAAGGGCATATTTGCAGCCGATCAGTTCCGCGAACTCCTGTTCCAGCAGGGCGACGGGGGCATCCTCTGGGGCGGTGTAGCGAAACAGGTCGCCCGATTGCATCAGCGCGTCAATCGCCTCGCGGGCGGCTGCGGGGATCGGTTCGGCGTCATGAACGTTCGGGGGCAGCGTCATATTTCAATTTCCCAAATATCTGATTTGGTAATTCTAAAACAGCAGGCGGGTAAAGCCAAGCAAAAGGCCCGGCTTCAACCGTCGGACGGGAAAAAATTCACAGAACTGTTGCGATGTCGCAGGAGAGGCTGTGCGTGTTTGCGCCGCGATCAGAGCCCCAAACGGTCCCGCATGGCGAACCAGGTCATTGCCAGCACCAATAGCGGCGAGCGCAGGCGCGATCCGCCGGGAAAGGCCGGGGCGGGGACGCGGGCCATGGTGTCAAAGCCTTCGGCCTGTCCCTTGATGGCCTGCGCCATCAACTGCCCGGCATGGGTGGCAGTGCCGACCCCGTGGCCGGAATAGCCCGAGGCCGACAGGACATTGGGCGCCAGCCTGGCAAGATAGGGCATGCGTTTCATGGTGATGCCCAGGGTCCCGCCCCAGGCGTAATCGACGCGCACATCCCGCAGGTGCGGGAAGATCTGAAGCATGGGCTTGCGCACCGTCGCTTCGATATCGGTGGGAAAGCGGTAGCCATAGCTTTCGCCGCCGCCGAACAGCAGCCTTTTGTCGTGGCTGAGGCGGAAGTAGTTGACCACAAATTTGCTGTCGGCCACGGCCACATCGCGGGTCAGCACTTCGGTCGCCCTGTCTCCCAGGGGTTCGGTGGCGACCACGAAATTGTTGATCGGCATCACGCGGGCCGCAACCTGACGGTTGAGCCCGCCAAGGTAGCCATTACAGGCCAGGATCAGGTGATCGGCGGTGACGCTGCCTGCCGCCGTGCGCAGCTTGACCTTGGCGCCTTCGCTGATCTCCAGGGCTTCGCTTTGTTCATAGATCTTTGCGCCGGCCGCATCGGCCGCCCGGGCCAGGCCCAGGGCATAGTTCAGCGGGTGCAGATGGGCCGCGCCATGGTCAAGGAAACCGCCCTTGTAATCCGGTGATGGGCACATGGCATGGCAAGCGCTCTGGTCTAGGATTTCAAGCTGATCGTACCCATAGCGCTCCTGCAGGTGGTGGCCATAGTCGTGCAGATGTTTGACCTCAGCGTGGGAGGAGCCGGTCCAGGCCACCCCTGGTTTCAGGTGGCAATCGATGTCATGACGGGCGATCAGGGATTTCACCAGATCCTTCGCCTCTTCCCCCAATTGCCAGAGTTTCCGGGACTCTGTCTCACCCATCAGGCTTTCGAGACCTTCCTGATCCATGCGCTGCCCGCTGCCAAGCTGCCCGCCATTGCGGCCAGAGGCGCCAAAACCGACGCGGTGTGCCTCCAGGAGGACCACCTCCATGCCAGCCTCTGCCAGGTGCAGCGCGGCAGACAGGCCGGTGTAACCGCCGCCAACGATGCAGACATCGGCCCGGATATCGCCCTTTAGCGCGGGAAATGGCGCGGTTGCGGTCGCCGTTGCCGCGTACCAGCTGTCCGGGTAGTGGCCCTTGCGGTCATTGGAATAGAGCAGGTTCAAACCCATGGGATCACCTCATGCAGACGGGGCGCGCCGGGATCAGCGGCGCGGGATTTGGTCGGTGTAGCACCGCGCGGGCGGCAGGAACCAAGGATCAGACGTTCAGCAGCAGGTGCTCACGCTCCCAGGGGGAGATCACCTGTAGGAATTCCTCGTATTCGGTGCGTTTGACGATGCCATAGACGCGGGCGAACTCAGGGCCGAGGACCTCGTGCAGCTTGCTGGCCTCGTCAAAGAGATCCAGCGCCTGTCCCATGACCTGGGGAATGTCGCCGTCGCCCTCATAGGCGTCGCCCTTGAACTGGCGGCGGGGGCGTTCCTCTTCGATGAGACCGAGATAGCCGCAGGCCAGCGATACGGCGATGCCGAGGTACGGGTTGCAGTCCATCCCGGCAAGGCGGTTTTCCACGCGGCGCGCCGCGGGGCCGGAGAGCGGCACGCGGATCCCGGTGGTGCGGTTGTCGCGGCCCCATTCCAGGTTGATGGGGGCGGCGTGGTCCTTCACGTAGCGCCGGTAGGAGTTCACATAGGGCGCCATCACCGCGACGCCGGCGGGCAGGTGGTTCTGCAGCCCGGCGATGAAGTGATAGAAGGCATCCGTTTCACCGCCTTGTGGGCCGGAGAAGATGTTTTCGCCGGTTTCCTTGTCGATGATCGAGTGGTGGATATGCATGGCCGAGCCGGGCTCATCCGCGATCGGTTTTGCCATGAAGGTGGCAAAGCAGTCGTGGCGCAGCGCGGCCTCGCGGATCAGGCGCTTGAAGTAGAAGACCTCATCCGCCAGCTTCACCGGATCGCCATGGCGCAGGTTGATTTCCAACTGCCCGGCGCCGCCTTCCTGGGTGATGCCGTCGATCTCGAAGCCCTGCGCCTCGGCAAAGTCGTAGATGTCGTCGATCACCGGGCCGAATTCATCAACAGCCGTCATCGAATAGGCCTGGCGCGCGGCGGCGGGGCGGCCCGAGCGGCCCATCATCGGCTTGATCTCATGGGCGGGATCGACATTGCGCGCCACCAGAAAGAACTCCATCTCCGGCGCCACGACCGGATCCCAGCCCTTGTCATGATAGAGCTGAACCACCCGCTTCAACACGTTGCGCGGCGAGCAGGCAATCGGGTCGCCGTCGCGGTCATAGGCATCGTGGATCACCTGCAATGTCCAGTCGCCGGTCCAGGGGGCTGCCGTCACCGTGGTCATGTCGGGGTAAAGGATCATGTCCCGTTCGATGAAGCCATCCTCTCCGGCAGCCTCGCCCCAGTCGCCGGTGATGGTCTGGTAGAAGATGCTGTCGGGCAGGTGGAAATACTCTTGTTTCTCGAACTTGCTGGCTGGCACCGCCTTGCCTCGGGCGATGCCCGGAAGGTCCGAGATGATGCATTCAACCTCGTCGAGACGACGGCCCTCCAGGTAGGATTTTGCGGCATCTGGAAGGGCGTCGAGCCAGGCGGACATCAGGTCCTCTCTTTCTTGAAAAACTCTGCGAGGAAGGTTGCGATTTCAGGATTGTCTACGGGGGTGTTCAGACCTTGGGCGGCGCTGTCGAGGATCTGATCCGGCACCACGCCGCGACCGCGTTTTTCGATCAGGCCCTGCACGAAGCCGTTCGAGAACTCGGGATGGGGCTGCACGGTCCAGATGTGGTCGCCATAGGCCAGGATGCCATTCTCGCAGAAGGCATTCCCTGCCAGCACGCGGGCGCCTTCGGGGCGCTGGATCACCTGATCCTGGTGCCAGGCGTTAAGGGTGATTTCCTTGCCGTCTTGCTGATAGGTCACATGACCCACGGCCCAGCCCCCATCGTATTTGGCAACCGTGCCGCCAAGAGCCTGCGCGATGATCTGATGGCCAAAGCAGATCCCCGCCATGGGCTGTTTGCGGGCATTGATCTGGCGGATCAGTTCCTCCAGCGGGGGGATCCAGGCGTGCGGCTCATAGGCGCCGTGTTTGGATCCGGTGATCAGCCAGGCATCGGCCTCTTCCGGTCCATCCGGGAAGATACCATCCACCACAGCCCAGGTTTGGAATTCAAAGCCGTTCCCCCCCAAAAGCGTGCGGAACATTTCGTCATAGTCGCCCGAGCTTTCGATCAGGTCTTCGGGGGCATGGCCGGTTTGCAGAATGCCGATTTTCATAGGTCACCAAATTTGATCAAATTCACCCTATCCGATACATGATGCTCGGGCAAGAGATCATACCGCCTCAAGCCAGGACAGCCAGTGGGCCTCTTGCGGGCGGTTGGCGAATTCGGCCAGTTCCTGCCGTTTTGTCATCACCAGGTTGCGGATTGCCATGGCGGGCAGAATGCGGGCGATCAGCGGATCGCTTTCAAACAGATCGATGGCCTCGGCCCAGCTGGCGGCAAGCTGTGGCAGCCCCTTGATGTCGTAGATATTGCCGCTGGAGGGGGCGGGGGGCTGCATCGCGTCTTCGATCCCCACGAGGGCCGCGCCCAGCACGGTGGCCAGCATCAGATAGGGGTTGATGTCGCCGCCCGCGGCCCGGTGTTCGATCCGGCGGGCCTTGGGGCTGCCGCCGGGGATACGGATGGCGGCGGTGCGGTTTTCATAGGCCCAGGCGGCGCTGGTGGGCGCATGGGCGCCGGGGATCAGCCGGTCGTAGGAATTGCCGTGCGGGGCAAAGATCAGCGTGCTGGCGGGCATCGCCGCCAGACAGCCGGCCACAGCATTCAGCAGCAGGTCGGACCCGGTATCGGTGCCATTGTCGAAGATGTTGTCCCCGGCCTCATCCACCACCGAGAAATGCACATGCATGCCGTTCCCGGCCTCTTCGGCATAGGGTTTCGCCATGAAGGTGGCGGCAAATCCGTGTTTGCGCGCCAGGCCCTTGACCAGGGCCTTGAACAGCCATGCATCGTCGGCGCAGCGCATGGCGTCCTGGTGATCGAGGTTGATTTCGAACTGGCCGAGGCCTGCTTCGGAAATGGCGTCCTTGGCGGGGATGCCCATCGCCTCGGCGCCCTCATAGACATCGGAAAAGAAGGCATCAAAGGCATCAAGCTCGGCCACCGATAGCACCGATTGCTGATCCAGCTCGCGCCCCGTCAATGGGTCAATGGGCGGCCCCGGCTGCGCCCCGCCGTCATCCACCAGGTTGAACTCCATCTCGGTCGCGGCAACGACTTTCCAGCCGCGCGCCGTGTAGCGCTCCAGCACCTGCGCCAGAACCTGGCGTGGATCGCCGAGGAAGGGCGTGCCGTCCTCCAGAACCATGGTCATCGGGATCAGTGCCGAAGGGGTGCTGAGCCAGGGCATGGGGACAGCGCCGCGATCCGTTGGCAACAGGATGCCATCGGCATCGCCGGTCTCAAAGACCAGCGGGCTGTCCTCGATGTCGCGGCCCCAGATATCCACGTTCAGAACCGAGACAGGCATTCGGGCGGTGCCGTCATCCAGTTTGAGGGCAAGGCTTGCGGGCATGCGTTTGCCGCGCATCTGTCCATTCATGTCACAGGCGGCAATGCGGACGGTTCTGAGGCCAGAGAGGTCCATTTGGGGCTCCATTGTTGGTGCTCATAGTTCTACCGGAGCCAAGGAAAGACGCAATCAAAATTTGATCAAAAAAATCCGAGAGTGAGGATCTGCACGAAAAATGGCCCCCGAAGGAGCCATTTCTACCTGTTGCACTGCAGGTGATCTTAGCGAATGAGGTTTGGCTTCAGCCTCAGTTTTGCCCTGCGCTCTTGCGGGACATGCCGGTTCAGCCATTTGTTCACCAGGCCAAAGAGACCGATGATCAAAAGCGTCAACAGGATGAAGTAGAAGGCCAGGATCGGGTAGGGGACAAAGGGATTGAAGGTCTTGTCCGCAAAGTAGTTCGCATAATAAAGCGCATCGCCCTTTTGCCGCCAGGCCGGAAAGCCGGAAAAGAACACCAGCGTGGTGGCGTGAAACAGGAAGATCGCCTCGTTGGTGTAAGAGGGCCAGGCCAGCCGCATCATCGTTGGCCACATGATGCGGCGGAAGCGGTGCCAGCCGGTCAGACCATAGGCATCGGCCGCCTCGACATCGCCGCGGGGGATCGACCGCAGCGCCCCGTAGAAGATTTCCGCGCTATAGGCAGAGGTGTTGAGGAACAGAACCACCAGCGCCCCAAGCCAGGCCGAGGAGAAGGCATCCAGAATCGGCGAGATGCCTTTCAGCTCCAGGAACAGGAAATAGGCAAAGAAGAACTGGATAAAGAGAGGCGAGCCGCGGAAGACGAAGATGAACCACTCCGCCGGTTTGCGCCAGATCGCAGAGGGCGAGTTCTTGGCCACCGCCAGAAGGTTGGCAAAGAAGAAGCCGCTGATGACCGCCAGGGTGCCAAAGTAGATGTTCCAGATCATCCCCGATCCGATCAGGGTGAAATGCTCGCACAGGGTGAAATCGCTGCGGGGCAGCAGGCGTTCGCCATAGCCCAGCGAACGGATGGCATAGGCTTCGATGGTCTCAAGACAGCTCATGTCGCTTTCCTTTGCGCTTCGCCGCCCAGCGTGGCTTGTCCATGCGACAGACGGGCCGAGATCCGCTCCAGCACCACCTCGGACACCTTGGTGAAGGCGAGGTAGAAGACCAGCAGCGCCAGGAAGTACCACATGCGCCAGTCGCCATGGGGGTAGTCGGTGAACTTGGCGGTCTTGCTGCCACCCAGCTCGCGCGCCCAATAGACGATATCCTCGACGCCCAGGAGGAACAGCAGCGGCGTGGCCTTGATCAGCACCATCCACAGGTTCGACAGGCCGGGCAGGGCGTAGGTCCACATCTGCGGCACGGTGATGCGCCAGAAGGCCTGTCGCCGGGTCATGCCATAGGCTTCGGCGGTTTCGATCTGCGCGCGTGGCACGGCGGTCATGGCGCCATAAAGAACATTGGCGGCAAAGGCGCCAAAGACGATGGCAAAGGTCACCACAGCAAGGGTAAAGCCGTAGACCTCGTGGATCCATTGCGGCGAGGTCCCAAGCGGCATCTTGGCAATGTCACAGACTAGGAAATCGCTGCCCTGGCGGATCGGCTGATCCCAGTCGGGGCATTTGATTGTGTGACGCAGCCATTCGATGCCCTGATCCAGCGCGATCACGAAGAACAGGAAGAAGGCGATGTCCGGCACGCCGCGCACGATGGCGATATATCCCTTGCCCAGCCAGGACAGGGGCAGGAAATGGGCGCGCGCCGCGATGGCGCCGCCAAAACCGAACAGGAGCGCCATCGGAGCCGTGATGGCCAGCAGCAAGAGGACCGTCCCAAAAGCGACATAGAACCCCATGTGCTTTCCGGTGGTCAGGTAGCAGGACAGCCACTGGAGGCCCTCCAGGCTGGCCGGGTCTGAGCAATAGGAAAAGATGGCTGACCTCTTCGTCTATGTCACGCGCGCAGCGCCTTTACAGGGCGGAGCGCGGGAGCAACTGGAAAATACAGCAAAGGGGAGCCTTGCCCCCCTTTGCCAGTCATTTGGAAAGGGCAGGCAGGGCTTACCAGGTGCCGCCCACTTCCCATTTGGTGATCAGCGCGTTCAGGCTGCCGTCTTCCTTCATCGAGGTGATGGCCGCGTCGAATTTGCCGCGCAGCTCGTCATCGCTTTCGCGGAAGGCCATGCCGATGCCACCGCCGAGCGGGACATCGCCGCCGACGAACATCAGATCAGAGCCTTCCACCTGCGGCTCCAGGAAGTCCTTGTCGGCCAGAACCGCATCGGCTTCGCCAGAGACGACGGCCGCGATGGTTTCATCCGGGGTCGGGTATTCGACCAGGGTGGCGCCGGTGTCGACCACGTGGTTGGCCTGGATGGTCGCGGTCTGGGCTGCGATGATGCCACCGGCCAGGTCCACATCTGCGGAAAGTGCGGCATAGGCCGAGGGCGACGGCGGGGTGTAGCCTTGGGTGAAGTCGACGACTTCCTCGCGCTCCGCGGTGATCGACATGCCGGCGATGATGGCGTCATAGTTGCCCGAGGTCAGGTTGGGGATGATCGAATCCCAGTCGTTGGTGACCCACTCGCAGGTGAGTGCGGCGCGCTTGCACAGCTCGTCGCCCAGCTCGCGCTCGAAACCGTCCACTTCACCCTTGTCGTTGATGAAGTTGTAGGGAGGGTAGGCGCCCTCGGTGCCAAGGCGCACGGTGTCTGCCAGAGCAACGCCCGCGGTCAGGGCCAGGGCAGCGGTGCCGAGAAGAATGGATTTCATGAGTTTACTCCCGTTTGGTTGGTTATTGGTCGTTTATTGTCTTAGCGTTTGGTCGAGGACAGGAAAGCCTTCAGGCGTTCGGATTGGGTGTTGCCAAAGACCTCGTCCGGGGGGCCTTGTTCCTCGATCAACCCTTGATGCAGGAAGACGACATGGTCCGATACATCGGCGGCCATGTTCATGTCATGGGTCACGATCATCATGGTGCGCCCTTCGGCGGCCAGATCCTTGATCACCTTCACCACTTCCTGTTCCAGTTCCGGGTCCAGCGCCGATGTGGGTTCATCGAACAGCAGCGCCTCGGGCTCCATGCACAGGGCGCGGGCAATCGCGGCGCGCTGCTGCTGCCCACCCGAAAGCTGCGCCGGGTAGACATCGCATTTGTCGCCGATGCCGACCTTGTCGAGATACTTGCGGGCAGAGGCTTCGACCTCGGCACGGTCGCGTTTCAGCACCGTCAACGGCGCTTCCATCACGTTTTGCAGAATGGTCATATGGGACCAGAGGTTGAACTGCTGGAACACCATCGAAAGATTGGTTCGGATGCGCAGCACCTGTTTGGGATCGGCGGGATGGCGGTGTTGGCCGCTGCCGCTCCATTGGATCGGTTCGCCCTTGAATAGAATCTCGCCTTGCTGGCTGTCCTCAAGCAGGTTGCAGCAGCGCAGAAGCGTGGATTTTCCAGAGCCGGAGGAGCCGATCAGCGACACGACCGAGCCGCGCGGCGCGGTGATATCCACGCCCTTGATGACCTCCAGATCGCCATAGGATTTGTGCAGGCCACGGATCTCCAGCACGGGCGTGGTGTCTGTCTCAGGCGTCGTAACGGTCATGGCGGTGGTCAAGGTCAGCATCGTCCGGTTGGTGAAATTTTTCTTTATTGGACCCAAAAAAAGGCGGAATGCAATGTGCAAACCGCCTGATCTGGTCGGGAATGCTGCGAATTGGGCAGTGCTGTCGACAAAATGATCGGCGGTTTACGCCTTTGCGCGCGCGCGGATCTTTTGCTCGGTCAGAACCGGGCCAGGGGGGGTGGGAACCGCCAGGTAGTCGGCCATCGGGATCTGGACGATCCCCTTGAGATGCAGCGTCTCGGCGGCTTCGGCGTCCAGGGTCGCAATGGCCTGTTCCAGCGCCTCGAACAGCACCTGCGGATCATTGCCAAGTGCTGTGATGAAGGGCAGTCCCGGCGTGGCGCCCGTGCGGTCAACCACCTGCAAATCGGCGGCAAAATCGTCGTATTTCTGGATCATCTGCCACGACAGGATATCCAGAGCCGCAAAATCCGCGCGCCCCTCGGCAACGGCCTGCGCCGATTCCCTGTGGCTACCGGTTTCCAACAGGCTGCCGGGTAAGAGCCCTGCGTCCTGCATATGGATCAAGGGCCCGGCCCAGCCCGATTGGGACAGGCTGTCGTTATAGGCAAATGTCTTGCCGTCAGCCTGCGCAAGGGTGCCGATGCCGCCCTCCTTGCGGGTGACAAAGACGCTGTAGTAATGGCCCGGCGCGCAGCCTTCATGGCCATAGTCGGGCGTGCCCACCAGCTGCACCTCGCCGTAAAGACGCGTGCGCAGCGGGCAGCCGCAGGTCTGCCCAAGCACCAGATCCTTGGCGGTCCAGGCCGACCAGGCATCCTTGTTGCGGTCGGGAGCTTCGGGCAGCCCGTCAAAGGATCCCGCCAGCGCGTTGCGGATCGCGCTCCACAGCCGGTCGTTGGCCTCGGCGGTCTCCGGACGATCATACATTCCGAGATAGGCAATCATTGCGCGGCCTCCGCCCGTTGTCTGGCCAGGGCGCTGTCACGATCATTCACCCCCAGCAGGCTGGAGGACAGCCGCAACAGCGTGTCTTCATCGGCATCCCGCTGGCCATCGGCCAGGGCCACCTGCCACAGTGCCTCGATCACCGCGATCCGGTCGTCGTAGAGCACCGCATCCTTGATCGCCCGGGTAAAGCGCACCGTGTCGGGGGCTTCTGCCTCCATCGCTTCGGCTTCTTCGCGCAGCAGGATCGCGCCGCCCATGTCCAGCCCGTAGCGCGACTGGTTGATGCGGTCGATGCGGTCCTTTTCCACCTCGGCGTAGTTATGGTCGGACCGCGCGACCCGCACCAGAAGCGCGGTCAGGGCAAGGCGGGCATCGCTGTCGCCCAGGGTTTCCTGGGCCGGAGACAGCAGGCGCTTCAGTAGTTCCTGGAACATCATTCACCCTTTCCTGTCGGGGCGCCCAGCTTTTGCCGAGCCCGTTCCCGCGCGGCCTCATTGTCGGCATAGGACAGCCCCATGGCCTTGCGCGCGTCCTCGACGATCTTGACCTCGCCCTCGTGTTCGTTGCCATCCGCCAGCACCACCTCCCACAGCGCATCCAGCGCCGCCAGCCGTTCGTCCAGCCCGGTGGTTTCGCGGATCAGGCGCCCGAAGGTATCGGTTTCCGGGGCCGCCGCATGCAGTTTCTCGCAGTTGGCGCGGACCTTGGCGGCCTCGATCGCATTGTGCTGGTAAAGCCGCGCCAGGATCCGGTCGATCAGGCTGATCTCTTCCAGCTGATAGTCCCGATCCGACTGCGCCACGCGCACCATCAATGCGCCAAGCGCCAGTTCGGCATCCGGGTCCGGCAGGGCCGGGGGTTGCGGCGGGCGAAGGGCCTGGAAGAACTTTTTCAGCATGAGGTCAGATTACCCTGCAAATGAACAGCGGCCAACGGCACTTAGCCATCATAGCCTTCGATGATTTCCATATCCCCGGTCGAGACCGGGTCACGCAAGGCCTTGGCATCCTGGTAGGCAACCGAGTCGTAACAGGCCTTGGCGGTTTCAAAATCCTTGAATTCGATCACCACCGTGCGGGCGCGCATCTTGCCTTCGCGCACTTCCTTGGGGCCGCCGCGGACCAGGAATTTCGCGCCGTATTCTGCAAAAGGCGCTGCATTTGCCGCCACATAGTCCTTGTAACGTTCCATGTCATCGACATCGACATGGGCCACCCAATATCCTTTTGGCATGCGGAATCCCTTTATTGTTTTTGCCAAGCTGAAACAGAAGAGGCGCAAAGACAATGGGCTGCCTTGGCCGATTTTCCCCGTTTCCTGCTTCAAAATCTCAAAAATGCGTTAGAAATGGCAAGCAAATTCAAAGGAAGCCGCCCACATGCGGTGGGCGGCTATGTCTTGACCGTCAGCCGATCTCGGAGAGACGGGCGAGCGCCTCTTTGATCTTGGTCTCTTCTTCTTCGCGCAGCGCCAGGTTCTCGCGCGCCTCTTCCACCACCTCATCCGGGGCGGAGGCCACGAATTTCGGGTTGTTCAAACGCCCACGCAGACCGCCCAGCTCCTTGGCCAGCTTGCCAAGGGTCTTTTCCAGGCGCGCCTTTTCCTCGTCGATGTCGATGATATCGGCGAGCGGCAGCCCGAAGGAGGCACCGGGGGCCGAGATCGAAACGCAGCCCTTGGGCAGGGCATCCACCTTGGTCAGGCTGTCGATGCGCGCCAGACGTTTGATCAGCGCCTCGTTGCGGTCCCAGGCGGTCTGGGCGGCCTCATCGATCTCGGTCACCAGCATGGCCACTTTCAGGCCTGCGGGCACATGCATCTGGGCGCGGGCGGAGCGGGTGTTCTCGATCACCGAGATGACCCAGTTAATTTCCCGGTCGGCCTCGGCATTGACCAGATCGGCGGCGGTATAGACGGGCCAGTCGGCGTGCACCAGCATCTTGGCACGGGTGCCGGTTTGGCCCCAGAGTTCCTCAGTGATGAAGGGCATGATGGGATGCAGCAGGATCAGACATTGATCCATCACCCAGCGCATGGTTTCGCGGGTCTCGGCCTGGGCAGCGGCGTCTTCGCCCTGCAGAAGCGGTTTCGAGAGTTCCACATACCAGTCGCAGACCTTGCCCCAGACAAAGGCGTAAAGCGCCTGCGCCGCATCGTTGAAGCGGAAGGCGTCCATTGCGGCATCCACCTCTTCGCGCACGCGGGCGGTCTCGCCGATGATCCAGGCGTTGACGGCCTGCGCGGGCATCAGATCCGCAACGGACTTCTGCGGTACCGCATCGGTGAAGACCTCGTTCATCTCGGCAAAGCGGATGGCGTTCCAGAGCTTGGTGCCAAAGTTCCGGTAGCCCGCGATGCGCTGCATATCGAGCTTCAGCACGCCGCCAAGCGAGGCCATCGCCGCATTGGTGAAGCGCAGCGCATCGGCGCCGTATTCGTCAATGATATCCAAGGGGTCGATGACATTGCCGGTGGATTTCGACATCTTCTTGCCCTTGGCATCGCGTACCAGGCCATGCAGGTAGACGGTATCAAACGGGATCTGATCCACGACGGCGAGCTGCATCATCATCATGCGGGCGACCCAGAAGAACAGGATGTCCTGGCCTGTGACCAGCGTCGAGGTCGGGAAGTATTTTTTCAGTTCCTCGGTATCCTCGGGCCAGCCCAGCGTGCCGATCGGCCAAAGGCCGGAGGAGAACCAGGTGTCGAGCACATCGGGGTCGCGCCAGACCGGGTAGACCAGTTTGGTCGGATCCTGCGTGGTCTCATATTCGGCCAGGGCGGCAGCGAAGGCATGAACCGCCTCGGCGCGGGTTTCGACCTCGACCACAGCGGCGTGGTTCAGCGGGGCGGGCAGGCCGACAAGAATGTCGTCGAACTGCGATTTGACGCTGTCGAAATCGGCGGCGCAGTGGCGCGGCTCTTCCCCGATCAGCAGCTTCTGTTCCCACATCAGGCGCAGGTTTTCCACCAGATCAAGGGCGCCGTCGCCTTCATCGTCGGTGAAACCTTCGCCCGACAGATCGAAGCCATACCAGACCGGGATCTGGTGACCCCACCACAGCTGGCGTGAGATACACCAGGGTTCGATGTTCTCCAGCCAGTGGTAATATGTCTTCTCACCGCTTTCGGGCAGGATCTTGACGGTGCCGTTCTTCACGGCCTCCAGCGCCGGGCCGACGACCTTTTCGGCGTCCACGAACCACTGGTCGGTCAGCATCGGCTCGATCACCACCTTGGAGCGGTCCCCAAAGGGCTGCATGATCGGCTTGTTCTCGACCAGCGGCACCAGGGTTTCCACCTCGTTGCCGTCCTCGTCCTTGGTGGTCTCCTTGACCATCACGGCAAGGCCCTCGGCGGTGATCTGCTCGACAACGGCCTTGCGCGCCTCGAACCGGTCCAGACCGCGCAGGTCTTCAGGCACCAGGTTCACGGCGTCGGCTTCGGCCTCAGACAGGGTCTGCTCACCCTTGGCGACAGCCATGGCGGTGGTTGCGGCCTCGGCATAAGGCGCACCATCGGCGCGCATCGCGCCCTTGGTGTCCATCAGGCGGTACATCGGGATGCCGCCGCGTTTCGCGACCTGATAGTCGTTGAAATCATGGGCACCGGTGATCTTTACCGCGCCCGAACCGAAGTCGGGATCCGGGTATTCATCGGTGATGATCGGGATCAGGCGGCGGTGTTCCTTGGGGCCGACGGGGATTTCCACCAGCTTGCCCACGATGGGGGCATAGCGCGCATCATCAGGGTGCACCGCAACCGCGCCATCGCCCAGCATGGTTTCGGGTCGGGTGGTGGCGATGGAGATGTAATCGCGCACCTCCTCCAGGGTGACATTCCCGTCCTCGTCCTTTTCGACGTAGGTATAGGTCGCACCACCCGCCAGCGGGTATTTGAAATGCCACATGTGGCCCGCGACTTCGATATTCTCCACCTCAAGGTCGGAGATCGCGGTTTCGAAATGCGGGTCCCAGTTCACCAGCCGCTTGCCACGGTAGATGAGGCCCTTGTTGTACATATCCACGAAGACCTTGATGACGGCATCGTGGAAATTGCCCTCTTCGCCTTCGGGCGCACCGGGGGCGCCGGACATGGTGAAGGCATTGCGCGACCAGTCGCAGGACGCACCAAGGCGTTTCAGCTGGTTGACGATGGTGCCGCCGGACTGGCTTTTCCATTCCCAGACCTTTTCGAGGAAAGCGTCCCGCCCCAGCTCCGCGCGGGAGGGCTGCTGGGTGTTCGCCAGTTCGCGTTCCACCACCATCTGGGTGGCGATGCCGGCATGGTCTTGCCCCGGCTGCCAGAGCGTGTCGAAGCCCTGCATGCGCTTCCAGCGGATCAGGATATCCTGCAGCGTGTTGTTGAAGGCGTGGCCCATGTGCAGAACGCCGGTGACATTGGGCGGCGGGATCATGATGCAATAGGTGGAGGCCTCGGGCTTGGCATTTGCGCCGGCCTTGAAGCAACCGGCCTTTTCCCAGGCCTCATACAGGCGGTGTTCCGCCTCGGCTGCATTGAATGTCTTTTCCATCGCCATCGGTTTGGTCCTGCGTGCATGTCAATTCGGATCGCTCCCTCCCTTACAGAAGGGGGCGGCAAAGGGAAAGTGGGAAGGCGGGGCAGGGCGGGGGCACCAGGATAACGGGCGGCCGGGTAACGGTGGCTTAACACTGCCTTGCTAGTGTTAAAGATGAAGAGAACAGCGGGCCCTTCCCTCCTCCCGCAATTCACAAAGCCGCCCGGCCAGACTTTGATGCGGGTCACCGCAAAGTTGGCCGGGCGCACTAGTTTTCAGGTACATATCACTCGGGTCGAGCGCCTATCCGCGCATCCCGCTGCGGTCCAGTTTGGTGGCCAGATGGATCAGGCTTTCGGAGGAGCGCACGCCGCGCGCCTCGCCGATGCGGTCGATGGTCTCGTCCAGTTCATCCGTGCTTTGGGCCACCACCTGCGCCAAGAGGTCGAAGCGCCCGGACGTGGTGTGAACGACCTCGACGCCGGGCAGGCTGCGCAACCGCGCCAGCACGTCGGGGCCGCTCCGCGGTTCGATCGAGATCAGCACCGTGGCCTGCAGCGGCGGACGCGCGGCAGGCGACAGTTTCAGCGTATAGCCCGAGATCACGCCAAGGGTCTCCAGCCGTTCGATCCGCGTCTGTACCGTGGTGCGGGCAAGCCCCATGCTCCGGGCGAGCTCGGCCACGGATCGCCTGGCATTGTCCCGCAACAGCGACAGAAGTTGCCGGTCTGTTTCGTCGATCTGCATGAAGTATTTGCCTATTTGCCGATATTTTCCGTCACTATAGGCAATGTGACGGCGGGAATCGACGTGGAACTGCGGGATATTGAACGAAAACCGGCAAATTCGCCCTGACTGTCCAACCGAGGTCCCGTTTTCGATGCAGCATATCCCTCCGCTCTGGCTTGACCCTGAAACCCACCTTGCGCGCCGCACCCCGGATCACCCGATCCTCTATTTTGCGCCGCAGGTATTGCATCAGACGGCGGAGCGGTTCCTGTGCGGTTTTCCGGGGCTGGTGACCTATGCGGTCAAGGCCAACCCGCATCCGGCGGTGCTGTCCAATCTGGTTGCGGCGGGCGTGTCTGCCTTTGATGTGGCCTCGCCTGCGGAAATGGAGGCGGTACGGGCCGCCAGCACCGATGCGGTGATGCATTACAATAACCCGGTACGCTCGGAAGCAGAAATCGCCGCCGGGATTGCCCATGGTGTGGCCAGCTGGTCGGTGGATGACGCCAGCGAGCTGGAGAAACTGCGCGAGGTGCCGCGGAGCTGCGAGATCGCCGTGCGGTTTGCTCTGCCTGTCGCGGGTGCGGCCTATGATTTTGGCAGCAAGTTCGGCGCCGCACCGGAAGAGGCTGTGGCGTTGCTAAAAGAGGTCGCCGCGATGGGCTGGACGCCCGCCTTGTGTTTCCATCCCGGCACGCAATGCGAAGATGCCGCGGCCTGGGTCGAATATATCCACGCGGCGCGCCGGATCGTCGATGCAACGGGCGTCAAGGTGGCGCGGCTGAACGTGGGCGGTGGCTTCGCCGCCAACCGCAACGGCAATGCGCCCGATCTGGAGAGTGTCTTTGCCGCAATCGGCGCCGCCGTGACCGAGGCTTTTGGTGCCGAGGCGCCGCAGCTGATCTGCGAGCCGGGCCGCGCCATGGTGTCAGAGGCCTTCACCCTGGCGGCCCGTATCAAGGGGCTGCGCAAGGGGGGCGAGGTGGTCTACCTCAACGACGGGATCTATGGCGGGCTTGTCGATATCCGCGACATGGGCCTGCCGGGGCGGGTCGAGGTCGTAAGCGCCGAAGGCCGACACAGGAGAGCTGTGCGAAAACCCCGCATCGTCTTTGGCCCGACCTGCGACAGTCTGGATCGCTTGCCGGATGGCCTGCCGCTGCCCGAAGACAGCATGATCGGCGACTATGTGCTCTTTCCTGGGCTTGGTGCCTATTCTTCGGCCATGAGCACCCAGTTCAATGGATATGGGCTCTCTGACGTGGCGACCGTGATCGCCCTCTCTGGACAAGCGGGCCGCGAAGGCTAATGTCGGCCCCAAAGCAAGCACCACGCGCGCGGAGGGGACGAGCATGCAGAAATTCGGAAAAAGCCAGCCAGTCAAACGCACCGAGGATGTCCGGTTTCTGACCGGACATGGGAGCTATATCGAAGACGCCGCGCCGAAGGATGCGCTGAAGACCTGGGTGTTGCGCAGCCCGGTGGCCCATGGGGTGATCACCGCACTCAACGTCGATGACGCCCGCGCGGCCGAGGGCGTGCAGATGGTCGTGACCTATCAGGACTACGTGGATGCCGGATATGACACGGGCATCGATGGCATCCTGATCAAGAACCGCGATGGCAGCAGCGCCGCGGCACCGCATCGCCCGATGTTGGCCCATGACCGGGTGCGCCACGTGGGCGAGCCGGTGGCCGTTGTCGTGGCCGAAACGCTGGATCAGGCGCGCGATGCGGGCGAGCTGATCGAGCTGGAAATCGACGATCTGCCGGTCAAGCTGGACATTGTGCCGGGCGGCGAACCCTTGCACCCCGATGTGCCCGACAACCGCGCGTTCGACTGGGGTATGGGGGATGAGGCGGCCACCGAAGAAGCATTTTCCAAGGCGGCCCATACCGTATCGCTGCAGGTCGAGGACAACAGGATCATCGTCAATGCGATGGAGCCGCGCGGCTGTTTTGCCGACTGGCGCGAGGACCGTCTGCATTTCACCTTTGGCGGGCAGGGCGTCTGGGGTGTGAAGGGCAACCTGGCCAAGAAGCTGCGCCTCGACGAGGAACAGGTGCATGTGGTGACCCCGGATGTGGGAGGCGGTTTTGGCATGAAATCGCAGCCCTACCCGGAGTATTACGCGGTGGCCCATGCCGCGCGTGTGCTGGGGCGGCCCGTCCTGTGGATGGGGGACCGCTCCGAATCCATGCTGTCGGACAATGGCGGACGCGATCTGACCTCGCTGGCGGAACTGGCCTTTGACGAAGATTTGAAGATCACCGCCTACCGCGTCCATACGCGCTGCAACCTTGGCGCCTATAACGCGCCCTTTGGCCAGATCATCCAGACCACGCTGTTCAGCAGGGTTCTGACCGGCGTCTATGACATCAAGACAGCCTGGCTTAGCGCAGAGGGGATCTATACCAACACGACGCAAGTCGATGCCTATCGCGGCGCAGGCCGCCCCGAGGCGATCTACGTGCTGGAGCGCGTGATGGACCGCGCCGCGCGCGAGCTGGGCGTGGATCCCCTCGAGCTGCGCCGCCGCAACTTTATCGCCCCCGCCGCCTTCCCCTATCCGACAATCGTGGGCGAAACCTACGATGTGGGCGATTTCAACCGGGTGCTGGACCGCGCCGCCGAAGAGGCGGATCTGGCTGGGTTTGCCGCGCGCAAGGCGGCGGATGCAGGCAAGGGCCTGCTGCGCGGCGTGGGACTGTGTTACTATATCGAAAGCATTTTGGGTGATCCTTCGGAAGGCGCGGAAGTGGAGTTTCTGGAGGACGGCCGGGTGAACATCTATGTCGGCACGCAAAGCAACGGACAGGGGCATGAAACCGTTTATGCTCAGTTCCTTGCCGATCAGACCGGCATCCCGGCAGAGCAGATTTCCGTTATCCAGGGCGACAGCGACCTGATCGCGCGCGGCGGCGGTACCGGCGGCTCACGCTCGGTCACCACGCAGGCCACCGCGACGCTGGCTACTGTGGACAAGATGATCGAAGCCTTTACCCCCTTCCTGGCAGAGGAGCTGGGCGTTGACGAAGACGCTGTGGATTTTGACGGTGAAACCTTCCGTGCACCGGGATCGAACCTGACGCCGACTTTCGTGGAGGCCGCAGAGATGGCCCGCGCGCAAGGTCGCACCGATCTGCTGCGCCATTCTGCGCGGGCCACGCTTCCGGGGCGCTCGTTCCCGAACGGGGCTCATATCTGCGAGGTGGTGATCGATCCCGAAACCGGCGCGGCCGAGGTGGATCGCTATACGGTCGTCGATGATTTCGGCAATCTGATCAACCCGGCCCTGGCCGAAGGACAGGTGCATGGCGGTGTCGCCCAGGGGCTGGGGCAGGCCATGCTGGAACGGGTGGTCTATGACAGCGAAGGTCAGCTGCTCACGGCATCGTTCATGGACTATGCCATGCCAAGGGCCTCTGATGTGCCCATGATGGGATTTGCGACCGAAGCCGTGCCCTCCACCCAGAACCCGATGGGGATGAAGGGCTGTGGCGAGGCCGGAACGGTGGGCGCCATGGCGGCGGTCGCCAACGCGGTGCAGGATGCGGTCTGGGCGCGCGGCGTGCGCCAGATGGACATGCCGTTCACGCCGCTGAAACTATGGGAAGTGCTAAGGGATGAAACTGTCGCGGCTGAGTAAACGTCTGCTTGGATGGCTCGGGCGCCCCTTGCGCTCGGAACATTCCGGCGAGACCGCGATGCGCGGGCCGCAGGCCCATGTCATCATCCTGGATGGCACCATGACATCCCTGCGCCCCGGCGAGGAATCCCACGCCGGGCAGACCTACCAGATGTGCCGTGAGATGGGGCCCGAGGTGTCGGTGTTCTACGAATGCGGCGTGCAGTGGAACGGCTGGTCCAGCGCGCGGGACGTGATCGTAGGCAAGGGCATCAACCGGCAGATCCGCCGGGCTTATGGCTATCTCGCCTCGCGCTACCGTCCCGGTGACAGCATCTACCTGTTCGGCTACAGCCGGGGCGCCTATGCGGTGCGATCACTCGCCGGGGTGATCGGCGAGGTGGGGCTGTTGCGCCCCGACCATGCGACCGAGCGCAATATCCGCACCGCTTACCGGCATTATCAGGAAGGTCAGGACCCGGACGTGGCCCGCGCCTTTCACGATGCCTATTGCCACAGCGAAGCCCAGATCGAGATGATCGGTGTTTGGGATACGGTGAAGGCGCTGGGCTTCCGCCTGCCGATCCTGTGGCGCTGGGCCAAGGATCCGCATGGGTTCCACAACGACAAGCTTGGCCCCCACGTGAAGAATGGCTACCACGCCCTGGCCCTGGACGAGACGCGGGATGTCTTCGCGCCGGTGCTGTGGTCCTGCCAGGACGATTTCAACGGCCGCGTCGAGCAGATGTGGTTCCGCGGCGCCCATGGTGATGTGGGCGGGCAGCTGGGCGGTGCCGAGGAGGCACGCCCCCTCGCCAATCTCTCGCTCGTCTGGATGCTGGAAAAGGCCGAGGATTGCGGCCTTCCCCTGCCGCAGGACTGGCGGATGCGCTTCCCGGTGGATCCAAACGCGCCTTCGGTCGGAACCTGGCGCGGTTGGGGCAAGATCTTTGTCCTGCGCAGCCGCCGCCGTATCGGTGAAGATCCAAGCGAGCGGCTGCACAGCAGTGCCAAGGGCTATGTGATCAAGGAAAAACGGTCTCCGTGGCGCCTGTTCTGGCCCTGGCGCACGGCGCGCTGAAGCACAGGGGGCTGCCGCCTAGCCTTTGGCCGGTGGCAGCTTCATCACGATGCAGGTGGTCGATCCGGTGGCATAGAGCTTGCCATCCTCGACGCCGCGGATTTCCCCATGGGCAACACCGGTTGAGCGGCCCACGTGATCGATTTCCCCGGTGCAATCCACCGTCATGCCAAGGGGGATCGAGCGCAGGATGTTGATCTTGTATTCCAGCGTCGTATAGGCAGAGCCCTTGGGGACCCGGGTCATCACCGCGCAGGCCATGGCGCTGTCCAGAAGGGTTCCGTACCAGCCGCCATGCACGGTGCCCATCGGATTGGTCATGGCAAACTCAGGCGTGCCGCGAAACACCACGCGCCCATCCGCAACCTCATGCAGGCGATAGCCAAGCTCTGCGCCAATGGGCGGGCCGGGCAGCTTGCCATCGAGGATGCCTTGCATGAACTCAAGGCCGGAAAGCTGGGTGATTTCCGCCAGCGGCAAAAGATCAGCCGGGGATTTTGCGGTGAACATGATACGCCTCATCCAATTGAATTGCCCGGCGACAGGGCCGGGCAAACAGAGTTCCATTTTGGAATGAGCCTAGGGGCGCATCAGAGGGGCAGCAAGACTTACGCCACG
Organism: Phaeobacter sp. PT47_59; assembly: GCF_028890025.1. Classification (NCBI taxonomy): domain Bacteria; kingdom Pseudomonadati; phylum Pseudomonadota; class Alphaproteobacteria; order Rhodobacterales; family Roseobacteraceae; genus Phaeobacter; species Phaeobacter sp. PT47_59. Next base: position 236,813 of record NZ_JARCJL010000004.1, read on the forward strand.
TTCTCGAACGAGACCTTGGGCGTGATGCCAAGGGCAAAGCAGACATCGCGGGTCAGCTCGGGGCGGTTCAGCGTGTAGAAATGCAGCTTGTCGACGCCGCCTTCCAGCAGCTCGGTGCACAGCTCGCTGCACATCGCGGTGGCCAGCAGATCGGCGCGGTCATCGCGCAGCGCCTTTTCAAAGGCCTCCTCGACCCAGGCCGGGATCTTGGTGCCGCAACGGCGGGCAAAGTTGCGCGCGCCTTTCCAGTTTTCGATCGGCAGGATGCCCGGTGTCAGTTTCGAACCATCGATTCCGGCCTTCTCGCAGGCATCGCGGAAGCGGAAGAAGGTCTCCGCCTCAAAGAAGAACTGGGTCAGCGCCTCATCCGCGCCCGCATCCAGCTTGCGTTTGAGCCAGTCCACATCGGCCTGGGCGGTAGCGGCTTCGGGGTGCTGATCGGGATAGGCGCCGACACGGATGGTGAATTTGCCGGTCTCCGCCAGGGCTTCGATCAGTTCGACCGAATTGGCAAATCCTTCGGGGTGGGGCGTGAACTGGCCTTCGCCCTTTGGCGGATCACCGCGCAGGGCAACGATTTCATTGACGCCGGCTTCGGCAAAACGGTCTGCGATTTCAAGGGTTTCCGCCTTGGTCGCCTGCACGCAGGTCAGATGCGCGGCCACATTGAGGCCGGAGGATTTGTGCAATGTTGCCACCGCATCGCGGGTCAGGTCCCGGGTGGTGCCACCGGCGCCATAGGTCACCGAGACAAAGCGCGGGTCCAGGGGGGCCAGGGTCTGCACGGTGTCCCACAGGCGGAACGACGCCTCCAGCGATTGGGGCGGGAAGAATTCAAAAGAGATGTCAGGGGTCTTCATTTTGGGGATCTCCGACTGAGTTGAGCTCTTGTCGCACAGGTGGAATTGTGAAACAAACTCATAATTCTCAAGAACAACATGAGCAATGCGACAAGATGCATCTGGAGTTCCGTCATCTGCGTACCATCAAGGCCATTCATGAGGCCGGTGGTCTGGCGCGCGCCGCCGATCAATTGAACATCACTCAAAGCGCCCTCAGCCATCAGATCAAGGGGTTGGAGGAACAGGCCGGGGTGGAGCTGTTCCTGCGCCGCTCCAAGCCGATGAAGCTGTCGCCTGCGGGGCTAAGGCTGTTGCGCCTGGCCGAGCAGGTCTTGCCGCAGGTGGAGGCGGCCCAGGCCGAGTTTGCCAATCTGCGTGAAGGCCACGCCGGACGGATGCATATCGCGATTGAATGCCACGCCTGTTTCGAATGGCTGTTCCCGGTACTCGAAGCCTTCCGCAAAAGCTGGCCCGATGTGGATGTGGACATTCGGCCCGGTCTGGCCTTTGACGCGCTGCCCGCGCTGCAAAAGGAAGAGGTGGATCTGGTGGTCTCCTCCGACCCCGATACGATTCCGGGCGTCGAGTTCATCGAGCTTTTTGATTACAAACCTGTTTTCGTGGCGTCCTCGCAAAGCCCGCTGGCGGCGAAACCCTTTGTGGAGGCCGAGGATTTCCGCGATCAGACCCTGATCACCTATCCGGTGGAAAAATCCCGTCTGGATGTGTTCAGCCAGCTTCTGATGCCGGCCGGGGTGGAGCCTGCCGCGATCCGCCAGGTGGAACTGACGGCGGTGATCCTCTTGCTGGTGGCCTCGAACCGTGGCGTTTCGGTGCTGCCGGACTGGGTGGTGCGCGAGGTCAAGTATTCCTCGGATTACGTCACCCGCCCGCTCACGAAGAAGGGGATCACCCGCAGGCTCTATGCGGCGGTGCGCAGCGAGGACCGGGAGAAACCCTATATGCGGGAGCTGATCCGCCTGGCCAAGATCGAGGCGCGCAAGCTGCAACAGCAGTGATCACAATGGAAGACGCCCGCCGTCATGGGACGGCGGGCGCTGTCATCTTCGGCTCTGGCTGCCTCAGATCAGCTTGACGATCTGCTTGCCGGTATTGCCGCCCTTCAGCATCGAACGGAAGGCATCCGGCGCATTCTCAAGACCGCTCGCGATATCCTCAAGGAAGCGGATTTCGCCCGATGCGACCTTGGGGGCGACTTCCTTCAGAAACTCCGGGTAGCGGTCGAAGTGGTTGGAGATGATGAAGCCGTTGACCGACAGGAACTTGACCAGGATGTTGCGCCAGATATTGGGACCGGTCAGCGCCGCATCCGAGGCCCCGGCACCAAGGCCGCCGGCGTTGTACCAGGCGATCATGCCGCAGATCGGGATGCGGCCGTGGGAATTCATCAGCGGCAGCACCGCCTCCAGCACCTTGCCGCCGACGTTTTCGAAATAGATGTCGATCCCCTTGGGGCAGGCTGCGGCCAGATCCTTGCGCAGGGATTTTGCATCCGCATAGGCGCGGTGATCCAGGCATTCGTCAAATCCGAAGGTCTCGGTCGCAAGCTTGCACTTGTCCGCACCGCCCGCGATGCCGACCACCCGCAGGCCAGCCAGTTTTGCAAGCTGCCCGACCATGGATCCCACCGGGCCGGTGGCGGCGGCCACCACCAGGGTTTCGCCCGCCTGCGGGCGTCCATAGGCGGTCAAGCCATGCCATCCGGTAAACCCGGGCATGCCGAGAACGCCAAGCGCAGCGGTGATCGGCCCCTGCGCGGGGTCGAGTTTGCGCAGCTCCTTTGCGGGCAGGCAGCCGTGGCTGGCCCAGCCCAGCATGCCAAAGGCAAAATCGCCTGGCTGGAAATGGGGGCTGTTCGAGGCGATCACCTCACCCACGGCGCCGGCCTCCATGGTGCCGCCGATCGGCACTGGCGCGGCATAGGATTTTGCATCATCCATACGCCCGCGCATATAGGGGTCCAGCGACATATAGTGCGATTTCACAAGGACTTCGCCTTCGCCCGGTGTGGGCATGTCGACGGTTTCCAGGCGGAAGTTGTCGTCTGTTGGCTCACCATCCGGGCGGCTGGCCAGCACGATACGCTGCATCTGTTCTGTCATTGGGTTTCTCCTCCCTGTTGTTCGCATCCAAGGCGTTCGTTGATCTGAACTCTGTGGTTCAGTTTTGCGCAATGCAACCCATTGCGGGAATAACCCGACGGAACATGTGCGGTGAGGATCCCTTGTCGCGCCGGGCATTCACTCTTGGCAACGGGGGATAGGGCGCGTATAGGCACGGTTTGACCGGCATCTCCCCCGACCGATACAGGAGTCTGCAGACATGATTGGCAGCGCGAACCTCAACGTGATGATCAAGGCCGCCCGCAAGGCAGGCCGCTCCCTTGTGAAAGACTTTCGCGAGGTCGAGAATCTGCAGGTCTCGATGAAGGGTGCGGGGGATTTTGTCTCCAAGGCGGATATCGCCGCCGAGAAGATCTTGAAGGACGAGCTGATGGGCGCACGCCCCACCTACGGCTGGCTGGCCGAGGAAGGTGGAGAGACCCCCGGCGAGGATCCGACACGCCGCTGGATCGTCGATCCGCTCGATGGCACCACCAACTTCCTGCACGGCCTGCCGCATTGGGCGATCTCCATCGCGCTGGAACACAAGGGCCAGGTTGTCGCGGGTGTGATCTATGATGCTGCCAAGGACGAGATGTTCTTTGCCGAGAAGGGCACCGGTGCCTGGATGAACGACACCCGGATCCGTGTGTCGGGGCGCCATCGGATGATCGAATCGATCTTTGCAACTGGTCTGCCCTTTGGTGGACGTTCCGACCTGCCTGCGACCCTGCAGGACCTGGCGCGCTTGATGCCTGCCTGTGCTGGTGTGCGCCGCTGGGGCGCGGCGGCGCTGGACATGGCCTATGTCGCTGCGGGTCGCTACGACGGCTTTTGGGAGCGCCGTCTCAACGCCTGGGATCTGGCAGCCGGCATCATCATCGTGAAAGAGGCCGGCGGGTTGATCGAGGCGATCGATCCCGAGCAAGGCATCCTGGAGAGCGGCGAGGTCGTTTGCGCCAATGAGGCGATCTACGAGAATTTCACCAAGGTGATCCGGGGCTGACGCCCAAGCAGAGTTACCCACATGAAGGAACGCGTTCAGCCCCCTCGGCTGGGCGCGTTTTTTCTGTGCGTCCACAGGGCTGGAAGGCAGGGCTGTGGATAGGATTACTTGCCCCAGGGGCCAGGGTTGCGCCTGCCTGCATCCACCCGGCGCGGAATGCGCGGAACGCGGGTGGCGCTATAGCTGTACTGGGTTTCCGCATGCGGTGGCTGCCCGTGGGTGCGGCCCCAATAGGCAGGGCCGCCCCGTTTCAGCCATAGGGGCAGGCACAGCACCATGCCGACGACAAAGCCACCGGCATGCGCCCAATAGGCGACACCGCCCGTATCCGGGTCCGAGCCAAGCCCGCCGACAAACTGGATCACGAACCACAGCCCCAGCATGATGAAGGCGGGGATCGAGAAGACCCTGAAATAGATGATCAGGATCAGCAGGATATCGATCCGCGCCTTGGGGAACATCAGAAGGTATCCTCCCATCACCCCGGCAATCGCGCCGGAGGCCCCCACCGTGGGCACCATGGACATGGGCGCCGCCATCACATGCAACACTCCTGCACCGATTCCAGAGAGAAGATAGAACCCCAGGAATGGCAGGTGGCCCATCTCGTCTTCCAGATTGTCGCCAAAGATCCACAGGAACAGCATATTGCCCGCGAGATGCATGAAGCCCGCATGCAGGAACATGGAGGTGAACAGGGTTCCAAAGCCGCCCCCGTAGGAAACCTCGCGCGGGATGATGCCGTAGCTATAGAAGAACCCGGCCATCGATCTGTCGCTGGTATAGGTCGTGATGGCATAGAGAAACACCGCCACATTCGCAGCCATCAGCAGGTAGACGACATAGGGCGTGCGCCCCGATGGATTGTGATCGCGCAGCGGAAACATGGGGCGAACGCTGGGCCGGTTTCAGCCCAGCGTCAAGGGGTTATCGGGTAAGGCTGCCGCTTCAGGCCGCACCGCCCAGCAGGGCCGCATTGCCGCCCGCCGCCGTGGTGTCGACGCAGACGTGGCGTTCGCCATGAACACGCGCAGGGTCCGGCTTACCGGGGATCAGCGGAATGATCGGCCCCTGCCGTTTGGCAAGGGTCTGCTCGATCCGGCGGGCAGTATCCTCGTCGCCCCACCACAGGACACCGGCAATGCCCTCGATGAACTGCAAACGGTGCAGGTCGAACAAGCCGCTTGCCTCAATGGCAGTCCCGCCAAGCGCATGGACCGCCTGGGCCTGGGCTGCAGCCGCTTCGGCCCCCGGCCCAAGGCACAACAGTGGCGGGCGGGCCGATGTGGTCAGCCGGTTGGATTCGCCGGTGGGGCCGGGCAGGGAGGTTGTTGCCGCCGGTGCCGCCGTGCCGCTTGCCGGAGGCAGTTCGGTCATCGAGGCCTGCCAGGTCTCGGTGCTGCTCTGGCGATCGGGGGCGCAGAAGCGCGCCATGTAGTTTGGCCCGCCCGCCTTGGGGCCGGTGCCTGACAGGCCTTCACCACCAAAGGGTTGGCTGCCGACGATGGCGCCGATCTGGTTGCGGTTGACGTAGATATTGCCGGCGTGGATCCGGTCGCAGACATGCTGCACCCGGTCGTCGATCCGGGTGTGCAGGCCAAAGGTCAGCCCGTAGCCGGTGGCGTTGATATCGTCGATCACCTGATCCAGATCCTGTGACTTGAACCGCGCCACATGCAGGACGGGGCCGAAGATTTCGCGCTCCAGGGCGCCGATGCCGGACACTTCGATCAGGGTGGGGGCCACGAAGGTACCGCCCTGGGGTGTCTGCATCTCCTTCAGCACGCGTCCCTCGGCACGGGCCTGATCTATATGGGCCAGGATGCCCGCGCGCGCTTCGGCGTCGATCACCGGGCCGCTGTCCACGTCCAGATGCCAGGGATCGCCGAGGGTCAGCACATCCATGGCGCCTTTCAGCATCTTCAGCAGATCCTCGGCGATGTCCTCCTGCACGTAGAGGCAACGCAGGGCGCTGCAGCGCTGACCGGCAGACTGAAAGGCGCTTTCGATGATCGATTGCACGGCCTGCTCCGGCAGGGCGGTCGAATCCACGATCATCGCGTTCAACCCGCCGGTTTCCGCGATCAGCGGCGCCCCGGGGCGCAGGGTGTCAGCCATGGCGCGGCGAATGCGCAGGGCGGTCTCGGTAGAGCCGGTGAAGGCCACGCCCGAGACACGCGGATCCGAAGTGAGCGCCGCTCCCACCCGGCTGCCCGGTCCGGGCAGCAGCTGCAGGGCGCTCTGCGGAACGCCTGCCGCGTGCAGCAGTTCGACCGCGCGATGGGCAATGAGTGGGGTTTGCTCGGCCGGTTTGGCCAGCACCGCATTGCCGCTGGCCAGAGCCGCCGAGATCTGCCCGGTGAAGATCGCCAGGGGGAAATTCCAGGGGGAGATGCAGGTGAACAGGCCAGCGGGCGCCGCATCGGGGATGCGGGCGGCGTAGTAGCGCAGGAAATCCACCGCCTCGCGCAGCTCTGCCACGGCATCGGGAATAGATTTCCCGGCTTCGCGCGCCAGCAACGCAAACAGCTCACCATAGTGTTCCTCGTAGAGGTCGGCGGCCTTGTTCAGGGCTGCAGCGCGGGTTTCGGCTGAGGCGTCCCAGGGGTGGGCTGCAGTCAAGGCGGTTTCCACATCGGCGTCGCTGGCCGGGGCAAGCTGGCCCACGGTGGTCAGATCTGAGGGGTTTGTCACATCCTCGGCGGGTTCTGGCGCGGTGTCGCCTGCCAGCAGCGGAGCGGCACGCCAGTTGTGGCTGCGCCAGGGCGCGCGGGCCTGTTCGATTGCGGCCAGTGTCGGGGCATGGCCCAGATCAAACCCTTTCGAGTTCGCGCGCTCTGGCGCAAACAGCTCCGGTCCGGTGGGGATGCTGCGGCTGATGTCTGCCACGGCATCAAAGGGATCTGCGGCCACCACTTCGGGCGGCACGTTTTCATCCACGATCTGGTTCACGAAAGAGGAGTTGGCGCCGTTTTCCAGCAGGCGCCGCACCAGGTAGGCCAGTAGATCGCGATGGGCGCCGACCGGGGCGTAGATCCGGCAGTTGTTGCCATTCTGCTCCTTGACCATCTGGTGCAGGGTCTCCCCCATGCCGTGCAGGCGCTGGAATTCGAACAGGCTCTTGTCTTCAGCCATGTGCAGAATGGCGCTGACGGTATGGGCGTTGTGGGTGGCAAACTGCGGATAGATCCGATCGGTCATGCCCAGTAGTTTGCGGGCGTTGGCGATGTAGGACACATCGGTCAGCGCCTTGCTGGTGTAGACCGGGAATCCATCGACGCCTTCGACCTGGGCGCGCTTGATCTCGGTGTCCCAATAGGCGCCCTTGACCAGGCGCACCATGAAGCGGCGGTTGTACCGCTCTGCCATTTCATAGAGCGCATCGATGGCAAGGCCCGTGCGCGGCCCATAGGCCTGCACGACCACGCCGAAACCGTCCCAGCCCGCCAGCGAAGGGTCCGAGACCACAGCCTCGATCACCTCCAGCGACAGCGACAGCCGGTCGGCCTCTTCCGCATCGACGTTCAGCCCCATGCCAGCGGCCTTGGCCAAGAGCGCCAGCGCCTTCAGGCGTGGCACCAACTGCTCCATCACGCGCGCCTCCTGGGCCAGCTCATAGCGTGGATGCAGGGCCGATAGTTTCACCGAAATGCCGGGGTTCTTGCGAATGTCATCGCTGGTGCAGGCGGCGGCAATGGCTGAGATCGCCTTGGAATAAGACAGGTGATAGCGGGAGGCATCCGCCTCAGTCCGGGCGGCTTCGCCGAGCATATCGTAGGAATAGGTATAGCCCTTCGCCTCCATGCCCGCGGCGCGTTTCATCGCGCTTTCGATGCTTTCACCCAGCACGAATTGGCGGCCCATTTCCTTCATGGCACGACCCACGGCGGTGCGGATGACCGGCTCGCCCAGGCGCTTGATCGCGCCGCGCAGCGCCCGCACCGGGCTGGGCTTGTCTTCGTCCAGCACCTTACCGGTCAACATCAAGGCCCAGGTCGAGGCATTGACCAGCGGTGAAGAGGAATGACCCAGATGCTTGCCCCAGTCCGAGGGGGCGATTTTGTCCTCGATCAGCGCATCGATAGTGTCGGCATCCGGTACCCGCAACAGCGCTTCGGCCAGGCACATCAGGGCAATGCCTTCATCGGTGGAGAGCCCGTATTCGGCCAGGAAGACCTCCATCAATCCCGGTGCGGAGTGGCCGCGAATGTCCTTTACCAATGCCGCAGCATTCGCACAGATCGCCTGCCGCGCGCTGGTGGTCAGCGCGGCTGTTGCAACCAATTGGTCGCGCATGGCGGTCTGGTCCACATAGGTCCCGGCATCGATGCGATCACGTAGCTTTTGGAACGGGGTGTCAGGTGTTTGGGGCATGCAGAAATCTCCAACATGGCAAGGTGCCGGGTCTAATGATTAGAATACACTTGAATGATGAGGCTAATCGCCCGATCATATGGGCAATGCTGTGCAAATGACCTGATGTTTGGTGCAAAGACTGTGCAAATGAACTTTTCCGATCTTGATCGATACGACCGGGCGATTCTGAGCGTGCTGGCAGAGGATGGCCGGATTTCGGTTGCGGACCTGGCGCGCCGTATCGGTCTTTCGAAATCACCGACCCAGACGCGCCTGAAACGGCTGGAGTCTGAAGGGGTGATCACCGGCTATCGCGCGCTGGTGGATCCGATCCGCCTGGGTCTGGATCACGTGGCCTTTGTCGAGGTGAAGCTGGACGACACCCGCGAGGCGGCCCTGTCGCGTTTCAATGCGGCCGTGGTAAAGGTGCCCGAGATCGAACAGGTGCATATGATGGCGTCGCATTTCGACTATCTCTTGAAGGTGCGTACCCGCTCCATGTCCGCCTACCGCGAGGTGCTGGGAGAGCGGATTTCATCCCTGCCGCATGTGGCCTCGACCTCCACCTATGTGGCGATGCAGGCGGTGAAGGAAGACGGCGCCCTTGCACAGCTATAACCAATAATAAGGAAATTTCAGATGAGCGATTACCCGAAGATCTGGCTGCTGCGCCATGGAGAGACCGAGTGGAACGCCGAGCGACGCGTGCAGGGGCAGCTGGAAAGCCGCCTTAGCGAACGCGGGATTGGCCATGCCCGGCGTCAGGCCGAGATTATGGCGCCGATTCTTACGGCCGAGAACCCGCCTTGTTTTGTCTCGCCCCTGGGGCGGGCGCAGCAGACGGCAGAGATCGCTTTGGCAGCACGGCGTTTTGAAACGGATGCACGGCTGGCCGAAGTGCATGCTGGTGATTTCCAGGGTCACAGGCTTGCGGATCTGAAAGAGGCGGATCCGGGGTATTTCGAACGTAACTCGACCCCGATGGATATGTTCTGCGAAGCACCGGGCGGTGAGGGCTATGGCCCGTTTTATGCGCGCACCCTGGCCTTTCTGGAAACGCTGAGCGGGCCATCGGTTGTTGTGGCCCATGGATTGCTTGGCCAGGTGATGCGCGGCATTGTCTGCGGGCTGGACCGGCCCGCACTGGCGCAGCTGGAGAATGGACAGGGCTGCGTTTATGTCCTGGAGCGGGGCGTGGAAACTGTTCTGCGCTGATCTGCATTTGTTGCAGAAAAAACGTGATGCACCTCTTGCACAGGCTTTGGGATTTCTCTAAATCCCAGCCCAGCGGGTGATTAGCTCAGTTGGTAGAGCGCTTCGTTTACACCGAAGATGTCGGGAGTTCGAGTCTCTCATCACCCACCATTCCAACCTTTTGAAACCAAAGAAAAGCCTTGCAAGCAAGGGGTTGTGTCCGCTTCATGGTTACAACTTTGGTTACAAAAGGCGTTCTCATGGCTGGCAAGACACGGCACATGGTGAATCGCAGGGGGCGCTACCATGCGCGGCTTGTGGTTCCGAAGGACTTGCGCGGAATCGTCGGCAAGACCGAGCTGCGCACTCCGCTGGGTGGCGACTACCGGCAGGCGCTCAGGCTTCTGCCGGGCGCGGTGGCTCAGCTCCAACACAAGATCGCACTGGCTGAGCGTGAGGCCGGTGCTGGGGCACCCCGGAGCGCCCCGGCGCTCTATCCGCTGGCCCCGGATCAGATCGCGCACAGCCACTACATGCAGCGGCTCGCCTTTGATGATGAGATACGGAATAGCCCTTCATTTGCGGGTTTTGGGCAGATCGGGATAGATGATCTTCTTGTGAAGCGACTGCGCGATGCGATAGCCGGTCATGCCAACGATGCTGAGCTTGGCGCGCTTGTGGGTGCTCAGATCGAACGCTTCCGGGCCGCTGGCAACCTTGACGCCGAAACCGGTAGCCCTGAGTGGCGCGAGATTGCCCGTGCCCTGTGTCATGCCGAGCTAGAGGCGCTGGCACGGGTCGCAGAACGCGACGAAGGCGATTTCACTGGTGCCCCCAGCGCGCCGATCATCAAGGATGCCCAGCCCCCAGAGAACGCGCCGGAGCCGGTCAGTTTGTCCAAGCTCTGGGCTGACTACGTCACTGCCCGCAAGCAAGCAGGTTTCATGCGCGACGGTGCCAGACGGCAACGCCCGGTGATCGAAGGGTTGCGCAAGTTTCTGAAACACGACGACGCTGCCCGCATAACCAAGAAGGACTTGCTGGCGTGGCGTGATCATCTGATGAAAACCAAGTCGGCTAAGACAGTGAGCGACGTTGATCTATCGACGGTGCGTTCGCTGTTGAAATGGGCTGTGGAGAATGAGCGCCTGCCTGAGAATGTCGCTCAGGACGTTAGGCAGGGCAAATCCAAAAAGGTCTACGGTAGGGAACGTGGTTATACGGACGTAGAGGCGGAGAAGGTCTTAAAGGCGTCGCGGGGATATGCACCACACTCAGACGAGAAAGGTCGCGTTCGAGAAAAGCCCAACCTGATCGCAGCCAAGGAGTGGGTGCCGATCATCTGCGCTTTCTCCGGCGCGCGCGTGTCTGAGATTACCCAGATGCGCAAAGAGGATATTCGCAAGGTAGACAGCCAGTGGGTGGCGCGGATCACCCCAGACGCTGGGACCGTGAAGTCAGGCGGTTATCGTGATGTGCCGCTGCATCCGCAGATTATCTCACAGGGCTTCATCAGATTTGTTGAAGCTGCCCACCCCGGCCCGCTGTTTCACAACGGCACCGACCCGGAGAAGTATAGGCAGAAGTCGGAACAGGCAGCGGCGCAGCTCAGGGCGTGGCTTCACAATAACGAGTTGACCCCGGAGGGGCTGGCACCCAATCACGCATGGCGGCACCGCTTTAAGAGCCAGTGTATTGAGCTGGGTATCTTGAAGCGTGTCTATGATGCCATTCAGGGGCACACGGGCCGTGATGAGTCCGACAATTACGGCGATGTGAGCATGAAAGCCAAGATCGACGCAATCAACAAGCTGACCTTCTATGACCTGAGTTAGGCTCAATTGGTTGCGACTGTAACTTTTTCCTTCCGCTGCGAATCTAGGTGTGGTAATTTTGCAACACTGACAATTTCGCAGCGGACAACATGGCCTTTCAGAAGATCAAACATGCACTTGGGTTCGGCACCGAAGAAAAGGCGCTAACCCTGACCGACCCCGACGCCCTGAGCCTGTTCGGGGTGCTTCCCACCGCTTCCGGCGTATCCATCGGCCCCGGCAACGCCATGCGCGTTCCTGCCGTGGCCTGCGCAGTCGGGCTTATCTCGGAAACCATCGGCGCGCTGCCGGTGAAGCTCTATGAGCGCAGCACTAAGGCCGCGCTCACCGATCACCCGGCCTATCGTCTTGTGCATGATGAGGCGAATGAGTGGACAAGCGCCGCAGAGCTGCGCCGTGACCTGACACTTGATGCCCTGTTGCATGGGGCAGGCCACGCCCAGGTGATCCGCCTTGCCGATGGCACCCCTTATGAGCTGCACCGACTGGAACCCGGAAAGGTGCAACCCGATCAGGAACCGGACGGCGAACCCTTCTATCGCGTCAGCACCGACGCTGGGCAGGTTCGGCTGTCCTATCGCGACGTGCTGCGCGTCGAAGCGATTGGCGGCGTGTCACCGATCACGCTGGGCCGGGAAGCTATCGCCCTGGCACTGAGTTTTGAAACCCATATCGGCGGCTTGTTTGCCAACGGTGGCCGCCCCTCTGGTGTGATCAAGGCGCAGAAAATCCTTGATGTGGACGCCAAGAAGAAACTGGCCGCAAGCTGGTTCAGCACCCACGGCGGCACCAAGTCAGGCGGCACCGCCGTGCTTGACGAAGGCATGGACTACCTGCCGTTGTCCACCACGCTGGCCGATGCCCAGTTCGCCGAAAACCGGCTTGAACAGATCAGGGAAATTGCGCGCGTGTTCCGGGTGCCGCCCACCATGCTTTTTGAGCTGAGCCGTGGAACTTGGAGCAATACTGAGGAAATGGCCCGGCAGTTCATGCAGATCACGCTCAAGCCGTGGCTGACTGCGTGGAGCTGGTCATACGCCCGGTGCCTGCTGACCCCCGAGGAACGCAAGGAAGCCTACCTTGAGGCCGTCACCGATGATCTGTTGACCACCGACGTCGCAGCCCGTGCCACCGCCTACGGCCAGTATCGCAGCATGGGCTCTATCACCGCCAACGAGGTGCGCGCCGGGCTGAACCTTCCGCCCATGCCCGGCGGAGACACGCTGGACAATCCGCACATCACAACCCCGGACAACCGCAGCAAGGACAACGCCGCATGAACCTGACGCACACCGCCTTTTTCGGTGATGGCGAACATACCTTCGCGCTGACCGATGACATGATCGCAGAGCTTGAACGTATCGCTGATCTGGGTATCGGCACGCTCTACCTACGCACCGTCAAATCGCAGTTCAGGCTCACCGATCTGATCGAGATTATCCGCCTTGGCCTGATCGGCGGCGGAACCAGCCCGGCAAGGGCTGCTCAGCTTGTTGATACCTACGCGCGTAATCAGCCAATTGACGACCTGTTCCCACTGGCATTCGACATTCTGGACGCGCGCTGGGGGGGTGTTGCCGACGACGAGGCAGCCGCATGACCGACCGTATCGAGATAAAGGCGGCGCTGGCCGTCACCGACGCCGGGGAGATCACCGGCATTGCTTGGCCGTTCGGTAGCCCTGATCGGGTGGGTGACGTGATCGAAAAGGGCGCGCTCACTACGCCCGGCACCCTGCCGATGCTCTTTGCCCACGATCACAACCAAGTTGTCGGTGTTTGGGATGAGATTGCCGAGACTACCGAGGGCCTGACCGTCAAAGGTCGCTTGCTTGTGGAAGATGTGGAACGGGCGCGCGAGGTGCGCGCCATGATCCGCACCAAGGCCGTGTCGGGCCTGTCCATCGGCTTTGTCACCAAGAAGGCGCAGCGCCACGCCAAGGGCCGCACCATCACCGCCGCAGAGCTGCACGAAATTTCTGTTGTCGCTGTCCCCGCGCATCCGGGCGCGCAGATCACTTCCATCAAATCGGATGCCCCCCAGACCCCCAAGCCCCTCAAGGAGACCCCCAACATGGAAAACGAGGAAATCGAAACCGAGAAGAAGGCCGCGACCCCGGCCAATGACACGCCGCAGGTGCCGCAGATCGACACCAAGGCGTTCAACGAGATCAAGGACCGGCTGGACCGGCTGGAAGCCAAAGGCAACCGCCCCCAGATCACCGGCGCTGCCAACCCGGTGATGCCTGCCGAAGAGGTCAAGGCGTTCACCCACTATCTGTGCACCGGCGAGAAGAAATCGCTGACCACGGCCAGCGACACCGCGAACCACATCCTTGCCCCCGAGGACGTCAGCGGCGAGTTCATCCGCAATCTGGTGGAATACAGCCCCATTCGCGGTATCGCTGATGTGCGCACCACCGGCGCGGCGAACATCATCCTGCCGAAGCGCACCGGGATCACCAACGCCGCATGGGTTGGCGAGACCGACGCCCGGACCGGCAGCGAACCGACCTTCGATCAGTCGGAAATCGCAGTGAAGGAAATCGCCACGTTCGTGGATATGTCCCTTCAGCTTGCCGAAGACAGCGCCAACGTGCTGAGCGAGGTCAATCTCGCCCTTGCCGAAGACTTCGGCCAGAAAGAGAACGTGTCGTTCGTGAGCGGCAACACCGCGCTTGAGCCTGCCGGGTTCATGGTCAACGCGAACATCGCAGAGACCGTGGCAGCCGCGCCCGCCGCAATCGACTCGGATGAGCTGATCGCGCTCATGTATGCCCTGCCGGCCACCTACCGGAACGCAGGCACCTGGGTGATGAACGGCCAGACGCTCGCAGCCCTGCGCACTCTGAAGGACGGCCACGGCAACTACCTGTGGCAGCCGTCCTATCAGGCTGGTCAGCCGGAAACGATCCTTGGCCGCCCTGTGGTGGAAGCCGTGGACATGCCGGACATCGGCGCAAGCGCCGAACCGATCATCTTCGGCGACTTCAAGCGCGGCTATCGCATCTATGACCGGCTGTCGCTGGCCGTGCTGGCAGACCCCTACACGCAGCGCGCCAACGGCCTGATGCGCTACCATGCGCGCCGCCGCGTCGGTGCTGGTGTGGTTCGCCCGGATGCCTTCCGCAAGCTGACGATGGCCGCCGCGTAACCATGAAGTCGCAGCTCGCATATGATGCAATCGCACTGGAATACGGCGGCAACGCCGTGTTCCTGCGTCCGTCTTTGCGGGCTGCACTCCACCTTGAACGTCTGCACGGTGGCTTCCCGGCGCTTCTGCGCAAGATCGAAGAATTCGACACCCTGACCATCTGGCAGGTGATCACCACCGCAGCCGGTATGGAGTCCACAGAGCCGCTCTTTGCCCATGCTGCTGCCCACCCCCTCAAGGACTTCCAGACGGCCGCACAGGTGCCGTGCTTTGAGCTGGTGGCGGCATTCTTCCCTGAGACCCCGGAGACCACCACCAAACAGTCCAGCACGGCCACCCCGACGCCGTGGGGCGATCTGTTCAAGGAGCTGTATGGCTTTGCTACCGGGTGGCTGCACTGGCCCCCGGAAACCGCGTGGAACGCTACGCCGCGGGAGATCACCGACGCAATCACCGCCCATTTCGCCAAGCTCAAGGCCATTCACGGTGAGGCAGAAGACACCGACACCGGCCCGACTGAGGAACAGCGCAAGCAGAACGCCGACCTGGGTCTTGATCCTGACTTCGACCGGGCAGGGCTGCGCGCCCTGAAAGACCTGTCCGAGTTGCGCGAGGGGATGGCCCTGTAATGCCCAAACCGCCCCATATCTGCAGCTGTGGCAACATCGTGCCCCACGGTGAGCGCTGCGCCTGTCAGATCGCGCGCACCCGTGCCCGGAACAAGCGCCACGATGCCAACCGCCCCAGTGCTGCCCGGCGTGGCTACAACCGTGCTTGGCGCGCTGCCCGTGACGCCTTTCTCAAGCTGTATCCCACCTGCCGCATGTGCGGCGCACCTGCGACTGTGGTTGACCATATCAAAGCCCACCGTGGCGATGAGCGCCTGTTCTGGGGTCGCACCAACTGGCAGCCGCTGTGTGCGTCCTGTCACAACCGCCACAAGCAGAGGCAGGAGGTGTATGGTGCTAGATAAAGCTCCTATTGCGCGGAACTCTTTGCGGCGGCGTGTTCTTAAAGCGAAACCTGTGTTTGCGGTCAGTTTGGCAGAGTTTATAGTCTCCTTCACCAGACACAAAGCTAATCAGCTTTGCGCTGTTAAGGCAAACTGGGCAAATAAAGTGGATTGGCTGGCCATTGGCTGCGTCTTCCCTGAGCCGGAAAACAATGTCGTTTTGTCCGGTCTGGAACATCTCATACCGCGCTTTTTCCTGTTCGAAAGCGTCTTCCTTTTGGAGCTGTTGGCTGAGGTTCCGGAGCGCTTCGCTGATCTGCACATTCATCATGTTAGCAGAGGTCAATTCCGCAGCGAGGGTATTCAAAAGGCGCTGAACCTGTTCATCATCTGGCGTCTTTCCACCCTCAAACAGGGCCTTGATGCTGCCAATGGTGTCTGTCGCCTTGCCGGTAAGCCCAACTGCGCTGGTGGCGAGGCCGATGTATTCGCCAATTTGCCCAACATCCATCGATCCGTTCCTCATGTGTTCTTGCCATATACATCCATAGCGAGGGGAGTGGAGGCGATCAATCACAACGTGCATATGCAGGAGCGCTGCGCATGACCCCCAAGCAGATCACCTTCGATGGAGTAACCCAGTCCATCACCGATTGGGCGCTGGACTACGGAATTACCCCGGACACCATCACAAGGCGGCTGCGCAATGGTTGGCCGGTGGCGAAAGCAATCACCACGCCTGTTACAGCCAAGCCCGGTGACAAGCTGACCGGCTCTTACCTGGATGCAGCTCTTGGGGAGGTGAAGCCCAAGCCGAAGAAACCCCGGCAACCCAGACGCCGCTCAACCGATCTGTTTCTTACCTTCAATGGCGAAGAACGCAGCCTATACGATTGGGCGAAGCTGACCGGCATCAAGCACGCCACCTTGCGCAGACGATACAAAAAGGGGTGGCGCATCGAGGATATTCTCACGCTTCCAGTGCAAACCGGATCAGCGAAACGGTTGGGCTACAACAAGCGCGAAACAGATATCTATCTCACATATGACGGTGAGGAACGGAACTTGAGCGAATGGGCAAGGGTGACCGGAATTCCCTACAGCACGTTGAACAACCGCATCCGCAAAGGGTGGAGTGTTGAGCGTGCGCTAACCCAGCCTGTTCGCAAGATGTCTAAAGGGAGGCCGGGGGTGGGTTCCGACTTTCGCACGTGTGAGGGGACCGGCGGGGGGAGGTCCGCACAAGACAGACCGAAAATAAGTTTTTCAGAAAGGAAGGCGAGCTGATGACTGCCCAAACACCCGTGAGCCTGCTGAAATCGCAGCTCAATCTTGACCATGATCTTGATGACGCTCTGCTTGTGCACAAGCTGGACGCTGCCGAAATCTGGATCGGCCACCACACAGGCACGGCCTTCGCTTCTGGTGATGCGGTGCTGACCGAGGCCGCATTACAGCTTGCCGCTTACTGGTATGAGCAGCGTGAAACGGCCAGCGACGTGACCATGCGCCCGGTGCCGTTCGGCGTCTATGAGCTGCTGGCACCCTACAGGGAGGCAGTGACCGGCCATGTCGCAGCCTAAGAGTCTGTCTGAACAGTCGCGGATCCTGAGCAAGCGCCTGAGTGCCATTCCTGACGCCGTGGTGCGCGACGTGCGCCCGGCGTTGATCAAGGGTGCGGAGGAAGTGGCCGCGATGATGCGCGTCTTTGTCCCTGTGGACGAAGGCGACCTTGATGCGTCCATCACCGTGACAGAACCCGGTCAGACCACCCCGGCCTATGCCGAGGGCGGCGGCAAACGCAACGCTGGCGAAAATCAGGCGCTGGTGACTGCCGGAAATGAGAAGGTGCGGCATGGGCATTTGCAGGAGTTCGGCACCTTGCGGCAGGAGGCACAGCCGTTCATGCGGCCCGGTGCCCGGCTGGCAATGCCCAAGGCGAAGCGCCGGATCAGCCGCGCCATTGGCCGGGCGGTGCGCAATGCAGCGGAGGGTGACGCATGATTGACCCCAGCTTGGAGTTCCAGACCGCAATCCGGGCCGCTCTGATCGCGCACCCCGAGGTGAGCGCCCTTGTGCCTGCCGAACACATCCGGGCCGGATCGACGCGCCCCGACAAGCTGCCCACGATCATTTTGGCGAACCCCCAGATGATCAACCTGGGCCGGGCGAGTGGCGGGCAGTTCCTGACGCGCGTTATCATCGACCTGCATATATGGGCGCTTGAAGACGGGGCAGACATGGCCCGGCAGATCGGTGCGGCGGCTTCTCTGGCGCTCTGGGATGCCCCGGCCAGCGCCACGGTGGGGATTGATGCCTATGAGCGCCCCGGCTTCACCTACATGCGCGATCCTGACCCGGAACGGGCCTACTGCCACGGCGTCGGCACCGTCGAAGGCGTGATCCGGTGGAGGGTGTGACCATGATCAGGGCAGGCAAACTTGATCGGCAGATTACGATTGAACGAAAAGGTGAGACCGTGGCGGCGTCCGGCGCTGTCATGTCTGAATGGTTGCCCGTTGCAACTATCCGGGCGGAGCTGGTGCAGCGCAGCGCCGACGAATACCTGGCTGGGTTCGGCGAGGCTGACGCAGGCGGCGCGGTGTTCCGTATCCGGTATCTTGCCGGGATCACCACGGCTGACCGCGTGACCTGTGACGGCGAGGCCTATGACATTGACGAGATCGCGGAGCTGGGGCGTAAACGCGGCCTTGAGCTGCGCTGCTCTGAGGTGGCGGCATGAGCGTGCATTCGCGCGGCGTGAAGCCGTCCTTGACCCCGGATAGTGACGCCCTGACCAAAGCGCCGCCGGTGCCCAAGCACCTTTCACCCCCTGCTAAGGCAGAGTGGAAGCGGATCATGCCCCAGCTCATCGCCCGGCGGATCATCACGAAGGGTGACTTGGCTGGGGTGGAAAACTACTGCGCGGCTGTAGGTGCCACGCGCACCATCGCCGACACCATGACCGCCGGAGGGCTGCCCGATCTGAAACTTGGCGGCCTGCAAATCCGCTACATGCAGACCGCGCGCCAGCTCGCCGCCGAATACGGCCTGACCCCGACAAGCCGCGCCCGGATCGGGGCAGGGCTGCCGGATGATGACGACGATGTGAACCCGCTGAATATCTGAGTATGAGCACCGCCAGCACATATCCGCATTGGCTGTTCGATGGCAGCTCGCTCCCGGACCCGATGGGGCACGGTGAACGGGCTGTGCAGTTCCTGCGCGCGCTCAAGCATCCGGCCAGCACTGCCCCCAAGCGCGCCTTGCAGCTCGCGGAATGGCAAGAGCAGATTGTTCGGCGCATCTATGGGCCTGTTGATGAAGACGGCGAACGGATGGTGCGCGAGGTTTTCTTGATGATCCCACGCGGCAATCGGAAAACTAGTCTCGCCGCCGCCCTTTCCATCCTACATCTGTTGGGGCCGCAGAAGCTGCCCGGCGGTCAGATCATCTTTGCTGCTGCCGATCGTAAGCAATCCTCTATCGGGTTTCGTGAGGCCGCCAATATCGTGCGCGAAGATCGGCACCTTATACGGGCGACGAAGATCTATGATCCTACGAACGCACCCAAAACCATCAAGTCTTTGCGCGATGGCTCAACCTTGGAGGCCGCGTCTAGCGACGGCAAGGCGATGCACGGCACCACGCCGACTTTCGTTCTCGTTGATGAAATTCACGCATGGCGCAGCGCTGGCCGTGAGCTTTGGGAAGCCCTGCAATCCGGGATGGCGAAGCGCCCCGGCGGTCTGACTGTTATTGCCACTACCGCAGGGCGAGGCCGTGAAGGGCTGGCTGCTGAGCGCTATAACTATGCCCGCAAAATCGCTCTGGGCGAGATCGATAACCCGTCATTCCTGCCGATCATCTTTGAACCTGAAAAGGGCGACGACTGGCAGGACGAGGCGCTTTGGCACAAGGTCAATCCGGGCCTGTCGCTGGGCTTTCACGACCTGAAAAAGCTGCGCACCGATGCGAAAGAGGCGGTGGATAACCACGCCAAGCGCTATGAGTTCCAGCAATACAATCTGAACATTTGGCACGGGAACAGCCGCGACCCGCTGTTCAACTTCGACACATACGACGCCCGGCAGTTCGAGGATGACGAAAGCGACCTTGAGGCGCTGCCTTGCTACCTGGGCGTTGACTATGCGCAGTCGGGCGACCTCGCCGCCGTAGTGGCCGCGTGGCGGCATGATGATGGACAGATCACAATCAAGCCGTGGTTCATCGTCGCCGGTGAGGGTTTGCAGGAGCGTGAGAAGAACGAAGGGCGGCCCTATCAGCGCTGGATTGGTGAGGGCCATTTGACGGCCAGCGTTGGGCCGGTGATCCCACAACAGGACGTGCAAGACCTGATCCGCGAAATCTGTGCGCGCCACAATGTCGAACAGATCACCTATGACCCGTGGAAATTTCAGGTGGCGGCAACTGAGCTGCACGGTGAGGGCCTGCCCATGGTTGAGATGCGGCAGGGATCGGCGACGATGGGGCCTGCCACTGGTGAACTGGTGCGCGCCGTGAACGGACGGCGGATCAGGCACAACGGCAACCCGGTGCTGCGTGATCACTTCGCAGGGGTGGCGGCTGTCGCTGGGGATAGCGGCAATATCCGAATGACCAAAGCCGACCCGAAACACGACCATATAGACGGCGCGGTTACGTCTGCGATGGCCGTTTCGCGCGCCGTCGCCGGTGAAACAAGCCGCAGCCAATACACCGGCGAAGATGCCGAGATTTTCACCTTCTGAGGTATGAGCAATGAATGATGTGAGTATGCCCGGCCTGATCGTCCCGATTGAAGCGCGGATCGACAAACTGGAAAAGGGCCTTGAGCGCGCCAACCGGGCGCAGCGCAGGGCCGCGCAGGGTATGGAGCGGCGGGCCAAGCAGTCGGCAGACCGGATCGGCAAGACCTACGGCAAGATGGGCGACGCGATGGCCGGGGCGTTCAAGCGTATGAGCCTGCCCCTGCTGGCTGGGATCGGATCGGCGGCGACCGTGCAGGCGCTGCGCGAAACCACGCGCGGGATTGCCGAGATCGGCAACGAAGCTAAGCGCGCCGGGGTGCCGCTCAGGGACTTTCAGGAATGGCGCTATGTGGCCGAAGCTAACCGTATCGGTATAGATGCGATGACGGACGGCCTACGCGAGATGAATATTCAGGCCGATGAGTTCATCACGACAGGCGGCGGCACCGGCGCAGAGGCGTTCGCGCGGCTGGGCTATGGTGCCGACGAACTGCGCGAGAAGCTGAAAGACCCGTCCGACCTTCTGCTTGAGATCATGGGCCGGATGAAGCGGCTTAACGTGGCTGCACGTATCCGCGTGGCAGATGAGCTGTTCGGCGGCACCGCTGGCGAGCGCTTTGTTGAATTGGTGGATCAGGGCGAGGACGGGCTGCGCCGCACCGTGGACCGTGCGCACGAACTGGGCCTTGTTCTGGGTGATGACGTGATCGCCAAGGCCGATGAGGTTTCGCGCAAGTTCGACGAGCTGACCGCGCGTATCGCCATGTTCGGCAAGCGCGTGGCCGTGGCGGTGGCCGATGGCGTTGTTGAAATCGCAGACCTGCGCTCCAAGCTGGATGACATTTTCCCGGGTGAGAAACAGGGCCGGGCGGTGCTGGGCGATGATCTGTATGACGCCCTTGAGAAGAACCGCGATGTGGTGGACGCGCAGGAACGCGACCTGGGCGCGCTGCGGAAGTCCTACGATCAGCTTGGTGACGCCGTGCGCCTGACCGCCGCCCAGCTCTTGCAGGCGTCCAATCTGGCCCGGAGCTGGGGCTATGATGAAGCCGCGACCGAGCTGGCAGGCACAGCGGCGGAAATGATCACGCTGGCCGACGAGTTCGCCAAAGGCACCCTGACCGGCGAGGATTTCGCGCAGAAGCTGGACGAGGTGCAGACGGCGGCGGCTGCCGCCTTTGATACGCTGGAAGAAGCCGACAAGGTGGAGTTTGGCAACGCTATCTCGCAGGTGATGAAGCTGGGCGGCGTCTTGCAGACCGTTCTCGGGCTGGCGTCCTCGCTTAAAGGAGCTCTGGCCGATGCCGCCGGGGTGGAAGCGCCCAAGACGCCCATGCAGACCTTCCGGGAAGCTGACGCGCAGTCCATGCGCGATTGGAAAGCCGAAAAAGCCAAGCTAGACGAATTCCTTTCCGGTGAGGCAGAGCGCAACGCTATGTCGCGCGAGCGCCTGACCATCGAGCGCGAAATCGCATCTGTGATGAAGCGCGCCGCCGCCGAAGGTGTGACGCTGACACGCGAACAGGCAGAAGTTGCCGCAACGGCCAAGATCGCCGCCGATGTGGCGCGCAGCAACGCCGGGAAGGGCGGCGGCGGCAAGGGCGACACTTTTGGCCGCGCCGTTCAGTCGATTATCGACGAAACGAAAGCGCTTGAACTGGAAGCCGCCGCCATGATGGCCGCTGCCGCCGCTGGCACCGATTATGAGATGGCTATCGAGGTCGCACGGCGCGAAGCGGAGCTGCTGCATTCGGCCCAGATGCAGGGGCTGTCCATCACCCCGGCGCTGCGCTCTGAGATTTCGCGGCTGGCGCAGGCTTATGCCGACAGTTCCAGAAAAGCCGATCTGGCCGCCGAGGGGCTGCGCAAGATTGATGATGCCCGGATGCAGATCGAGAATTCGGCGGCAACCGCTTTCGAAGGGCTGATCACCGGCACCATGAGCTTCCGCGAGGCGATGGCGAACCTGATGAAAGACCTGGCGCGCTATGCGGCGCAGAAGTTCTTCCTGCGCCTGCTGGGTGGCCTTGCCGGTGGTGGGCAGGGGTGGCTCAACAGCTTCGCATCCGTGCTGAGTGGTGGTTTCGCAAGTGGCGGCTACACCGGCGACGGTGGCAAGTTCGAACCTGCCGGGGTGGTGCACAAGGGCGAGTATGTTCTTTCAAAGGAGGCCACGCGCCGGATTGGTGTTGGGAACTTAGAAGCGCTGCACAGCGCCGCCAAGAGGGGTTACGCCTCTGGTGGCCTGGTAGGAGGTGCGGCACCCCTGAGAAGCGCACAGGCAGCGCGCTCCGGGCCTGTGGAGGACGCCGGGCAGGTGATCAATATCAGCGCGCCGGTGACGGTGAACGGATCTGCGGGAAGCCCCGAACAGAATAATGACCTCGCCAAGAAGATGGCGCGTGAAATGGAAATGACCATGCGAGGTGTCGTGGTCGATGAGATTAGAAAGCAGGGCAGGCCCGGCAATCTCTTGAACAACAGAGGGCGGCGCTAATGGCACTTATGACTTTCACCCCGCCGATAGCACCTACACCGGGAAACAAGCACGCACCCAAGATCAAATTGTTGAAAGCAGATTTTGGCGACGGCTACACACAGGCGGCACCGAACGGGCTGAACCACATCGCATATGAGATTTCCTTGCACTGGGATGCGCTCACAGAAACCCAGTTCGCCACAATCCGGCAATTCTTCGAAGATCGGGGCGGCTATCGCCCGTTCTGGTATCAGCCGCGTGGGTTCAACACTGCACAGAAGTGGACTGCCCCGGCATGGTCAGGAGCGGACGCCGCACCGTGGAGTTTTGAGGCCAAGCTGATGCAGTGGTTCGGGGCTGAGGGGTAGCCGGAGAAAGTAGAATTCTGCCCGTCAATAGTAGAATTTTGCCCACCCGGTGAGGGTGGAATTCTGCCCGCTGGAAAAGTAGAATTCTGCACGTATTACTATGACTTATTCCTACCTCTTACTTATCATATACATAAGAAAATAAAGGGTGGCGGGCAAAATTCTACTTTTTGGCTTTTCCGGCTACAAGAGACCGTCCCGGCTAGCGTTGCTGTTCCGGTGCAGTTCTTGAGCCACGACTTAATCTGCGCGGCGAAATTTGCCTTGCGCCCTAAAGGGTATTCCCTTACATTTAGGGCAACCCAATCACAAGGATGCCCAATGTCTAACCACCCCACCTTAAAGGTTCCGCAGGAACGTATTACCCAGCTCAAACAGATGGCCGCGAACATGGGCGCGGTGAACATGAGCGAGGTTCTTGCCAAGCTGATCGAGTTCGCCCAGAGCGAAGGCTTGATCGCGCATGAGATACCCGGCGTGAAAATCAACGCGCTGGCCGATGGCTTGGCGATTAGGTTCGATGATGGCGAGACAATCGGTTTTTCACATTCCGAGGCCGCGCAGCTTGCATCCGAGATACGCGACTTCCTTTCCGGTGAGCGCAGCGCGAAAACGGTGATCAGCATCAATGCAGAAAAGCAGATGAACTTTGGCCTGAAAGGCAGGGGGCAGGGAATCGCGATTTCCATCCCGGCTGACGCCCCGGCCAAGATGTTCGACCGTGGTCTTGCCGATGAGTTCGCGCGCTTGATCGAAATGGCTTTGCCTGACGCTGCATAGGAAAGAGGGGCGGCGCGCCAACTCCGACCCCTCATGCTGGTAAGACTACCCATGAATATAGCAGATAGTGACTGGGATGAGCTGGAAAAAGCGGAGCGCCTGCGTGAATTCTTTGATGGTGCCACCCCTGACCACCGCCAACGTGATCTGAACAACGGGGTGAGCGATGGGGAATTCAAGCGCCGTGAGGCGGCGCGGCATGAAGCGCTGTTGGCGGAGCTGGACGACTTGGGGCAGGAAGCCCCCCAGGCACCGTCCAGCGCGCCCACAGAAGCCGAGGAACCGGCCTATGAGCGCGTGGACCACGCACCGGCGTTCACCCCTTACGACAAGGCGCGTGAGGCCGTTACAGAGGCGGAAATCTGGCGCGACGCAGTGGAGCCGGGTAGTGATGAATACCACCGGGCGATGGCTGATCTGGCTGAGGCCAAGAGGATGTTCAAGGTAGAGCAGTCCCGCGCGACTGACGAGGGCTGGCGGAAGCGCCGTGCCACCGATGAATGGCGTGCCGGAGAGGGTCGCGAAGAATACAACGCCAGTCGCCGCGACAAGGACAGGCCCAACACCATGACGCCGAAAGATGTGCTGGACGCCATGACCCCGGAAGAACGGGCGCAGCACGTTAAAGACCAGAAAGCAGACAGCGCCAACCGGGCGCGCGCCAAAGCGAAGTTCGGCCCCGATGGGCAGGGGCTGACCGGAGCAGCGCTCACCGAAGCGGTTGAGGTGGCCGTTGAGCAAGCTCGTGCGCGTCGGCTTGCGAAAAGAGCTTGTGCTTGAATCTAAGGTGTGTCAAATTTGCAACATGCGGTGCAAAGGCCGCTTTCTCTTGGGATCGGACCCTGCGCCATTTTTCACCGTTAGTAAGTTAGCCGGTGTGGGGTCCGAACCAAGGTAAGTAACTTCTTACTTCCTTTAAAAGCAATGACTTAGGTGATTTTCCGGCTTGATTGCTGGATTCCGCATGTGCGAGTCTCGGGGTGCAAATCGCTTCGAGAGGAACGCAACCATGCAGACGACGACCACCCAGCCTACCGACACCTACATTGACGACGAAACCTATGCCGCGCTCCGTGCGGAGCTGTTGCGGCTGGTTGCCGAGCAGCCTGTTCACCCTGAGGTCGAGATTGTGCGCATCCTTGGTGAGGTAGGTGGCGTTTGGCCCCGGAGCGTCTTGGATGATGCCGAGCGCGAAGAAAAAATCTCAGACGTTGCTTGACTTGATCACGGTAACGGAGTAGACCGTTACCACCACCAAGGAGAAAGCCAATGGCCCTGACCCCGGCTGAGAAACAGCGTGCCTATCGCGAACGCCAAAAAGACAAGAAGCAAAAGGAATTCAAGAAAGGTGGTGACGCCGCAGCTGATTTGTTTCTCACACCCTTTTCGGTGTTTGCACAGAACGATCCCGGCATTGACGATCTGATCAACTATTCGTCGTTGGCGGGGTTCGAGTTGCCGCCATTCGTTGATGAGCGCGACCCCGAGGAATTCGTGCTCGACCGCGAAACGCATGGCGATGGTGATCTGTTTGGCGATGCCAAAGGAGCGCTTGGCCGCGCAGAGGCGACAATTGGAATTCTGCAAGATGTTGCTCTGCTACTCGCGGAAGCAGTCAACCGCTACAAGCGCCAGGAGATTGAAGCGCGCCTGTCAGAGCTGGAAAGCTCGACCGAGAAGGATAGGGGCGAAGCCATGAAAGAGGCCGTGCGGCTTAACAAGATGCTGGACCAGCTCAACAAGCAGGTTCGCAGGTCTTTCCCACAGTGGAAAGTAACGGGCGTCTAGGCGCTCATAGTCGCGGCTGATCTGGTAATCAAATTCCTACACTCGACACCAGACCAAGCCGCTTTTTGAAATGTTCAACCGAAGGAATGAACACTTGACTGACAATATCAAAGAATACTCTCAGCCGACACCCCCTGAAACTATCCGCGTGGCCTTCGGGCGCAAACAGTTTAATGTCTTTCTTCGTCTCATCCACGATACGCCCGGCGATAGCTGGAAGGCTGCACAGATCGAGTTGAAGGGCGGCGCATTGGCAAGCTCCAAGTATGACCGCATCGAATTTTTCACCGATACGCTGGTTGGCCCCATCGTCGCTCAGCGTGAGGCGTCAACCGAAGATGTCTATGTGACCTTGCACCGTCCCAGCGATGGCACCTATCGCACGGCGGAAACGCTCATTGATGAGATGATCGAGAATAAGCGCGTGGGGGCTGTCGCGTAGGGCTACCGGTCACCACAAAAAGACGAACCCGCCGGTGCAAGCTGGCGGGATTTTTCTTGTGTCTTTTCAATCTATACGTTTAGGCTCTGGTGGATGCGAAGGCCTAAATGTTAAAGGGCCGTTCATTTCTGAACGACCCTTTTTCTATAGCGTCGGGGGTCCGTCACGAACAAAGCGCGCTGCCGACCGTGATCCCGACGTTTCAAGGCCATAGTTACAGGGTGGAGGATGCTTTGTCAAGGTTTCTATCAAGTTCGGACGTTGGGGACATATCTCAACTATTGTCACAGCCGAGACTGCAAACATTTCGGGATCTGACGCGATCCGACCAGGATGCAATCGAATTGCATCAAGCAACAATGAGCCTTGGGGTGGCGATTTTGGCGGTGACGGGGCTTATTGAGGTCTCTTTGCGAAATGCCGTTTGTCACGCTCTTGATCGGGACCTTGGTGCCGCTGGCTGGCTGCGTTCACCTCCCCCTAGCCTGAAGTGGGCGGGACTAGAGGTGCTTTCCATCAAAACTGCGTCAAAGCATGCGCAAAGAGCAGCTTATTCCAAGATGACCGGTGGTGAAAAAAGTGCCTTGGATCCCGCGGCTTTTCCGGGCGGAGTGCCTGCTGGCATTAAACATCGAAAGTTGGCGCAAAAACGACAAGAGACAATCACGGTGGTTGACGGCCAGATCGTGGCTCAATTGACAATGTTTTTTTGGAAGCGTCTGTTTTCCGAACACTATGAAAAAGCTCTGTGGAAGAGGTCCTTAAAACGGGTATTTCCGAACAAGACCTATGATCGGTCTTTGATCGCGAGTCATCTGGAGGTCATATACGAGACACGAAACCGTTTAGCCCATCACGAACCAATTTACGGACGCCGACTTGAGGCGATTTTGAGTGCTATTGATTTTGTCCCGTATTCCCCAAGTAACCCGCTGATTTCGCTGTCCTGAACTCGACATTACCTATATAAATCATGGTGTTGATGGC
>NZ_JARCJL010000040.1:0-23642 GCF_028890025.1 Phaeobacter sp. PT47_59
GAACCTCCACGTCCATACGGACACTAGCACCTGAAGCTAGCGCGTCTACCAATTCCGCCACCTGGGCAGGTGTCGTGAAGCGGCGTATACGCATCGGCGGCAGGGGCGTCAAACGGATTCTTGCACCCATAGGTCGCGATGGCTCAGGATCGGCCTGACTGGGTCCTGCCACGCAGGGCAGATCGGTCAAACACCCGGTTGAATGGCTGTCATTTATGATGAAACTGCGGTTCGAGTCGAGATTTGCGCCTTGTTTGAAATGATCCGGGCCGCTAGATCGGATCTGGAGCAACTGTAGGAGCCAAAAGATGTCCAAGCTGGTTACGATCTATGGCGGATCCGGTTTTGTCGGTCGCTACATTGCGCGCCGCATGGCCAAGGAAGGCTGGCGCGTGCGCGTGGCGGTGCGCCGTCCCAATGAAGCGATGCACGTAAAGCCCTACGGGGTGCCGGGGCAGGTCGAACCGGTTTTCTGCAACATTCGCGATGATGCCTCTGTCGCTGCGGTCATGCAGGGCGCGGATGCGGTGGTGAACTGCGTCGGCGTGCTGAACGAGCTGGGCAAGAACACCTTTGACGCGGTTCAGGCCGAAGGCGCCGGGCGCATCGCACGGATCGCAGCCGACCAGGGTGTGGATCAGCTGGTGCATCTGTCGGCCATCGGTGCCGATGCCGAAAGCGACAGCGATTACGCCCGCAGCAAGGCCGAAGGCGAAGCAGCCGTGCAGGCGGCCTTCCCGTCCGCGGTGATCCTGCGCCCCTCGATCATCTTTGGCACCGAGGATCAGTTCTTCAACCGCTTTGCCGGGATGACCCGCCTGTCGCCGATCCTGCCGATCGCTGGCGGCGCAACCCGCTTCCAGCCGGTCTATGTGGACGATGTGGCACGGGCCGCGGTCGCCGGTGTTCTGGGCCAGGCCGAACCGGGCGTCTACGAGCTGGGCGGCCCCGAGGTGAAGACATTTGCCGAATTGATGCAGGACATGCTGCAGGTGATCCACCGCCGCCGTATCGTCCTGTCGCTGCCGCGTTTCGTGGCCGGGATCGTGGCGCTTGGCTTTGACATCCTGCAGTTCGTGAGCTTCCAGCTGATCGAGAACAAGGTGCTGACCCGCGATCAGCTGAAGAACCTCGGCCGTGACAATGTGGTCTCTGACGGTGCCAAGGGCTTTGCCGATCTGGGGATCAAACCGTCGCTGATGGGGCCGGTCCTGCCGGATTACCTGTGGAAATTCCGCCCCTCTGGCCAATATGACGAGATGACCGCCTCGGCCCGCAACCTGCGGGGCGACGCCTGAGGTCCGGCATGGATCACGGCAGGTAAAAAGACGAAGATAGATGGGCGCGGAGTTTCGGCTCCGCGCTTTTTCTTTCTCCGCATGCGGACGTGATCGCCTGGATCCGGGACGGCTGTTTGCGTCGCCCCGGCTGTCTGGCCTGTGATCAGAAGGTCATGGAGTAGCCGATCCAGAACCTCCGCCCTTCATCGGCGACCGGAATGAGCTGCCCAGTCAGGGGGTTGGTGCGCACGGATGTGCCGGTCGGGTTCAGCTGGTCGGTGTTGAACAGGTTGTCCACGGCAAAGCTGAATTCCCCCGGGCCGATGTTCTTGGCCATGCGGAGGTTCACGCGGGTGGTCTCCTCCAGTACCTGAACACCGGGCTTGCCGCGTTCGCCGGTATAGACCACCTCACCGGCAAGGCGCAGGCCGTTGGCAAAGATGTAGTCGCCATAGAGCGTGGCCTTGATCGGAGCGCCGATCCGGTTGTTCGGCAGCCAACTGTCGGTGCTGCCATCACCCGTGGTATCGGTGCGCCCTTCAGTGAAGGAGGCGGCGATCCCGAGGTTCAGCGCATCATTGACCGCGAAATCGGCAATGGCCTCGGCACCCCAGGTCTCTTCCCGTTGCTGGGTGATGGTATTGGTGGCGGAGTCGAAGACGGTGCCCTCGTCGGATTCGGCATAAAAGGCCGAGGCCTCGATCTGGAAGCGGTTGCCGCTGTGGCGCAGGCCCAGTTCAAAGGTATCCACGATCTGCGCATCCGGCCCGATCGAGGCAAAGGACACGGTCTGCCCCGGCAGGAAGGGGTTCGCCGCCATGGCGCGGCGGGTGAAGGCGCCCACATCCGGGAGCGAGAAGCCCTGCGAGAAACCGGCGAATAGGCTGGTGGCCGGGGTCAGGTGGTAGACAGCGCCCAGGTTGAACACCACGGCGTCATACTCGAAATCGCCTCCGACGACAGTGACGGCAGGCAGCACGGCCGGGCCGCCCGCGGTCAGCTGCACCGCATCCGGGCGGGTGAAATTGTCGACGCTGAGGTCAAAACGTTCATAGCGCAGCCCGCCGGAGAGTTCGAAATCGCCCAGCTCTGCGTCGACCTGGGCAAACAGGGCGACGCTGTTCTGGGTCATCGGTGCGATCACGTCCTGACCGTCCAGCAGGGTCTGGCGGACATCGTCGCGGCCCAGATCCAGTCCCCAGGTGAGCTGGGTTCCGGCGCCGATCTGCGACCGGACGGTCGAGCGCAGACCATAGGTTTCGGTGTTGAGCTGGCTTTGCGCCAGCGGGTTCTGCGCGGGGTTGACTGTGCTCACCGGGTAATAGAGCGGGTTGGCGATGCCTGCGGGCACAAAGGCGGCCTGACGGCTGTTGTCGGTGGCATAGGCCTGCACTTCCAACTCACCGATGGCCAGGGCAGAGTTCTGGTATTTCAGCGTCAGCGCATTGGTTTCATCCTTCACCGGCGCTCCGGTATAGGGCTGCGTCGTGTCGACGCCGACCGGGTTGGTTAGGTAGTTGGAGAAGAACTCCGGCGTCTGCTCGTAGTGGTTCACATCCAGGCTCAGGTCAAAGCGATGGGCATCGACGGTATAGTCGGCGGCAATGCCCAGGGCGTAGTTCCGGTTGTTGTCACCGCCGCCCTGGCCCACCAGCGGGTCAGAGGGCAACTGGCGCCCTGCGCCGTCGTAACGGTCTCCCATGCCCTTGGTGTTGAGTTCCAGCCGCAGGCCCAGGTTATCAAGGCGCCGGTCATGGGCCAGGAACAGCTCATATCCAAGGCTGCCCGAAGGATCTTCATCCTGGGCCGACAGCCGGGTGATCACCTCGGTCTGGTTCACGTCGCCCGCCTGTTTGGTGACGATATTGATGGTACCGCCGGTGGCACCATTTCCGAACTGGGCGTTGGAACCCTTGATGATCTCGATCCGCTCGACCGAGTTGGGGTTGATCAGGGCCAACTCGCGGTCAAAGCCACGCAGCTCGCTGGTGCGGGCCACGCCGTTGATCAGGATCTGGATGTTGCGGCCGCGCAGGGTCTGGCTGGCGCCAGAGACCGTCCCGTTGGAGACCGACAGGCCGGGCACCAGGTCCGACAGCAGCTTTTCCAGGGTGTCGCCGGTGGCGATCCGGTCCTCCAGATCGGCGCTGGTGATGACCTGGACCGTGCCGGGAATGGCCGAGGCTTCGGAGTTGCTGCGATACGCCGTCACCACGATCGGGTCCAATACGACCACCGATCCATCAGCCTCCTGGGCTGCCAGCGGTGCCGCAGCAAAAAGGGTGGTCAGCGCACTGCCAGCCAGCAGCAGGTTATTCGTTCTCATTGACGTTTCCTTTGGTTGGTGTC
This sequence comes from Phaeobacter sp. PT47_59, assembly GCF_028890025.1. NCBI lineage: Bacteria > Pseudomonadati > Pseudomonadota > Alphaproteobacteria > Rhodobacterales > Roseobacteraceae > Phaeobacter > Phaeobacter sp. PT47_59. The sequence goes on from NZ_JARCJL010000040.1 coordinate 3,630, forward strand.
CTCCGGAGTGGCTGGCCGATCAGGCTGGCTTGTGCAGCTTGGTGCGCTCCGGGTGTGATTTTGCGAGAAGAACCAGCGCTGCCATGCCGGTGACGAGCGACAGGGCGCAGGCCGTCCAGAACACGAGCGCATATCCCAGGGCCTGTGCCATCACCCCGGCCGCCATCGACCCGGTCATATAGACCAGCAGGTTTGCGCTGGAGAGAATGGTGAAATCGGTCCCGGCCTGGGACAGGGAGGAGACCCGCATGAAGGCGGTGTAAAGCCCGGTGATCTCCATATAGCGACAAAAGGTATTGGCCATGGATAGGGCGACCAGCACCTCATGCGGCATCCCCTGCATGGCAGCCAGGGCAAAAAGGGCAAAGATCAGGGTGCGCAGCGCAACCAGCATGGCAAAGAACAGGCCCAAGCCCCAGCGATTGATGACCAGCATGCCAAGGCCGGCACCCACCAGCCCGACCACAGCCGCCGAGCCGCCGGAAATCAGGCCGATCAGCGACAGGGAAAACCCGGCATCCACCAGGAAGCTCTGCTCCAGCGCCTTGATCAGCCCTTCGGGCAGGCGAAAGATCAGGGCAAACCCCAGGGCCGCCCAGGCGCCGGGGCGGGCAAAGAAGCGGCGCAGCCGGGGGCGCTGCTGCTGTTGGGCAAGATCGGTGTCGATCCTGCGTCCCAGATGTTCGGGGACGGTCAGAAAGGCGGTGACGGCAATCATCGAACATATGCCTGCGGTCAGGACGGCCGTCTGCCAGCCTGCAAGTTCATACAGGACCAACGTGCCGGAGCCGCCGAAAAGAACCCCTGCGGCCACGGCGCTGCTTTGGATGGCATTGCCGCCCGATTGCGCCTGCGGCGGCAGATGTTCGACCGCGTAGCCGTCTGAGGCGATATCCTGCGTGGCCGAGGCCAGTGACATCAGGAACAGAAGCGGAAAGAACAACCCGATATCGGCAATCGGATCCAACAGGGCCAGGCGCGCGACCACGGCAAGAATTGTCAGCTGGGCCGCCAGGATCACCCCCTTGCGGCCAATTCGCGGATGTTGCGACAGCCGGTCGATCCAGGGCGCCCAGAACGCCTTGACCACCCAGGGCAGCATCAGAATGCTGAGGCCCCCGATCACCGACAAGACAGCGCCGCGCGCCCGCAGGATGGGCGGCAGGGCGGCAGCCACCAGATATAGCGGAATGGCCTGCGCCACATAGAGCCCGGTCAGCGCCGCATAGACCCGCGCAACGGGTCTGTGGCGCTGCGCGCCGCAGCCGCGCAGATCCGTCCTGGTTTCCAACATGCCTGTTTGCCTTGCGTCCAATATTCGAAATCAGGCTGATACTAGAGTGATTTAATCAGGAACTTCAACTAAAATGAGCATATGCTCACAAAAATGAAAACATTCATTAAATACAATAATATAATCATATCCCTCCAGCGGCGTAGGAGGACTGGTTCTTGAATGACAGAGGAGGGTGGAATCAAATCGGCTCGTCCCGGGCCTGCCGGTGATAGCACTATCAGGCGAGGCGAGGGGGCTTCCTAGGTCTAGGACAGCTCTTGGTAATCAAAGGCCAGCAACAGCAATTTGCGGCACCATCCGCGGACCTGCTCCTGGTTTCCGGAAGTGACCGTTTGCGCCAGGACCTGCAGGCAGGCAATGGCGGTCTGATTTTGCAGCAGGGCCAGATCATCGGCCAGTTCCGCGGGCGGAAAACAGCCCAGCTTGGTCTGCATTGCCTTGATCCGCTCTACGATCTGCCGCAGGTGCGATTGCTCCAGATCCGCCAGCTCGGGAGAGCTGCCCATGGCGCGGCGCAATTGCCAATGTCCCGGAGAGTTGATCTCGGCCGATCCCGAAAGCGCGTCCAGGATCGCGTCCACGCATTTCTCTTTGGGGTCTCCTGCCTCCATCCGCAGGGTTGCGGCATCCAGGGCATCCAGTGTTTGCACCAGCCAGCGCTGAAACAGCTCGTAGAAAATCGCCTCCTTGTTCGGGAAGAACTGGTAGAGGCTGCCGATGCTGATGCCCGCGTGTTTGGCGATTGCATTGGTGGTGATCTTGTCGGCGGATCCTTCCGAAAGCATGGTCAGCGCCGTATCCAGGATCTTTTCGACTTTGACACGGGAGCGGCGCTGTTTGGCCTCCTTGCGCGGGGACACTGTTGTCTCGCAGGCGGGGGCAATGGTGTCACTGGCGGTGGTCATGAGATCCAAGCTACGTGTCTTTCCGGCGTCAGCGACCTTAGCAGAGAAAATCCAAGAGCTCCACGATAGAGCACGATATGCCCGGTCTGGCCGCAGGCCTGCACGGAATCCGGCTCTGCATTGCCCATGGGCCTTGGCCGGCGCGGGGACGATGTTTTTCCTCTCGGCAGCGGTGGCGGAATGGGGTATCGCCGATATGAGATCGGCATCCGGAACGGGGGAGCGCATTTGACATCTGACCTGTCGTCAAGCCTTTGGCACGATACCTGCCGGGAGCAGGTCTCTGCCCCTCCTTTGAGCGAAGAGGTCACCGCCGATCTGGTGGTCATCGGTGGCGGCTACACGGGCTGTTCCGCCGCGCTGGAGGCGGCGGCCATGGGCGCCGACGTCAGGCTGATCGAGGCAGGCAGTTTCGGCGGCGGCGGGTCGGGTCGCAATGTGGGTCTGGCCAATGCCGGGCTGTGGCTGCCGCCCGAGGATATCAACGCCGAAATTGGTGAAGCGGGTGGGCGGCGCCTGTCGGCTCTTTTGGCGACAGCGCCGGATATGGTCTACGGGCTGATCGAAAAGTATCAGATCGCCTGTGAGCCGGTCCACAAGGGCACCCTGCATTGTGCCCATGCGCCATCGGGCATGAAGGATCTGGAGCGCCGGTTCGCGCAGCTGACCGCCATCGGCGCGCCGGTGCGTCTGCTCGATTCCGAGGAGGCGCAGGCGCGGGTGGGATCGCAGCGGGTCTACGGGGCGCTGTTCGATCCGCGCGCAGGCACCATCCAGCCCTTGTCCTATGCGCGCGGTCTGGCGCGCGCGGCCTCTGCCGCAGGGGCGAGGCTCCATTGTGATACACCGGCCCTCAGTGCGACGCGGAGCGGAGATAGCTGGCAGATCACCACGCCACAGGGACGGATCCGCGCGCGGCATATGATCCTGGCCACCAATGGCTATGCGCTGCAGATCGAGGGGCTGCAAACGCCGGATGTGATCCCGGTGCATTACTTCCAGGCGACGACCGATCCATTGCCGGATGCAGTCCTGGCGCGGATCTTGCCGGGGCTGGAAGGGTGCTGGGATTCGGCGCTGGTGATGTCCTCCTGGCGGCGCGATCAGGCGGGGCGTTTGATTATCGGTGCCATGGGGGCCCTGGATCACATCGGCAAGGGCATTCACCTGAACTGGTTACGGCGCAAGCTTGATAGCCTGTTTCCGGACCTTGCCGACACGCCCCTGCGACAGACCTGGTTTGGCCGTATCGCCATGACCACCGAGCACCTGCCAAAGATCCAAGCGCTGGACGGCGGGTATGCCTGTTTCGGCTATTCGGGGCGTGGGATCGGGCCGGGCACCCTGTTCGGGGCCCGTATGGCGCAGGCCTTGGTGTCGGGGGACGATAGCTGTCTCCCCGTGCGTCCGGTTCAGAGCCATAGCCTGCCCTTTGCCGGGCTACGGCAAGCCTATTACGAGACCGGCGCCACCCTGACCCATCTGGTCAAGGATCGGGTCTGAAAGGAAACAGGCCAGAGCATCTCTGACCTGTTTCATGTCCTGGCTTATTTGCAGCTGGCCATCGCATTGCCCAGGCCGGTGATCAGATCCGTGTAAAAGGTCGGCCCCAGCGGGATCTTGGTTCCGATCGGATCGATCACCACGGTTTTGGCGCCGGTGCCATCCAGAACAGTGGCGACCAGTCCGGGGTTGAATTGCGGCTCTGAGAAGACGCAGGTCACGCCATGGTCTGCCACCGCGTCCCGGATTTCCGCAATCCGCGCAGGGCTGGGATCCGATGCATCGCCTAGGGAAATTGCCCCCGCCGAGGACAGTCCGAAGCTGTGCTCGAAATACTGATAGGCGTCGTGGAACACGATAAAGTTCTGTGTGCGGAAGGGCTCAAGCGTTGCATTCACCTGCTGCACCGCCGCTTCGATCTCGACCTTGCCCGCATCAGCGTTGCCCCGGTAGGCGTCGGCGTTGTCCGGGTCCAGTTCGGCCAGTTCCTCGGCAATCACCGTCAGCCAGGTCTGGGCGTTCGCCGGTGCCAGCCAGATGTGGGGATCGGTGCCGTCGTGGGAATGCCCCTCGTGATCGTCATGACCGGCGTGATCATCATGCTTTTGATGATCATGGTCGTCGTGCCCGTCATGATCCGCGTGGTCATCGTGGCCGTGCTCGTCTTCATGCGCGTGATGATCATCGTGATCGTCATGGGTTTCGTGGTCGTCGTCGTGATGGTCTTCATGATCATCACCGTGGTCGTGCTGTTCGAAGGTTGCGCCGCTGCGGAACTCCAGCGTCAGGGTTCCTTTGGCCTTAAGCAGCTCGATCACATGAGCATCAGAGGCAAGTGTTTCCAGCGGGCCTTCCAGCCAGGGTGTCAGGGCTTCACCCACCCAGACCACCAGATCCGCCTGATCCAGTGCCTGCGCCTCGGAGGGGCGCATGGAGTAGCCATGGGGCGAGGCCCCGGGCTGCACCACCAGATCCGGTTCGCCGACGCCCTGCATCACGCGCGCCACCAGCCCATGCACAGGCGCGATATCGGTCGCAACCCGAGGAACATCCGCCAAGGCCATGCTGCCACCGAACACGAGCGGAAGCGCCGCCGCGTATGATTTGCCTTTCATTCCCACAGTCCTCTTGTTGGAAGTGTGTAATTATATAACATCACGTGGCTTGATAAGCGTCATAACATTACATATCAAGTGTAAAACGACGCCCTGCAATCCAGCCCGCGCGGAGACGGTCCCGATGGAAACGATCGGTTTTGAAACCCATGATCACAGCAGTTGTATCCACGACTGCATTGCCACCGTGGATGCGGATTGCAAGGCGCGGGGGTTGCAGTTCACACCGGTGCGCCGCCGGGTGCTGGAAATCCTGTTGCAGGAGCATCGCGCGCTGGGCGCATATGAAATCCTGGATCGCCTGCGCGAAGAGGGGCTGGGTTCGCAGCCGCCGGTGGCTTACCGGGCGCTGGATTTCCTCGTGAAGAACCGCTTTGCTCATAAGATCGAACGTCTGAACGCCTTTATTGCCTGCACCCATCCCGGCGACAAACACGCGCCCATTTTCATGATCTGCCGGATCTGCAACGCCGTGGCCGAGGTGCACACCGATCCGACCCAGGGCCAGTTGGGCGATGCGGCACGGGCGGCCGGCTTTGTGATCGAGCGTACGGTGGTCGAAGCTGAAGGCATCTGCCCCAAGTGCCAGAAGGCAGAGGCTGCATGAGCCTTGTGGCGCTGAAGGGCCTGTCGGTGCAATACGGCGGCAATACGGTCCTGTCCAATGTGAACTTCTGCATCGAACCGGGCGAGATCGTGACCGTGGTCGGCCCCAATGGATCGGGCAAGTCAACGCTGTTGCGCAGCATCATCGGTGCCTTGAAACCGAGCCGGGGCGATGTCACCCGCGCGCCGGGCCTGCGCATCGGTTACGTGCCGCAAAAGCTGCATATCGATGCCACCCTGCCGCTGACCGTGCGCCGGTTTCTGAGCCTGCCGAACCGGGTCAGCGACTCCCGTGCCGACGCTGCCCTGCATCAGGCGGGTGCCGGACCTTTGGCAAAGCGGCAGATGTCGGGCCTGTCCGGTGGCCAGTTCCAACGCGTGCTGCTGGCGCGCGCCTTGCTCAGCGATCCGCAACTGCTGATCCTGGATGAGGCGACGCAAGGTCTGGATCAGCCGGGCTCTGCCGCCTTCTATCAACAGATCGCCGAAGTGCGCGCCGAACTGGGCTGTGCGGTGCTGATGGTCAGCCATGAATTGCACGTGGTGATGGCCGCTTCCGACCGGGTGATCTGTCTCAATGGTCATATCTGCTGCGAGGGCGAGCCCGAACATGTCGCCTCGGCGCCCGAATATCGGGCCCTGTTCGGAACCGGAACGCAGGGCGCGCTTGCGCTGTACCGGCACGAGCACAATCACACCCACGATCATGGCCCGGACTGCGATCACGATCACGGTCCTGCCCAGAAGGACAGGGCGTCATGATGAGCCTCCTCGACAGTTTCCTGATCCGCGCGGCGCTGGCCGGGATCGGTGTTGCCCTGGCCGCGGCACCCTTGGGGTGTTTCGTGGTCTGGCGCCGCATGGCCTATTTCGGCGATGCCACTGCCCATGCCTCGATTCTGGGTGTGGCGCTGGCCCTGTCCTTTGACACCTCGATCTTTGCGGGCGTTCTGGTCACTTCGCTGGTGATGGCAACCACGGTTTCGACGCTCAGCAACCGCGGCTATGCCATGGATACGCTGTTGGGGGTGCTGGCGCATTCTTCGCTGGCCTTCGGCCTGGTGGCAGTCTCCTTCCTGCAAGGGGTGCGGGTCGATCTGATGACCTATCTCTTTGGCGATATCCTGGCGGTGGGCCGGGTCGATCTGGCGGTGATCTGGGGCGGCGCGGCACTGGTTCTGCTGCTCTTGTGGGCGCGCTGGTCGGCGCTGCTGACGGCAACGCTGAACCCGGATCTGGCCTATGCGGCCGACATTGATCCGAAACGAGAGCAGATGGTGCTGACCATCGCACTGGCCCTTGTGGTGGCTGTCGCGATCAAGGTGGTCGGAGTTCTGCTGATCGCGGCGCTTTTGCTGATCCCCGCGGCCACGGCGCGTCCCTTTGCTTCCACGCCCGAACGCATGGCGCTGATCGCCGCCTGCATCGGAGGTCTGTCTGCCCTCGGAGGGCTGCAGCTGGCCTTCACCTTTGACACGCCGACCGGACCGACGATTGTCTGCCTGGCGGCGGTGCTCTTTGCCGCCTCCAGCCTGGGGGATGTGTTGCGGCGGACGGCCTCGCGCGGATAAGGGTCATTGTGCTGGAACAAATGATTTTTTGTTGCCATTGGGCACACCTTTGGTCTTAGTCATGCCATGGATCCGCAGCTTGACCCGAAACAGACCACTCGGCTGATTGCCACGCTGAAGGCGGGGATCTCCGAGATGCCGCCGAAACTGGCGACGGCGGCGAAATACATCATCGACAACCCCGGCGATTTTGCGCTCGACCCTGTCCGTGTGACGGCCCAGAAGGCCGGGATCAGCGCCAACACCTTGGTGCGGCTGGCCGAATTCCTTGGCTTTGACAGTTTCGAGGCGCTGCGCAGCCCCTTTCGTGCCGACCTTGTCACCGGGCAGGAGGCGGGCCTTGGCGAAGACTGGCTGACCCAGATGCAGAGTTCAGGCGCGCCCGCCGCCGCGCTGCAGGCGCGCGCCGCGCGCAATGAAATCAATATCGTCGCGCGCTCTTTGCGCCTTATGACGCCCGAACGCACCGCTGCCATCGTCAAGACCCTGACCGGGGCGCGCAGATGCTATGTGACGGCAACGCGCGCCTCTTATGCCTTGGCGCATTATTTTCACTACGTGGGGCGCATGGCACTGCCGGATCTTGATCTTGTGCCGCGCCACATGGGCTCGGCCATCGATGATCTGATCGATCTGTCGGACCAGGACTGCCTGATCGCGATCACCTTTGCGCCCTATTCATCCGGCACCATCCAGGCGCTCCGCATGGCGGCAGAGCGCAAGGCCAAGGTGGTGCTGATCTCGGATAGCGAAGTCATTGCACCCGGCATTCACGCCGATCACGTGCTGGCGGTCTCCTCCAACTCGATCCATGCCTTTGGCGCCTATGGCGGCGCCATGGCAGTGCTGGAGTGTCTTCTGACCCACCTGATCGAGGCGGGTGGCGAGGAGGCGCGCCGCCGCATCGAATCATACGAAGACCTGCGCCAGGACAGCGGCGCCTATTGGAGCGCGAAACTGCCCCGCGCGCGGCGTTAGGGCGCGAGTATCTCGATCATCGACGGGCCGCCATCCCCCGGCATTGCCTTCAGCGCCGCGGCCACCAGCGCGGGGTCTGGGCCGACCGCCCGATGGGGGATGCCAAAGGATCTGGCCGTGACGGCGAAATCCGGCGGGGTCGGATCGCAGCCCACCACCGTGACGCCGACATCCTGCATCGAGGTGGCAATTTCGCGGTAGCCGTGGTTGTTCCAGATCACGAAGGTGACCGGCAGGCGCTCTTCCACCGCCACCATGATTTCCGGCAGGGTGAACTGGGCGCCACCATCGCCAAGGATCGAGAGGACCCGCTGCCCCGCTGCGCCGATTGCGGCGCCGATGGCCGCGGGGATGCCATAGCCAAGCGCGCCATATCCGGTCGCCGCATTGAACCAGCCGCCGGGGCGGTCGTGATCGTAGTAGAGGTTGCCCGCATAGATCGGCTGGGTGGAGTCCCCGACCATGATCGACCCCGGCAGCGCATCGCGCATGGCGTTCAGGATTTCGACCTGCGCGCGGTAGTCCGGGCCGAGTTCCTCTATCGCCGCCACGCGGGTCTTGGCCGCGCGATCTGCGCCGCCTGTCTCAGCGCTCCCGTCAGGAAGGGCCGCAAGCAGAGCATCGGTAAAGACCCCTGCCGCGCAGTGAACGGCGATGTCCGCCGGATGGCGCGCCAGTTGCTGCGCACAGAGATCGACACGGATCAGATGGGCCATCTTCGGCATGCTGCCGGTGGCGTACATATCGTAGTCCGTGGGCCCCAGTTCAGTGCCAAGGGCCAGCACCACGTCGGCCTCTGCGATCAGGGCGCGGGTTGCTGACAGGCTGGGGCTGGCCGGAACCGACAGGGGATGGGCATGGAGCAATCCGCGCGCATTGACCGTTTGCACCACAGGCGCGTTCAGCCGTTCCGCAAGGGTGCGCAGTCCCTCGCCAGCTTCCCTGGCACCGCCGCCGACAAGGATCAGCGGGCGCTGTGCCTCTTGCAGCTGCTCTGCCGCTTGGGTGACAAGATCGGGGTCGGGACGGTTCTGTTGAGAGCGGGTCGGCGCGGCCACTTCATCGGCCGCCAGTCCGGCGACATCCAGCGGGATCTGGATATGGGTCGGCCCGGGGCGTCCTGTTGAAAATGGCTCAAAAACCTTGTTTAGAGCCGTATTCAGCGCCTTTGGATCGTCCAGATGCTCAGACACCAACGCCACGGTCGAGGCCAGAGCGTGCTGGTCGGGCAGCTCGTGCAGGTGGCCCATCCCCCGGCCCAGCGAAGGGCGTGCATTGACACCCGAAACGACCAGCATCGGCACCGAATCCGCCCGCGCCTGCGCCATCGGAGTCAGCGTGTTGGTCAGCCCCGGCCCCGTGATGACAAAGGCAACACCGGGCTTGCCCGTGACGCGGGCATAGCCATCGGCCATGAAGCCTGCGCCCTGTTCATGGCGCGGCGTGACATGGCGCAGCCCCGAGGCTGCCAGTCCCCGGTAAAGCTCCACCGTGTGAACGCCCGGTATCCCGAAGACGCAGGTTACCCCGCGCGCCTTCAGACCGGCGACCAGCTGTTCGCCAAGGGTGCTAGTGTGATGGGTGCTCATGCGACGGCCTGTTTGGCGGCTTGCGCATGGGCAATGATGCGGGCAATCGCGCTGTCAAAGCGGTCATCCTCGATGGTGAGCGCCACCCGCACCCAGGCGTTCAGGCGCTCCCCGAAGGAGGCACCCGGCATCACGGCCACCCCGCCGTTTTGCAACAGATCCAGCGCATAGGTCTCTCCGTCCTGTCCCAGGGCCGAGACATCGATCATTGCGAACATGCCGGCCTCGGGGCGGTGCACACGCAGCGCGGTTTGCGCATGCAGCTGATCCGCCAGACGCGCGGCCCGCGCCGCGAAACGCGCCGCCATGCCCGGTGCCACCGGCGATCCTTCGCGGATTGCCTGTTCCGTCATATCGGCAATGAAGGGCTGGTTGCCGAACAGCATGGTCTCGGCAAAGGGCAACAGCGCATCGCAGAAGGCCTTGGAGGCCACGCACCAGCCGCTGCGAAAACCGGGGGCGGCATGGGATTTCGACAGCGAGGACACCGCGATCACACGATCGGCGATCTCCTCATGTGCCAGGGGCGAGGTGAACGTGGCGCCTTCGAAGACCAGATCGGCATAGACCTCGTCCGAGATGATCCAGAGGTCATGCTTCAGGGCCAGCGCGCCAATGGCGGCAATATCGTCACGCGTCAGGATCGACCCGGTGGGATTGTGCGGCGTGGTCAGCAGGATTGCGCGGCTCTTCGGGGTGATGCGGGCGGCAATGTCTTCGGCCTGCATGCGGAACCCATGCTCGGGGCGCAGGGGAACGGGCACCATATCGGCGCCGGTGGCGCGAATGACGCCTTCATAGGTGGCATACATGGGATCGCCCACCAGCACCTCGTCGCCGTGCTGCGCGACACCGGCCATGACCGCAAAAAGCGCGGTCTGGGTGCCGGGAAAACACATGATATTGTTCGGCTCAAACCGGCGCCCCATGCGGGAGGTGTAATTCTCCGCCAAAGCGCTGCGCAGGTTGATCTCACCGCGCCCGTCGGAATAGCCGGTCCGGCCTGTCTGCATGGCCTGGGTGGCCGTATCCAGCAGGGATTGAGGCACCGGCACGTCCGGCTCTCCGATGGTCATCTCGATCACATCGGTGCCTGCCTCGGCCAGCGCGCGCGCCTTGAAATGCACGTCCCATTTGGCGCCACCCAGCCCGGCCAGGCGGGTCATCACATCGGTTGTCTTCATGGTCATTCCATCTGTTCCTGAGCAATGCTGTGCAAATTCAATCCGGTTATGGCGCCGACCGAGGTCAGGCCGATCCGCGGCAGCTCTCCGGGTTCAAAGGCCTCGGGCAGGGCGCCACCTTCCAGCCACAGCCCGTCGATCACCGCGTTCGCGGCGATGGCATGTCGGCGCAGCGTCGCAGCGTCGATCGGGGTGCCAGCCTCCCGCAGGGCATCCGCGATCAGCGCCTCAAGCCGGTCGCGAAAATCCGTGTAGGTCTTGGCATGGATCCTGTGCATGTCCGGATCCTGTTGCACGGTGTTGAGAAACCCGGCCCAGAGCGCGACCGAACGGGCATCGACCACTGGCGGCGTCAGCGAGGCCGTGACAAAGGCCGCCAGCCGTTCAAGCGCCGAGCCGCCATTGCGATTGGCAAGCCTTGCGGCCAATTCGGTCAGGCCGGTCATGTGGTGGTCATAGGCGGCACTGATCAGCTCTTCCTTGGAGCTGAAATAGTGCCGGATCAGACCCTGTGTCACATCGGCGCGCTCGGCGATGGCCCGTACCGTTGCCCCGCGCAGGCCCTTGTCGGCCACCAGATCCAGGGTGGCTTCGATCAGGGCGGTCTTGCGGGCTTCAGGCGCCTCGCGGGTGAATTTGCGGCGGTCTTCGCTCATGGCTCTCTGGCAGGAAGTAATTATACGTCTGTATAAATACCATTGCCCGGGCGCAATGCAAGGCCAATGAATGGCGCTGGTGCAGGCTTTGCCCAAGCCGCAGCGGTCTTTCCGCCGGGCAGGCAAAGGGGGCGATCGCCAAGGGTCAGGGAGCACGCGCCCGACAACATGAGCGTTCCTCATAAAGTATAGAAGATAAATTCAGTGGTATGCATGTTTCCGCTCCCCTACATAGGCGGTTCAACCGATGACGGGATTGCGTACCCATGCTCCATTTCTCCTTGCCCGAAGATCCTTGCCTTGCCGAATTGCGCGCGCTTGCCGCCGAGCGCATCCTGATCCTGGATGGGGCGATGGGCACGATGATCCAGACCCTGCACATGACCGAGGAAGATTTCACCGGTAACGGTCACATCCACGGGCCGGGGTGTCGCCATCACTACCACCCGGATCACCCGCAGAAAGGCAACAACGACCTGCTGGTTCTGACCCAGCCCCAGGCGGTGGAGGATATCCAGTTCACCTTTGCCATGGCCGGGGCGGATATACTCGAGACCAACACGTTTTCCTCCACCTCGATCGCCCAGGCCGATTACGGGCTGGAGGCGGCGGTGCATGACCTCAACGTCGCCGGTGCCCAGGTTGCGCGGCGGGCAGCGGATCGCGCTCAGGCCGAAGACGGGCGCCGCCGTTTCGTGGCCGGCGCCGTGGGACCGACCAACCGCACCGCCAGCATCAGCCCCGATGTGAACGATCCCGGATACCGTGCCACCAGTTTTGACGAGCTGCGCCAGGCCTATGGCGCGCAGATCGACGGGTTGATCGAGGGCGGCTCCGACCTGATCCTGATCGAGACGATCTTTGATACGCTCAATGCCAAGGCCGCGATCTTTGCGGCCTATGAAAGCTTTGCCAAGGTCGGGCGGCGCCTGCCGATCATGATTTCGGGCACCATTACGGACGCCTCGGGGCGCACCTTGTCGGGGCAGACCCCGACCGCTTTCTGGCATTCGGTGTCCCATGCGCGGCCCTTTACCGTGGGCCTCAACTGTGCCCTGGGGGCCGCGGCCATGCGCCCGCACCTGGCTGAACTTGCAGGCGTGGCAAACTGCCTGATCTGCGCCTATCCAAACGCCGGGCTGCCCAATGCCTTTGGCCAATATGACGAAACTCCGGACCAGACCGCCGCGCAGGTGGCGGACTTCGCCCGCGAGGGGCTGGTGAACGTCGTAGGCGGCTGCTGTGGCACCACCCCCGACCACATTCGCGCGATTGCCGAGGCGGTCGCCCCCTTCGATCCACGGAAGGTCTCCGCATGACCCGCTATCTGTGCCTGTCTGGCCTCGAACCCTTTGTCCTGACCCCTGACATTCCCTTCGTGAACGTCGGCGAGCGGACCAACGTCACCGGCTCGGCCCGCTTTCGCAAGCTGATCGTCAACCGTGACTATGCCACCGCCCTGGATGTGGCCCGCGATCAGGTCGAGAACGGCGCCCAGATCATCGACATCAACATGGATGAGGGGCTGATCGATTCCAAACAGGCGATGATCGAGTTCCTGAACCTTGTCGCCTCGGAGCCCGATATCGCCCGGGTGCCGATCATGATCGACAGCTCCAAATGGGAGGTGATCGAGGCCGGCCTGCAATGCGTGCAGGGCAAATCGGTGGTCAACTCCATCAGCCTGAAAGAAGGCGAAGAGGCCTTCCGCCATCACGCGGGCCTGTGCCTGGCTTATGGTGCGGCTGTGGTGGTCATGGCCTTTGACGAACAGGGTCAGGCCGACACGTTCGAACGCAAGACCGAGATCTGCGCCCGCGCCTATCGCATCCTGGTCGACGAAGTGGGCTTCCCGCCCGAGGATATCATCTTTGATCCCAATGTCTTTGCCGTGGCGACGGGGATCGAGGAGCATGACAATTACGGCGTCGACTTCATCGAGGCGACCCGCTGGATCCGCGCCAACCTGCCCCATGCCCATGTTTCGGGCGGGGTGTCCAACCTGTCCTTCAGCTTCCGCGGCAACGAACCCGTGCGCGAGGCGATGCATGCGGTGTTCCTTTATCATGCGATCAAGGTCGGCATGGATATGGGCATCGTCAACGCCGGGCAGCTGGCGGTCTATGACCAGATCGATCCCGAATTGCGCGAGGCCTGCGAGGACGTGGTGCTGAACCGCCAGCCGAAATCGGGCGGCACCGCCACCGAACGCCTGCTGGAGGTTGCCGAACGCTTCCGGGGCGGCGCCCGCGAGGAAAAGCAGCGCGATCTGGCCTGGCGCGACTGGCCGGTGGAAAAGCGGCTGGAACATGCGCTGGTCAATGGCATTACCGAATTCATCGAAGAAGACACCGAAGCCGCCCGGCAGATGGCGGAACGCCCCCTGCATGTGATCGAGGGCCCGCTGATGGCCGGGATGAACGTGGTGGGCGATCTCTTTGGCGCGGGCAAGATGTTCCTGCCGCAGGTGGTGAAATCCGCGCGCGTGATGAAACAGGCGGTGGCGGTTCTGCTGCCTTACATGGAAGAGGAAAAGCGCCAGAATGGCGGCGAGGGGCGGCAGTCGGCGGGCAAGGTGCTGATGGCGACGGTCAAGGGTGATGTGCATGACATCGGCAAGAACATCGTCGGCGTCGTTCTGGCCTGCAACAACTACGAAATCGTCGATCTGGGCGTGATGGTGCCGCCGCAGAAGATCCTGGAAGTCGCCCGCGAGGAAAAGGTCGATGCGATCGGTCTGTCCGGCCTGATCACCCCGTCCTTGGATGAAATGGTGCATCTCGCCTCCGAGATGGAGCGGGAGGGGTTCGATATTCCCCTGCTGATCGGCGGCGCCACCACGTCGAAGGTGCATACCGCCGTGAAGATCGCGCCGAACTACTCCGGCCCTGCGGTCTATGTGCTGGACGCCAGCCGCGCCGTGGGTGTGGTGGGCAACCTCCTGTCCGAAACCAATAAGGCGGATTATGTCGCGGGCCTTCGCGAGGAATACGCTGAAGTGGCCGAGCGGCACGAAAGGGCCGAACGCGCCAAGGAACGCCTGCCCTTGGCCACCGCACGGGCCAATCCGGCGCAGATCGACTGGTCCGGCTATTCCGTGCCTGCCCCTTCCTTCACCGGCCATCGCGTGATCGAAGATTGGGATCTGGCCGAGATCGCTCGCTACATCGACTGGACCCCCTTCTTCCGCACCTGGGAGCTGAAGGGCGTCTACCCGAAGATCCTGGAGGACGAAAAACAGGGCGAGGCGGCGCGCGGGCTTTTTGCCGATGCGCAGGAGATGCTGAAGCGGATCATCGCGGAACGCTGGTTTGCGCCGCGCGCCGTGGTTGGCTTCTGGCCCGCCAATGCCACGGGCGACGACATCCGTCTTTACGAGGGGGAGGACAGATCTGAGGTTCTCGCCACGTTGCACACGCTGCGCCAGCAGCACGCCAAACGCGCAGGTAGGCCCAATGTGGCGCTGTCGGATTTTGTCGCGCCCGAAGGCACGGTACCCGATTATGTCGGCGGCTTCGTGGTGACCGCGGGCCCCGAAGAGGCAGAGATCGCCGCGCGGTTCGAACGTGAGAATGACAATTACGCCTCGATCATGGTCAAGGCGCTTGCCGACCGGTTTGCCGAGGCGATGGCCGAGATGCTGCACGAAAGGGTGCGGCGCGAGCTGTGGGCCTATGCGCCGGAGGAAGGGTTTGATCCGCAGGAGCTGATCGGCGAGCCCTACCGTGGTATTCGCCCGGCCCCCGGCTATCCGGCGCAGCCGGACCACACCGAGAAGCTGACCCTGTTCCGCCTTCTGGATGCCGAGGCAACAACCGGTGTGGAGCTGACCGAAAGCATGGCGATGTGGCCGGGTTCCTCCGTTTCGGGTCTCTATATCGGCCATCCCGACAGCTATTATTTCGGCGTTGCCAAGGTCGAGCGCGATCAGGTGGCCGATTATGCCGCCCGCAAGGGGCTGGAGATGGCCGAGGCAGAGCGCTGGCTGGCGCCGATCCTGAACTATGTGCCGAAGGCTGGGAAATCAGTGGCGGCCGAGTAATAGCTCTCAAGACGCGGCGGCAGGGCCGCCGACATCGCCGGGTGCGATGGCCACCGATTTCACCACGGCGTAGCAACTGCCGCCCTCCTGCAGGTCCAGTGCCTGCGCCGAGCGTTTGGTGACGCGTGCCAAAATGCGCCCGGCCGGCGTTGCCAAAGACACCATGGCGCCGGGGCCTTCGCCGGTGCGGATCTGCTCGATGGTGCCGGGCAGGATGTTCAGCGCCGAAAGGCCAGTGGGTTTCTGCCGCGACAGGATCACCTCATGGGCGGCGATGCGGACCCGGACCCGTTCGCCCGGCGCCTGAGGGATCCTTGGAAGGAACAGCGCAATGCCGCCTGCGTCCAGCTCGCTGAGGCCATCGGCGTGATGGGCGGTGACGCGGGTTTCCAGCAAGGCGCCGACCGCGCGCACGCCTGCAGGCATCACCGTGGGATCGCTCAGGATCTCGGCGGCGGGTCCCTGTTTCACCGTCTTGCCGTCCTGCAGCACCACGACCGTGGTGGCCAGGCGGGCCACTTCCGCGGCCGAGTGGCTGACATAAAGCACCGGCACGCCGGTCTCATCCCGGAGCCGTTCGAAGTAGGGCAGGATCTCGGCCTTGCGGGCCTCGTCCAGCGCGGCCAGAGGTTCATCCGCCAGGATCATGTCCGGCGCGGACAGGAGCGCCCGGCCAATGGCAACCCGTTGCTTTTCCCCGCCCGACAGCCCGCCGGGGCGCCGATCCAGTAGCGGCCCGATCCCCAGCATGTCGACAATCCGCTCCAACTCGGCGCGGGGGGCGTTGCGGGGGGCGAACCAGCGGCCAAACAGCAGGTTCTGCCGCACGGTCAGATGGGGAAACAGTCGGCCCTCCTGAAAGACATAGCCAATCCGGCGGCGGTTCGGGGGCAGGCAGACGCCGTTTTTGGTATCGCAGAGAACCCGGTGCTTCAGCGCCACGCGACCCGCATCCGGGCGCAGCAGGCCTGCGACCGCATTGACCACCGTCGTCTTGCCCGAACCGGAGCGACCGAAGAGCACGGTGATGCCCGGTGGCGCCTCAAAGGCCACATCCAGGTTAAATCCATCCCGTGCGTGTTTCACCTCGACCGACAGCATCATGCCCCTCCGATCCGTTTGGCGGCCTTGCGGGCCAGCAGCTCGGACAGGAGAAGGGCTGCCATGGCAATGGCGATGGAGATCAGCACCAGCCGGGTCGCAGGACCTTCTCCGCCAGGGGTCTGGAGGAAGGCGTAGATCGCCGATGGCAGCGTCTGGGTCTGGCCCGGAATGTTCGACACAAAGGTGATGGTGGCGCCAAATTCCCCCATCGCCTTGGCAAAGGCGAGGATGGCACCGGCGATCAGCCCCGGCAGGATCAGGGGCAGGGTCACGGTCAGAAACACCCAAAGACGCGATGCGCCGAGGGTGGCCGCGGCCTGCTCCAGCTTGGGATCAACCGCCTCGATCGACAGCCGGATGGCGCGCACCATCAGGGGAAATCCCATGATTGCAGCGGCGAGGGCGGCGCCGGTCCAGCGAAAGGCCAGCACAATCCCGAAATCCTGCAACAGCCCGCCGACCGGGCCCTGAGTGCCAAAGGTCAGAAGCAGCAGATATCCGGTCACCACCGGCGGCAGGATCAGCGGCAGATGCACCAGGCCGTTGAGCAGCTGCTTGCCGGGGAAGGCCCAGCGTGCCAGTGCAAAGGCGATCAGTAGGGCAAGGGGCAATGCGATCAGCGTGGCCCAGAAGGAGACCCTCAGCGACAGGGCGACCGCTTGCCATTCTTCCGGACCAAGCCCCTCCATCCCGGCGTCAGTCCACTAGGGTGGAAAACCCCTGTTCCGCCAGAAGGGCCTGCGCGGCGGGGGTTTTCAGGTAATCAAGAAACGACAGCGCTGCGGGGTTTCCCCCCGGAGCGATGGCGGCGGCGGGGTAGATGATCTTGGGATGGCTGTCTTTGGGAAAGGTGGCGATCACGCTGACCGCATCGCTGGCTCTTGCGTCTGTTGCGTAGACAATGCCAAGCGGGGCCTCTCCGGTAGCCACCAGTGCCAGCGCGGCCCGGACGTTGTCGGTCTGGGCCACCTGTGCGGCCACATCTCCCCATAAACCCAGGGATGTCAGCGCAGCCTTGCCATAGATCCCGGCGGGGACCGCCTCGGTCAGCGCCATGGCCAGCCGCCCGTCCCCAAGGGCTGCGACCAGGTCAAAATCCGGCGACAGGGTGATCGGGGGCTGCGTTCCATGGGCGATCAGAACCAGCCTGTTGCCGGTCAGATCAAAACGCGTTTTCGGCAGGATCCGCCCCTTGGCCTCCAGATGGTCCATCCAGGCGGGATTGGCCGAGATATAGACATCCGCCGGCGCGCCGCGTTCGATCTGACGGGCCAGAACCGAGGATCCCGCCAGCGAAAGAACCACCCGGTCGCCCGCGGCGGTTTCAAACTCCGAGGCAATGCGCTGCACGGCGTTGGTCAGGCTGGCCGGGGCAAAGACGGTCACCTGCCCGGCCTGCACGATGGTGGGGAAAAGGGCTGCCAGACAATATCCCAGCATGGCAGCCAGAAACCGGCGGCGAATGCGGGACAGGATCATGGGCGGCCTCGCGGATCTGTTGCGTGTCCTTCCGGGGTACCCCTGCCCCCGGAGCGGAGCAAGGACTAATTCTCGTTTCACGCGTGCGCAACCAGTGTCAAAACTCTCCAGTTCCACCACAGGCAAAGACCGGCAGCGCAGGGCGGCCGGTCCAGGTGTTGTGTCGACTTCAAGGCGTTTTGGACGCCCGCATGTATTGTCAGAACAGGGTCAGATCGCCTGCGCCAGCGGGGGCTGCTGCGGGTGCCGGTGTCGGTGCCGCGCGGGCTGCCGCCACTTCCTGCTCGCCCAGACGGCGATCGTTTGCCACCCGTGTCTGCTGCGCGCTGCCGCTGGTGGGATGAAACCGCACCCGACGGGCAGAGGTGCCGCCAACGCTGGAGGAAATGCAGGGAATGCCTTCATCCTTCAGAAACTGCTGCACGAATTGCGCGTTCGAGGCGCCAATGTCCGAGAGATTCACCGACATCTTGGCGCCACCAAAGACCTTGGCCTTCAGATTGCGACGCTCGGCGCCCTTTTTCATGATTCCGTTGATCAGAAGCTCCATGGCGTGGATGCCATAGCGCGCGCTTACAGCACCGCCATTGGCATTGGCAAGCAGGAAATGATTCATCCCACCCACACCATTTTCCGCATCATAGATGCAAGCTGCAATACAGGATCCCAGAACGGTCGAGAATACGACCGAGGGATCTTTGGACACACGGTATTCCCCCTGCAGGATCGTAACCGAGGTGGTGTTGGCGAATACTGAGGTCACAGCAGTGGTCTCCTTGTTAAAATACCTGCTCAGGCTTTGGCGGCCTGAAGAACGGCTCCGGCCATGCGAGCAAGCGATACTTGTTTTTCTGCAGCTCCAGTTTCCCACGCAACTCTTGGCATTCCATAAACGACCGAGGATTTTTCATCCTGTGCAAAAGTTCTTGCACCCGCCTTGCGCAATGCCAAAAGTCCTTTTGCGCCGTCCTGGCCCATGCCGGTCAGGATTGTTGCAACCACATCCTTTCCATATGGCACTGCAGATGTGAACAAAGCGTCAACGGAGGGCGTGTGGCCGGAAATTGGCGGTCCGTCCTTCATGCGCAGACGGATAGGTTTGCGGGGGGACAGACCCATATGCCGTGATTGACCGGCAGCCACATAGACGTGACCCGGCTGTATCTGCACCCCGTCCTCTGCCGCGACAACCTTTGCCGCACAGATGCGATCCAGCAGGGATACCAGGCCGGGGCCGAAATTCTTGCCGGTGTGTTGTACGATCAGCGTGGGCGGGCAATCCTGGCTGAAACCGACCAGAACGCTGCGCAGCGCTTCAACACCGCCGGTGGAAGAGCCAATCAGGATGAGCTTCTTGAAGTCCCGTACCGCAGGGGCCGGTCTGGCTGCGGGGGATCGGCTCGGAGCGCCGCGGCGCGGCGCCTTGACCATCATGTCGTAGTATTGTGCGAAATCGCGCGGGCTGTCGGCCTTTGTCAGTTCGAAAATCCCGGCGCCAACGTTCAGAAGCGGGGAGGACGTGCGCGCAGGCGTGGCGCCGGGGCTGTCCATGACCGAGACCCAGCGCGTATCGACCGCGGAAAACAATGCAAGCATCATTTCGAATTCGGGAAGCCGGGTGAAGCCGTCTTCCACAAAGGCAAACGTAGGCTGTGCCGCCTCGGCCTGATTGTATGCCATCATCAGGTTGTTGGCCAAAAGAACCTTCATCCCGGGATAGGCGGATTCCATGTGGCTCTGCAAAGACCTGGCAAATGTTCGATCAGTTGTGATGATGAGAAGATTCTGAGACGTCAATGCTGCACCCAGTTACGTTTGTCCGGCTTTCACCGAATAGTTTCACAATAATCGGGGCGCAGGAGAGCGCCCCGGAGAGTTGGTCGTTAAAAATCCTGCCATTTGTCCAGGGCGGCATTGCCGTCGGTGCCGGTTGCGGCGGCCGGGGTGACGTCGCTGAAATCCCAGTCGTCGTCGCCATGGGCCG
>NZ_JARCJL010000041.1:0-22539 GCF_028890025.1 Phaeobacter sp. PT47_59
GGAGCAGCCAGGTAGCTCGTCAGGCTCATAACCTGAAGGTCGCAGGTTCAAATCCTGCTCCCGCAACCAAAAAATCCAACAAGAAAATCAAAACACCAAGTGGCCGAACAGGCCTCCTTCGAATACCTTACCGTTACATGATCGACAGCAAGGTCAATGCGACCGCCCCGGTCGCCGGACCTGTGACGGCACCACGCCAAAAGTCCGGCGGAAGGCGGTGGCAAAGTTGGCGGATGACCCGTAACCGGCCAGCTCGGCTGCTTCCTCCACGCTGAGCTGATCCCTTTCCAAAGCGGCGCGGGCCAGGTTCAGGCGAATATGGCGGGCATGCGACAGCGGTGCCCGACCATGGGCTTTTTGGATGAGACGGCGCAGACCGGACAGGCTCACCCCCCCTTCAGTGGCCATGTCCTGCAACGTTGGCAGCGGCCCCGGCTGCCGGGCGAAGTCCTCGATCCGGCGCAATTGCGAAAGCTCCCGCTGAGTCAGATCGGAGCCCACCCGCTGCCCCGGTAGATCGTCAAAACAGCCCGCCACAAGCTGCAGCGACATCGCCTCGGCCTGCAGCCGGACGATCGGTGCGGCAAAGCTCGAGGTTTGCGCCAGCTTTTCCAAAATACGGGTTTGCTGCAGATCCGCATCCCATTCGAGACGGAGCAGAGGCTCACCGGCACCTGTGGGCGGCAGCATGAGACCGTTCTGATCCAACCACTCCTGCGACATTTGAATGCTGATCTTCCGCACATATTCATTGGGCTGCGAGCGGCGAATGAAGCGCTGGGTTTCATCAATCGACGTCAGCACCAGCTTGAGCGGAGCCCCGGGTCTGCGTCCCAGGTTCATCGGCTGCCCGGCAAGCGAGGCTTCGGTGCTGCCCTCCAGGAAACAATGCAAAACCGCCCCTGGATGGCGCTGGCTGTTGATTTCGAAACTCTGTCGGGCCGTGGCATTCAATGTGTGCAGGCCAAAGCCATTCTGCAGTTCCAGCGCCGTCAACAGCCCCTCAAAGACATGCGGCTTCGGGCTGTCTGTCTTGCTGAACCAATCCAGCTGCCGCGCGTCGGTGGGGGCCTCGGGGATATGGGTGCCATGTCCGGCCATAGTCGGGTCCAGTCTCTGAAATCAAAACCCGGTGGCGAAGGGACAGCGGTTTTGCGCGTTTTGCAAAGCAATTTGAACAGCGCGCAAAGGTCGTCGGCTGGCGGGACACATCTCGATAACTTACTAATCCAACGGAAATAGTCAACTAATGGGAATGATACCATGCTGCGGATGCCGTTGCGCTTCTTCATGCTGGCCGGGACCGCATTGTCCACGCCTTTTCTTGCCACCACAGCCCTGGCCCAGGAGGGTGAGGCTGTAGACCTGGGAGAAATTCGGATCGAGGCGCCAGAGGCCCAGGCCTTGCTCGGCAATGAAGAGATCACCGAAGAGATGATCGAGGCCCGCAATCCTTCGACCACCAAGGATATCTTCGCCGGGGAAAGCGCGGTGAACGCAGGCGGCGGCGCGGCCATTGCGCAGAAGGTCTTTGTGAACGGGATCGAGGAAAGCCTGCTCTCTGTCACCATCGACGGCGCCCGGCAGAACAAATCGGCCTTTCACCACACCGGCAACGTGCTGCTGGATCCCGAACTGCTGAAATCGGTCGAGATCAGCAAAGGCCTGGCACCGGCCGATGCAGGTGCGGGGGCTCTGGCGGGCTCCATCGCCTATCAAACCAAGGACGCCGCCGATCTGCTGGAAGACGGAGACAATTTTGGCGGTCAGGCCCGGCTTGGAACCAGCGACAACGGGATCGATTTGGAAACTTCGCTGGCGCTGTTCGGCCGCCAGGGTGGCTTTGAATTCCTGTTGAGCGGAACCCGTCGAACGGGCGATGATTATGAGGATGGCGACGGCAATACGGTCCTGGGCACCCAGGCCGATCTGACCGACTATGTCGGCAAGCTAGCCTATGAAAGCCAGTCGGGCCACCGGTTTGAATTTGCGGCCTCGCGGACCGAAGACACCGGGCTGCGCGCAGCACAGGCCGGTCCTGGCGGGATCCTGTTCATCCGACCCGATCTTGCCGGCATCACCTCCGGGCCCAGCGTGCTGGCCGAAGGTCTGTCGCGCCGGACCTCCTACACGTTGACCTATTCCAACACCCAATCGCAGGGGATCTGGGATCCGGTCGTTCAGCTGAGCCACAACGAGCAGGAAATCGATGCCATCGGTGTTTATGGCACCAACAAGAGCCTGAGCGGCACCATCAAGAACCGCTTTGCGATCACTGGCGGCACATTGACCGCCGGTCTGGATTTCTTCAATGAAAGCGCCGAAGGCGCGGGTCGGGGGCCTGGTCCCTTTGGCTCGTCAGGTCGGGAGGAGCTGGATAATATCGGCCTCTTTGCGCAGGCGCGCCAGGATCTGGGGGACCGGTTTTCGGTCAGCTATGGCGCCCGTTATGACAGCCAGGATTTTACCGCTGCCGATGGCTCCCGGTTCTCAGGCGACGGCTTCAGCGCCAATGGTTCGCTTGACGTGATCCTCTCCGACACCTGGACCTTGAACGCTGGTCTGGCGTCTAGCTGGGGTGGCTATGAACTTGGCGAGGCGGGGTTGGTGAACTTTGGCGGCGCCTGGGATTACACCGGCTTTACCACCTCGCGCGCCAATGCCGGCCGGATCGGCCTGCGGTTTGACAATGGCACCTGGAAGGCCAGCGCCGCTCTGTTCCGGACAGATGTGGACGACATTTCCGCAGTCCTTCCCACCGGCGGTGCCCGTGGCGCCACGGCGGACCTGAAGAGCCAGGGCATCGATACAACGCTGGAATATGCCTGGGCGAGCGGGTTTGCGCGGGCCAGCTGGACCTATGCGGATGTCGAGCTGAACGGCGCCGCAGTCGGGTCAACAGCCTATTACCTGGGGCGTCCCATGGGGCACCTGATCGCGCTGGAAGCGGGCTGGACGCTGGACGACCAATGGCGTTTCGGCGGCACCGCCGAAATCGCGCTGAAGAACAGCGACACGGCTGTTGAGCTGCCCGGCTATGAAGTGGTGAACGTCTATGCGGCCTATACCCCGCGCAGCCTGAGCAACCTCGAGGTCCGGCTCGACCTGCGCAATCTCCTGAACGAGACCTATGCAAGCCGCAGCGCCGATGGCATCGACTCCACCCGGGTGATCCCCCTGAACGAGCCCGGCCGTACGATCGGACTGACCGCGCGCCTCAAGTTCTGAGGCGGAAGGCACTCAGGACCCTTGTCCAAGACCACACACAGAGGGGTGTCATGCGCCCCTCTGCCCCATCTCCAGCAACGGATGCCAGATCAAGATGCTCAGACAAACCGGCCGGTTCGAAACCCGGCACGCCAGCAAATACCTGCAGCAGCTCTGCAAACATTTTGCCCATAAGGTCGAGGTCAACCACGACAGCAGTGCGGGCCAGGTCGCCTTTCCTTTTGGCCCGGCTCATCTCAGGGCAACCGAGCAGGCGCTTGTGGCGGAAATCTCCGGTGCGGACGACGCCGCCCTGTCCCGTGGCCGCGGGGTGATTGACAGCCACCTGAAGACATTCGCCTTCCGGGAAGACTTCGAAACCATGACCTGGTCGGACCGCGACAACGGTCAGGGGTCCTGAGGCGGGCTTGCCCTGAGTAGGTTTTGAGCAGTTCTTAGGTTGCTCAGCCCTGTCATGCAGGTACAGGCTCAGGGGCCGCACAAGCCAAACGTGATCGGAGGTCAGACCAGCACCACCGGGCGCCCTGCGGCGATTTCCACCCGCGCCTCGGTTTCAAAGACCGAACGAAGCATCGCCTCGGTCACCACCTCCCGCGGGGCGCCATCGGCGACGACCGCGCCACCCTTCATCACCACGATGCGATCCGCATAGGCGGTGGCGTAGTTGATATCGTGCAGCACGATCACCACGGTCCGCCCCTTGCTGTCGGCCAGATCCCGCAGCTGGGCCATCAAGGCCCGCGAGGCGGCCAGGTCCAGATTGTTCAGCGGCTCATCCAGCAGCAGGAAATCGGTGTCCTGCACATAGGCCATCGCGACAAAGGCCCGCTGCCGCTGACCACCCGACAGGGTCTCAAGGTGCCGCTGCGCAAAGGGCATCAGATCGAACAGTTGCAGCGCCTCCTCCACCCGGGCGCGGTCCTGGGCATCGGGTCGGCCGCGATGATGCGGGTAGCGGCCAAAACCCACCAGATCGCGCACGGTCAACCGGCTGGAGGCGTTCACATGCTGCGGCAGGATCGCCAGTTTGCGGGCCAGCGCGCGATCATCGCATGCGCCGATCTCCAGATCGTCCACGGCAATCCTGCCGCTTTGCAGGCTCTGCAACCGTGCCACCAGCGACAAGAGCGTCGATTTACCAGCCCCGTTGGGACCGGCCAGGGCGATCACCCCGCCGCGTCTGAGCTGCAGGCTCACATTGCGCAGGATCTGCGCGCTGCCGATCCGGTAGGAGACGCCCTGAACATCGATCATCGTTTCAACCCTTTCAGAAGCAAAAGCAGGAACACCAGCCCGCCCAGGAATTCGACCACCACGCTCAGCGGCGTATCCAGATGCATGACCCGCTCCATCAGCCATTGCCCACCCACCAGCACGATCCCGGCCATCAACACCCCGCCGGGCAGCAGCACCGCATGGCGATGCGTCGGCAGCACGACATAGGTGAGCGCGGTCACCAGCAGTCCGAAGAAGGCAACCGGCCCCACAAGGGCGGTGGACACGGCCACCAGGACCGAGATCAGCAAAAGGACGAGCCGCTGCCCCGTGAGCGGGTTCTCTCCCAACGACAGCGCGGCGGTCGGCCCCAGCGCCAGCACATCCAGTCGGAACCGCAACCGCCAGGCCATGGCCAGTGCCACAAGGCTGAGCAGGGCCGCCAGCGCCAGCAGATCGGTCTCGGCCCGGGAAAAGCGCGCAAAGGAGGCCGCCTGCACGGCTGCGTATTCGTTCGGGTCGATCATCCGTTGCAGGAAGCTGGTGATCGAGCGCAGCATCACCGCCAGCACCACCCCGGTTAGCACCATCCGCATTAGATCGCTCTGCCCTTGCCGCAGCACTGCACCGAACAGGGCCACCGCCGCAGCGCATAAGAGCACCGCATTGCCCAGCACCAC
Organism: Phaeobacter sp. PT47_59; assembly: GCF_028890025.1. Classification (NCBI taxonomy): domain Bacteria; kingdom Pseudomonadati; phylum Pseudomonadota; class Alphaproteobacteria; order Rhodobacterales; family Roseobacteraceae; genus Phaeobacter; species Phaeobacter sp. PT47_59. The sequence goes on from NZ_JARCJL010000041.1 coordinate 5,124, forward strand.
CAGCCAGGGATCAATCTGCTGATAGGCCTGAGCTCCGAAGGCGAAGACAATGCCGCTCAGGATCAGCAGGTAAAGCGCGTCGAAGCCCATGATCGATGGGGTCAGGATCCGGTTGCCGGTAATGGTCTGGAACATAATCGCCGCCACCGCCTGGGCGGCGCCGACCAGGAGAAGCGCCGCCAGCTTCAGGCCACGAAACTCCAGCGCAAAGGCCCAGCTGCCGCGCACACCGGTCAGCAGATAGCCAAGGCAGCACAGGATCAGTGCCAGCACCAGCAGAAGCATCCGGTTACGCAGCATGGGCCGAGCCTTTGCCATAGAGCATCCACAGGAAGACCGCCGCGCCAATGATACCGATCACCGTCGAGGCCGGAATTTCGAAGGGGTGGATCACCAGACGGCCAAGCAGATCCGCCGCCAGCACCAGGGCCGCACCTGCCAGCGCCGTCACCGGCAGGCTGCGGCGCAGGTTGTCGCCTGCCAACCGGCTGACCAGATTGGGCACCACCAGCCCGATAAAGGGGATCATCCCAACGGTCACCACCGTCAGCCCGGTGATCAGGGCAATCACCACAAGCCCACTCAACACCACTTGCCGGTAGTTGAGGCCCAGGTTCAGGCTGACCTCCTGGCCCAGCCCCAGGATCGAGAATTGATCCGCCACCAGATAGCTGAACACCACTGCCAGCCCGGCCAGCCACAACAGCTCATAGCGGCCGCGCATGGTGCCGGAGAACTCGCCACTGGTCCAGATTTCCAGGTATTGCAGCATATCGGCCTGAAAGGCGACATAGGCGGTTCCGGCCCCGATGACGCCGCCATAGACCAGCCCCACCAGGGGCACCAGCAAGGGCTGCGCGGGCGGCAGCCGCTGGGTGATGGCGAAGAACCCCAGGCTGCCCGCCAGCGCCACCGAGGAGGCCAGGGTCATCTTCAGCGCCACCGAAGCTCCGGGCAGCAGCATCGAAACCAGCAGGATCCCGAGGATCGCGCTTTGCCCGGTTCCGGCGGTCATCGGCTCGACAAAGCGGTTGCGGGCAATCAGCTGCATGATCTGCCCGGCAATCGCCAGCGACGCGCCGGTCAGCAGCGCAGCCAGCAGCCGCGGCAGGCGGCTGTCACGGATCAGCGCCCAGGCCTCGCCATTGGTCAGGCTCCGGGCATCAAGTCCCGTTGCCCCCACCAGTAACGACAGGGTGCTCAGCAGGATTAGCGCCAACAGGGCCAGCAGAGCAGCGCGCATGGCGGATCAGTGGCCTTCGAAACGCGCGATCAGCTGATCCAGCGTGCGGGTCATCGACTGGATGCCACCACCTGCAACATAGATGTCGGCCGAATTCAGATAGATCACCTGCCCCGAGGACCAGGCCTTGGTGCCCTGCACCAGCACATTGTCGAGAGTCGCCGCAGCCCCTTCGCCGGGGCGACCGATGGCGGAGAGCCGGTCCAGCACGATCAGCCAATCGGGGTTCTTGTCGCGGATGAACTCGAAGGAGATGCTCTCACCATGGACCGAGGCGCCGATCTCGGGCGCGGCTTCCGGCAGCTCCAGATCCGTGTGCAGCCAGCCAAAGCGGCCACCGGTTCCATAGGCCGAGATCTTGGGGCCGTTGGTCATGATGACCAGCGCGGTGCCCTTGCCTGCGGCGGCCGCCCTGGCCCGTTGCAGCCGGTCTTCGAACGCCGCCTTCAGGTCGGCGGCCCTGTCCTGGCGGGAGAAGATCTCGCCATAGGTCTGCAACCGCGCCAGCCCTTCGGCCACAGTGTCATGCCCCACCGTCATATCGATGGCCGGGGCGATCCGCGACAGGGGTTTCACCTGATCGGAACTGCGGCTGCCGACAACGATCAGATCCGGCGCCAGCGCGTGCAGCGCCTCCATATCGGGTTCCCAGAAGTTTCCGAGATCCGCCGCCTTGGCTGCCGTTTCCTCCAGGTAGTCCACATAAAGCCCGTTCAGCGTCCCCGCGATCGGCACGCCGAGGGCGACCAGCGTATCCACCGCCGCCACATCAAAAACCGCCACTGTTCCGGGGTTGTCCGGCACCTCGGCAGGGCCGCGCGCGGTGTCGACGGTCAGGGGGGCGGCCAGGGCCGCGCCGGTCAGGAAAAGGGTGGCAGCACAAGCAAGTGTTCTGAGGATCATGGCAAGCCTTTCGGTATCTCATCGGTCTGAAAAGAGGTCCGGCTTGCGACAGGCGGCTGCATGACGCTGGCTTCCCTTCCCTTGCCACATGCGGCAATGAAAGGCCATGCGATTCAGGTGCCTGTTTCCCTATGGGCGTTGCGGGAAACGAACATGCGGCAGGGCGCGGGCGGTTCAGGCTGTCCGGGGGATGCTTTGGCGCGCCTGACCGGCAAGGCTGCGCAGTACAGCGGGTTCCGCATCATCGCGCCCACGGAAACGGTGACAGGCGGCGGTTTGCATCCGGGATTTGCCCCGATGCTTCCGCCGCCTGTCCTGTCTGCCTGTCCTGTCTGACTGACAGAGCCTTATCTTGACGGTTGCCTCATCTCAGTGAGGCTGCGGATCAGAAATCCCAGTCTTCGTCCTCTGTCGCCACGGCCTTGCCGATGACATAGGAGGATCCCGACCCCGAGAAGAAGTCGTGGTTTTCGCTGTCGGGGCTGAGCGCCGCAAGGATGGCCGGATTGACCTCGGAGACTTCCGGCGGGAACAGCGCTTCAAACCCGAGGTTCTGCAGCGCCTTGTTCGCATTGTAGTGCAGGAAGACCTTGACGTCCTCGGTCAGGTCGATCTCGTCATAGAGCTCTTCGGTGTACTGGTTCTCGATGTCGTAAAGCTCGAACATCAGGCCAAAGGCATAGTCTTTCAGCTCTTGCTGACGGGCCTCATCCAGCTGCTCATAGCCGCGCTGGAACTTGTAGCCGATGTAATAGCCATGCACCGCTTCATCCCGAATGATCAGACGGATCAGATCGGCGGTGTTGGTCAGCTTTGCGCGGCTGGACCAGTACATCGGCAGATAGAAGCCGGAGTAGAACAGGAAGCTTTCCAGGAACACGCTGGCGATCTTGCGTTTCAGCGGATCATTGCCCGGCGCATAGGTGTTCAGGATCGCGCGGGCCTTTGCCTGCAGATGCGGGTTTTCCTCGGACCAGCGGAAGGCCTCGTCGATCTCCTTGGTGGAACACAGTGTCGAGAAGATCGAGGAGTAGCTGCGCGCATGCACCGCCTCCATGAAGGCGATATTGGTCAGCACCGCCTCTTCATGGGGGGTGATCGCATCGGGCATCAGCGCCGGGGCACCAACCGAGTTCTGGATGGTGTCCAGCAGCGTCAGGCCGGTGAACACGCGGATGGTCAGCTGTTTTTCCTGATCCGTCAGAGTCGCCCAGCTTTGGATATCGTTGGACAGCGGCACCTTTTCAGGCAGCCAGAAGTTCACCGTCAGGCGGTTCCAGACCTCCAGATCCTTGTCGTCTTCCAGCCGGTTCCAGTTGATGGCGCGGGGGATGCGGGTTTCGCTCATGTCTTTCATGTCTCTCGGGTCCGCCTCAAAGGGTACAGGATACGCAGCCCTGCACCTCGGTGCCTTCAAGGGCCTCCTGGCGCAGACGAATGTAGTAGATGGTCTTGATGCCCTTCTTCCAGGCGTAGATCTGGGCGCGGTTGATGTCGCGGGTGGTCGCCTCGGCCGGGAAGAACAGCGTCAGGGACAGGCCCTGGTCCACATGTTCGGTGGCCGCCGCATAGGTGTCGATCAGCGCCTCGGGGCCGATCTCATAGGCATCGCGATAGTATTCCAGGTTCTCGTTGTTCATGAAGGCGGCGGGGTAGTAGACCCGGCCGATCTTGCCTTCCTTGCGGATCTCGATCTTCGAGACGATCGGGTGGATCGAAGAGGTCGAGTTGTTGATATAGGAGATCGACCCGGTCGGCGGCACCGCCTGCAAGTTGCGGTTGAACAACCCGTGCTCCATCACATCCGCCTTGAGTGCGGCCCAGTCTTCGCGGGTGGGCAGGGCGATGTCCTGGAACAGCGCTTTGACCCTGTCGTTTTCAGGCAGCCAGTCGCGGTCGGTGTATTTGTCGAAGAACACGCCAGAGGCATAGTCGGAGCGTTCAAAACCCTTGAAGCTGGCCTTGCGCTCCCGCGCCAGATCGCAGGAGGTGCGGATCGCGTGATAGGCCACCGCGGCGAAATAGACCGAGGTGAACTCGATCCCCTCGGGGCTGCCATAGTGGATATGCTCCCGCGCCAGGAAACCATGCAGGTTCATCTGGCCCAGGCCGATGGCGTGGCTGTCATCGTTGCCCTTGCGCACCGAGGGCACGCTGTCGATGGCGGACATTTCCGACACGGCGGTCAGGGCACGGATCGCGGCGCCGACGGTGCGGCCCAGGTCCCTGCCATCCATGGTCTTGGCGATGTTCAAGGATCCGAGGTTGCAGGAAATGTCAGAGCCCAGGTGATCGTAGCTGAGATCCTCGTTGAAGGTGGAGGCCTCGTTCACCTGCAGGATTTCCGAGCACAGGTTGGACATGTTGATGCGCCCGGCGATGGGGTTCATCCGGTTCACCGTGTCCTCGAACATCACGTAGGGGTAGCCCGATTCAAACTGGATCTCGGCAATGGTCTGGAAGAACTCGCGGGCGTTGACCTTGGATTTCTTGATGCGCTTGTCGTCCACCATCTCTGCGTATTTCTCGGTGATCGAGATTTCAGAGAAGGGCACGCCATAGACCTTTTCCACGTCATGCGGCGAGAACAGGTACATGTCGGCGTTCTTCTTGGCGAGTTCGAAGGTGATATCGGGGATCACCACGCCCAGCGACAGCGTCTTGATGCGGATCTTCTCGTCGGCGTTCTCGCGCTTGGTGTCGAGGAAGCGCATGATGTCCGGATGGTGGGCGTTGAGATAGACAGCCCCTGCACCCTGACGCGCACCCAGCTGGTTGGCATAGGAGAAACTGTCTTCCAACAGCTTCATCACCGGGATGACGCCGGATGACTGGTTTTCGATCCCTTTGATCGGGGCACCGTGTTCGCGGATATTGGTCAGCAAAAGCGCAACGCCACCGCCCCGCTTGCTGAGTTGCAGCGCGGAGTTGATGCCGCGGCCGATGCTTTCCATGTTGTCTTCCAGCCGCAACAGGAAGCAGGAGATCAGCTCGCCCCGGGACTTCTTGCCGGCATTAAGGAAGGTCGGCGTGGCGGGCTGGAAACGACCGGCCAGGATCTCTTCCATGAAGGATGTCGCCAGGGCCTCGTCGCCGCGGGCCAGCGCCAGAGCGGTCATGACGACACGGTCCTCGTAGCGTTCCAGATAGCGCTGCCCGTCACGGGTCTTCAGCGTGTAGGAGGTGTAGTATTTGAACGCACCGAGGAAGGTCGGGAAGCGGAACTTCTTGGCATAGGCGGCATCCCAGATCGCGCGCTGGAAGTTCTTGGAATACTGATCCAGAACCTCTTCCTCGTAGTAGCCCTCGGAAACCAGATACCCCAGCTTTTCGTCAAGCGAATGGAAGAAGACGGTGTTCTGGTTCACATGCTGGAGGAAATACTGCCGCGCGGCCAGGCGATCGGCGTCAAAGCGAATGTTGCCCTCCGCATCGTAGAGGTTCAGCATCGCGTTCAGCGCGTGGTAGTCCTGTTCGTTTATGCTGCTGTCGAGCATAAATCTCTCCCTAGTCGTTCTAGCCCCGTCTTGACGTGGGCAATGTCGGTTTCGGTTCCCGCCAGCTCGAAAGAGTAGAGCAGCGGGACATTGCATTTCTGCGCAATAATGCGACCGGCCAGGGCGTATGTCTCGCCAAAGTTCCGGTTGCCTGCGCCAATCACACCCTTGATCCAGGCGCGTTTGCCCGGGTCGTTCAGAAAGCGGATCACCTGCTTTGGCACCGCTCCACGGCCCTCGCCATCCGCATAGGTCGGACAGATCAGGACAAAGGGGCGACAGAGATCCGGCAAGGGGCCTTCACCAATCGGAATGCGCAAAAATGGAAGACCCAAGCGCTGAACAAAGCGATGGGTGTTCCCCGATTCCGATGAAAAGTAGACCAGCGCCGGAACTGGCGCGCACATCGCCTAGGCGAGACGTGCGATCATGTCGGGACGGAAGCCCGACCAGTGATCGCCACCGGCAACAACAACAGGCGCCTGACGGTAACCCAGCTCGGTCACATGGGTCATGGCGTGGTCATCCTGGGTCAGGTCAATCACGTCATATGTGATCCCCTTGGCGTCCAGCGCACGCGTGGTCGCTGTACATTGCACACAGGCCGGCTTGGAATAGACGATAATGCTCATGGGTCCCTCAGTCCTTTTATTGGCAGCCGGGGACGTCCTGAGCCGCAGCAGCTCAAGTGCGTTCCCGAACCCACCGTTCGTGGTTGTCATCTTGTGGCTCGGCAGGTCTCCTGACTTGCGGATCAAGGCCTGGGCCGACCTTCCCGAAAGCATGCTCTCAGTGGCACATTCAGCCTAGCTCACCGCTTACAGTTGCGGGGGCAGTGCCGGACTCTCACCGGCTTCCCTCTTAGCTTCCGATGGAATCGAAAGAACCGAAGCTACACGATATTGATGTTTTTGTTATCTCATTGTCAACATATGGATGGTGGCGAAGTTGGATTTCCCTCGCGACATGAGATCGCCGCCTCTTTGAACGCGCGCAAAGCGCAAGGAATTGCCAGTCATAGCGGCCCCTGCAGCCCTGGCCGACTGGGATGCGCTCACCGCTTGGTCACCCATCCCGTCCTCGCGGTGCCAGGCTTCGACAGATGCGCCGCATGGCGTGGCAGCCAGCCTCCCACAGCCCGCGCCCCTGTCTGTGCCTGGCGCCGGGAGGGCTGTCACTACCTTAGCCCTGGGGGGCGGGTCAACTGGCAAGACGGCGGTTCTTAGCGTCCGAACCCTGACGCATAGGGCAACCAGGTGGCAAGTCCCGGAACCAGCATCATCAGGACCAATCCCCCCAGCATCAGAACCACATAGGGCGCAGCGCCGCGCACCACTTCGGACAGGGGGGCATCTGTGATGCCCTTGATCACGAAGAGGTTCATGCCAACCGGCGGGGTGATCATGGCCAGCTCAAGATTGATCATCAGCAGGACGCCATACCAGATCAGGTCGATATCAAGCGCATGCATGGTGGGCAGCAGAATCGGCGTGGTGATCAGGATGATGGCGATGGATTCAAAGAACATCCCCATCATGAAGATCATTGCCATGACGATCAGCATAAAACCCATCGGCCCCAGCCCCATGCCCGCGACGGCCTCGGTCACGCCCATGGGCAGGCGGATGATGGTGATGGCGTGGCCGAACATGGCAGCTCCGGCAATGATCATGAACACCATCATCGAGGTCAGCATGGACTGGCGCGCGCAGTCCCAGATCTCTTTCAGGCCAATGCTGCGATAGACGGTCAGCGCGACGACAAGCGCATAGAGGCAGCCAAAGGCGGCGGCTTCTCCGGCGGTGAAGATGCCGAAATAGATGCCGCCCATGACGATCGGCGGGGCGAGCACGGCCCAGATGGAGCGGCGCAGCGCAGAGAAGACGCGGCCCCAGCCGACCCAGTCGGGAGAGACCTGAGACGGATCGCGGCTGGCGCGGAGGATGCAATAGGCCGAGAAGATCAGGGCAAGCAGCAAGCCCGGGATGATTCCGGCGAGAAACAGCGCGCCAATCGATACTTCGGAGACAATCGCATAGAGGATCATCGGCCCCGACGGTGGGATCAGGATGCCCAATGTGCCCCCGGCGGCAATCACGCCAAGTGCATCGCGCTCGGGGTAGCCGAAGCGTTTCATCTGGGGAATGGCGCTTGATCCGATCGAGAGCGCGGTGGCCACGGAAGATCCTGAAATCGCCGCGAAGATGGTGCAGGACAGCACGGTTGCAACACCCAGACCACCCCGAACATGCCCGACAACCGCATGCGCCATGTCGTAAAGATCGTCGATCACCTTGGCGCGGATCATGAGCTGCGCCATAAAGACGAAAAGCGGGATCGTCATCAGGATCGGTTTGTCGAAATGGGCATAGACCGTGTCGGCAATACTGCCGATATGGCCTTCAAAAACCAGAAGGATGGTGGCGGCAGTCAAACCCAATGCCACGAAGATCGGCATCCCGGTGAGAAGCAGCAGGATCAGCCCACCAAAGACGAGCGCCATGGTCATTGCGGATCTCCGTTCAATAGGCGGCTGAGGATACGGGATAGGGCGACAAGGCCCAGCAGCGCGGCCCCGACAACAAGGGGAAGCTGCACGATCCATTGAGGCACTTCGACCGTGCCCGAGGTATAGGCGCCAAAGGACTGTGCGAACCGGACGGCTTCCAAGGAGCTGAGGCCCAGAACGATGGCAAAGGCGAGAACCGCAATATCGGCAAAATAGGCCTGTATACGTGAGGCGCGGGGATTGAGCTGCGTGGTCACGAGGTCAATGGCGATATGGGCATTGCGCCGGTAGGCTTCGGCGGCACCCAGCATAATCAGGGAAACGAGCATCCAGCCGGTCACGTCATCGGACCAGGGCAGCGGCCTGTTCACGAGATAGCGCATGAACACGGCATAGACGGTCAGGGCAAAGGCGATCAGGATCAGCGCCGTGCTGAGGGCAGCGCCCAGCCAGACGATCCCGTCGACGGCCCTCAGCACGGCGCCTTTCGGCGCCGCACCTCGGGTCTGGGGAGTGTCGTTCATCGGCCTCAGCCTTGGCCGCGCAACTGATCGATCAGGTCGAGCAGCTTCTGGCTTTCGGGATCGTCCGAGCTGAACTTGGCATCAAAGGCCGGCTGCATGACCGCTTCGAGCGCTGCGTTTTCCTCGGGCGTGAGCTTGTAGACGTTGACGCCCTTCTCGGCCAGGGCCGCAGGTGCGGCAGCGGCGGCCTTCTCGGCCTCTTCGACGGCCCAGACCGCAGCCTTGGCACCGGCCGCATCCAGCGCCGTTTTGGCGTCATCCGACAGCGAAGCATAGAACTTGGGATTCACGTAGCCGTGGAAATAGACCGAGATCACCGGGACCACGGTGAAATGGTCCTGCACCTCGAAATACTTGCGCGATACCGCGGCATCCGTGCCGGTCAAGGCCGCGTCAATCACACCTGTAGCCAGCGCCTGGTAGACTTCACCGCCAGACATCGAGACGGGCGATGCCCCAAGCGCTTCGATCGCCGAATTGAATGCTGGAACCAGGCCACGCATCTTGATGCCGCTGAAATCGTCAGGAGACTTGAGGTATTTGCCATTCGACGTGAAAACCGAGTCGCTGGTCTGGAACAGCCAGACGACGTTCTCGACGCCCTTGTTGCGCAGCTTGTCCTCCAGGAAGTTCGCCGCCTCCGAGCCGTCCCAGTTGCGCCATATGTTCATATCGGCAAAGGCGAAGGGACGGGTGGTGACGGTCATGATCGGCAGTGTCCGGCCCCATTGAAACTGCACCGAAAAGGCGCATTCGATGTCACCCTTTGCCGTGGCGGTGATGTTCTCCTTGGCGCCGACCAGGCTGTTGGCGCCAAAGATCTGGACATCGATTTCACCCTTTGACTGGCTTTCGACCTCGTCGGCCCAGCGGTCAATGACCTTGGCCACCGCATGGGCTGGCGGCAGTTGGTGGCTGCAGCGCATGGCCTTGGCTTCGGCAAACGCGGCCGATCCGGACAGGGCGAGTGTTGCGGCGGCAAGCGCCGGGAACAGATGTTTCATGGTTTCCTCCCTATTGCAGTTTAAGTCGGGCTGCCTCCTCAAGCAGCCCATTTCACGTGCGGCGGCGGCCCGGATCGGGCCAGCGCGCCGTGAAGTTCTTCTTCCGGCATCTCCTTGGCCAGAATGTCTCGGACCTCAATCAGCGCCATGAGGTCGATGCCGGTGCGAATGCCCATGGTCTCACAGAGGAACACGAGGTCTTCGAACACGGCATTGCCGGTGGCGCCCGGGGCAAAGGGGCAACCGCCCAGCCCGGCGAGCGACCCATCTAGCGCGCGCGCACCGGCGTCGATCGCAGCGGCGGCATTGGCGATGGACATGCCGCGCGTGTCATGCAGGTGCACTAGGACCGGAACCTCGCCGCAGATCTCGACCAGCGCCTGGGTCAATGCCCCAACCTGACGCGGGCCGGCGAACCCAACCGTGTCAGCAATGCCAATCGCATCTGCACCGGCCTCCAGGCAGGCCTCGGCAAGGCGGAGAACCTCGGTCGGGTCGACCTCCCCGGCTATGGAGCAGCCGAAGGCCATCGCGATCCCGGCGTTGACCAGCGGCCTATGGGTGCTCCCTTGCGAAAGCGCCTTGGAACGGCGCACCAGCTCCACCGCGTCGGCGCGTGACCTGCGCATATTGGCCTGGCTGTGCTCTTCGGTTGCCGAGATGACATTGATGATTTCACTGACCCTGGTGTCACAGGCATCCTTGGCGCCGCGTTCGTTCAGGGCCAGCGCCGAGGAGAAGGCGCCAAGGCGGGTCGCCTCGTCAATCAGCTCTCGCACATCGGCAAACTGCGGCATCCGCGATGCGGGCAGGAATGACCCGACTTCGAAGTGGCACACGCCGGCGCCATATTCCTTTTGAAGCCAGGCTTTCTTGGCCTGGGTTGTGGGGAAGCGTTTGACCAGTTGCAAACCGTCACGCAGACCGACCTCGCGCAGGGTCACCGTGTCGGCGGGATAGAGATCGGCGATGCTCGTCATGCGACCTGCCTCCGGTTCCGACCTGCGGCCACGGAAACCTCCTCTTCTGCCAGTCCGAGAGCACCCAGAATATCGGCGGTATCCTGGCCGACCTCGGGGAGGTCGGTCGAACCCGGGGTCGCCGGATCACCATCCACTTCGAAAGGCAGGCCGGGGGCGCGATAGTTGCCGCCTTCGGGCAATGCGGAGGTCAACAGCCCCCCCGGTCGGTTGACATGCGGATCGTCATACATCTCCACCGGGCGCGAGATCGGAGAGAAGGGAATCCCGTTCCGTTCAAGGGCGGCGATCAGAGGGGCGAAATCCTGCCCGGCAATCGCCGTCTCGATGATCGGCAGGGTCCAGTCCCTGGCCTCGATCTGGTCCGGGCGGGTCTGCAGGCGGGGATCGGTTTTCAGGTCTTCAAGCCCGAGCACGTCACAGAGTTTCGCCCATTGGCCCTCGGTCACGGCACCAACGAAGACCGGGCGCGCGTCGCGGGTTGTGAAGATATCGTAGACCGGCCAGGAGAACACACGTTCCGGCATTGGCGGCGCCTCGGTGCCCTCGATGTCGAACTGGACCATGTGCTGGGCGACCAGGAGCAGGCAGTTCTCGAAAAGACCGACGCGGATCGCGTGCCCCTTGCCGTCGCGGTCGCGCTGCATCAGAGCACCCAGAACCGAGAAGGCGCCGAACAGCCCGCCCATGATGTCGTTCGCCGAGGAGCCAATCCTCAGCGGCCGTCCTGTTGGGCCGGTCATATAGGCCATGCCGGTCATCATCTGGACGACCTCGTCCATTGCAGTGCGATTCTCATAGGGGCCGTGCAGGAACCCCTTGCAGGAGGCAACGATCAGCCGGGGGTGGCGTTCGCGCAGTGTATCCGGGGCAAATCCCATCGCGGCCAAGGAACTGTCGCGGAAGTTTTCGACAAACACGTCGGCCCCTTCCAGCAACCTGTCCAATGCCGCACGCCCGGCGTCGGATTTGAGGTCCAGGGTGATCGACTTCTTGCCGCGATTGAATGTCGGGAAGAACCCGCGTCCCATGCCGGTGAGGTCGCGCGTCTTGTCGCCCTGCGGCGGCTCCACCTTGATGACCTCGGCCCCGAGAAACGCCAGGAACATCCCGCAGGACGGCCCCATGATCATGTGGCTCATCTCGATGACACGCACCCCCTCCAATGGGGCAAATCCTGTGTCGCTCATGCTCGTCCTCCCTTTCGAGGAGATGTTACGATTGAACCAGAATTTAAAAACTAATAATGTTTAGATCATATCGTTCGAAATTCTAGAAACCATGGACTCTCGCCAGCTTCGATACTTCGCGGCCATTCACGACCACGGCTCTTTGTCCGGGGCTGCCGATCATCTGCATGTCGCCACATCCGCGCTGAGCCATCACCTGGCCAATCTCGAAGCGGACCTGGGCACCAAGCTGTTCATCCGGCGGCCCAGGGGGGTGACTCCAACCGCAGCCGGGGAGCGCCTTTACGATCACGCGCGCGCAATTCTGCGGTCGATGGAGGCCGCCGAACAAGACGTGCGCGGCGAAGCGCGCGACGTGGCGGGCGAGGTGTCGATCGGGATGGCGCATTCTGCGGTCAAGGCGATCGGGCTTGAGTTGATCGAGACGGTGCTCAGGGACTATCCACGCCTCAAACTGTCGCTGTCAGAGAGCCTGTCCGGCTCGACGCTGGTGCATCTGATGTCCTCTGAGGTGGATCTGGCTGTCGTCTACAACCCGCCTCAGGATGCCACGCTGCGCACCCAGGCCGTTCTTGAGGAGCGGATGGTCTGTGTCGGGCGCCCGGAACTGATCGGCCAGGCGGATGTGCCGATCACCTTCGATGATCTGCTTGAACTGCCGATCATCCTGTTGAAGCAGGGGCTGTCCGCGCGGGCGCTGATGGATGACGTCAACCTGCTCAAGAAACTGGAGACACGGGCGCGGCTGCATCTGAACTCTGTCAGTGCTATAGCCGGTGCCTTGGGGGCAGGGTTGGGATGCGCGATTGGAACATCGCTTTTCATGCAGGATCAACTGCGATCAGGGGATCTTGTTGCGCGGCCGATTGTCGATCCCGAGCTGAGCCGGACGCTCTATATCTGCGAGTTGTCTGATCGCCCGGCGACATTTGCTCATGAACGTGTCCGCAGCCTGATCCTGCAGCTGATTTTCGATGCGATTGGCACAGGTCGGTGGGAGGCCGTGCCGACAAAGTAGCGCCAGCAATGGCGAGGCCGTTACGACTGGTCAGTCACGCGCCAACAGGTCTATTCTGCTGGTACAGGTGGCGGATGACACGGCAAGACAGTATTCGGGCACTTCGGTAGATCAAGCCCGGGCACGCTGTCCTGCAAACCCGGACCTGTCCTGATTTTGAAAGGAAGCCGGCCATGACCCTGCGCAGCGATGCTATGATGGTGCTGTTCTATGACATCGAAGGCGATACGGCCGATCATGATGATTGGCACAGCTATGAGCATTTCCACGAGCGTCTCTCCGTGCCCGGTTTCCTCCGCGCCACCCGCTGGATCGCGACTGAGGCCAGCCCCCGTTACCTGGTGACCTACGAGGTCAGCGATGTCGATGTGGCCACCTCGCAGGCCTACCTCGACCGGCTCAACAATCCGAGCGAATGGACCCGTGCCATGATGCCACGGTTTCGCGGCATGATCCGCGGCTTTTGCACTGTGTCGACCAGCACGGGCTTCGGTCTTGGTGCCGCTGCTGTTGGCATACGGTTCCAACCGGAGGCCGGGAAAGAGGCAGAGCTGGTGACGTGGTTGAGCAAAGAGGCGCTGCCGTCGATGATGGAGGCGCGTGGCGTTGTTGGTGCGCATCTGCTGAAACCCACCCCGACGCCACCGATGACACAGGAACAGGCGCTGCGCGGCGCCGACATACCCATGCCCTGGCTGATCTTGGTGACCAGCTACAACAGGGAGGCACTTGATGCAGCGGTGGCCGCACACCTGGCAGAGGCGGATCTGCGCAAGATGGCGGGCACGGACCTGGAAATGGGCCGCTACGCGATCCATTACACCGCGGACAGTGACGAGGTTGCACGCACCGCCGCATTGCCGGTGTTGACGGCCCCCGGAAGAAAGTAGGACGTGCCGAATTCATAGTCATCTCCACGTTCTGTGGTTTGGCGATGAACATGTGATGGAAACAAGTAAGCAAGTCACTTGAGCCCATCATGCGATACCAGCCCACAAGCGGTCGGCGCGGTAGAGGGTGAATGGATCCTAAGCCGAAATTGTAGTGGCGGCGTGAGAAAAGCCCATTAAAACCCTTTCTGGGGGATTTTCTGATATTTAAGAATCGCATAGGTTGTGTTAATTTGGCGCATTGCCGAAGGTCGGCATTTTCATGAATTGAAATGAGGGGCGGTCTCTCCCTTTTGGGGGCCAATTTGAACATGGGAAAAGGATAATTCAAATGCGAATCTCAAGAAAACTAATTGCGGTGACATTTGCACTGATCGCGGGTTTTTCTGGAACCTCTGCGATGGCAGACTCGTGCTTTTGGATGTCGACGGACTCCGGCAATCCTTGGGTTCCTGCCCCCCAGGGGAATATCGACAAAGACCAGTGTTTCGCCCTTGACAGCTGTGATGGCGGGAAAGGAGAATCCGGCGGCGGATGTTACAAGTGGGCAGCCAGTGCGGACGCGCCGCGCGACCCCTGGTATGCTTGCTTCTGGCTTTCCAACGCAACCGATGAATGGGTTCCCGCTCCGCAGGGCGCGGTCAGTGAGGGGCAGTGTCAGGCTCTGGACAGCTGTCAATCCGGTGGCGGCGGCCAGTCCGGTGGCGGCTGTTACAAATGGACCATCAGCGCATCTGATCCACAGAACCAGTGGGACTGAGTGGGCCTTGGATGGGGGGAGACCCCCGTCCAACCAGTGGGCTCTGGCCCCATTAATCGAGCACCACTGCGATGACAGAAGTGCTGGCTGGCACCGGGCTATGCCGCAGCAAGAGTGTTTTCAAATCAAGAGGGACGCCATATGCAACGCCTGTTCAGACTTGGCCTGGCTGCAACGTTTCTGTCAATTGGATCGTTCGCAGCTGCTGACCCGGTAAACCTCACCTATGTCGAAGACGCCCCTGCGCCCATTGGCGGCCTGACGCAATCCGATTTCGACGATATGGCGGGGTCGGATTTCTCCCACTTTGTCTTTGCCTTCATCAACTTCTGCACACCGAAGGCTGGCGGTGGCTTTACCTGTCCTGGAACCAACCCGCAGGTGGTCTGGAACATTGGCGCAATCGACGATCCCGATGGCACAGCGAAGGCGATGATGCGGGAGTTGAGCGAGGCCGGGAAAACCATCTACATCTCGATTGGCGGGGCAGAGAATGATGAAACCTGGTCGTATTTCGCCAATGCGACCGAAGCCGAACAGGCCGCCGCGATGGCCGCCCTGTCCACTTTCATGGGCGACTACTCCGTCACTGGAATCGACCTCGACTTCGAGACCACAAGCGCCAGCGGCTACCGAAATTTTGCCGTGGCCGTTGCGGACACTCTATCGCCGGTGCCTCCGGTTTCGATCGCACCTTACAACTGCCCCGGAAATCCCTATAGCGAACTGGTCTGGCAGTATTGCAATCTGACCGGTCCCAGCCAGATCACGCCCACCCTGATCAACCGGCAGTACTATGCAGGAGGGGCACAGTGCCAAGGCTGGACCGGTCCGTCAGCGCAAATGCCGAGCCAGGTCGTTGGTGCCATTGCCAAGGATCTGGGTACCTTCGCCTGCAAGGACGCCGCCGATATCACCGTCGCAGCGGCGCAGCTAAACCCCGGGCTTGCCACGGTCAGTACCGTCGGTGGGCAAGCCAGCCAAGCCAATTGCGAAGCGTCAGGTACAGGTGAGACGATGTACGCGGGATGCTCCGATATCGTGTCGGCCTATGTGGCAGCCTATCCAGACATTGCGGGCGCGGCATTCTGGCAGTGGACCTCTCTGAAAGATCAGACCGCCTACGCCAGCGAGATCAACATGGTGCTGATGCCAGACTCTTGTTTCTGGCTTTCCAACACAACCGATGAATGGGGTCCTGCCCCGCAGGGCGCGGTCAGCGAGGCGCAGTGTCAGGCACTCGATAGCTGTCAGCCCGGTGGCGGCGGCCAGTCCGGTGGCGGATGCTACAAATGGACCGCCAGCGCAACTGACCCACCGAACCAGTGGAACCGAGTGGGCCTTGGGGAGGGGGCCACACCCAAAAGTGGGCTCCTGCACCTTTGTTGGCTCAGGCCCCGTAAATCCTATGCCACTGGCGCCAAATCCGCGAAATATCGGGGGCGTGCCGTGCGCAGGGCATGGTGGCTCTATGCACACGTGCGCCACGACGCTGCCGCCTTCAAGCCCCCCAGTTGCTGATACCTGCCCAAATCGGAAATGCCGCCCAGGTGCAGCGCAGAGCTGCAGCCCCGGTTCCGCTACGAGCCCTCCCAGACACGTTCTTCAGCCAGAATGCTGCGCAGTTTCTTCACCGAGAGCGGCTTGGTCAGAAAGCGGCCGACATCATAGCCTCTGGCGTCCGCAATCATGCGCGCCGCCAAGGCCGAACTCTGAGGCCCTCCCGTGATAAAGCGCAGTCTCAGATCCCGGTTGATCGCTTGCAGACAGTCGATGACCTCGATCCCATCTATATTGGGCATCTGGATGTCGATGATGACCAGGGCAGGCGTGTCTTCGAGCTTCAGAATATCCACGAGTTCCGTGCCGTCGGCGCAGATCGACACCTGCCAGCCCTCCTGGTTGGCGACTTTGGCGCAAAACTCGGCGAACTCGATGTTATCGTCAGCGATGTACAGGCGCATTATGTCCTTTAAAACCTCCGGCCCCAGATGTTCAAATAAAGCCAAGAAACGGCTCCGGCCCTCAAGAGTTAAATTATTGCAAATTCATTTCTGGAGGCTGATCCCGAACCAGATCAAAGGATCCGTCGTGCCTGTTTCAAGACTTGCAATTGAAAAACCCAAAGGGCTACGTTTCCAGGCAAGAGAAATTCTCTTCTTATTTTGACTGTCGGCACCACATGGCAATAAGAGATTTTTACAGGACCGTCGCCACATATGGCGAAGGCATGCGCAAAACCCAGCATCACGTGCTGGATATCCTCGCGCTTATTTCGATGGTCGGCGTCATTCTGTCCCTGGTACGCATTTCCCAGATCGGAGTGTCCTACATGATCGTGGGCGCCTTGCTGTTTGGGCTATGCGTGCTGCCGTCCATTATCTGGCGCTCGGACAAATACCTGATGCTGCGCGGGTTCCTCCTGGTTGCAGGGTATCTGAGCGCGATTTCTCTGGGCATGGCGAACCTGGGGCTGGCGTCCACTGGCGTCGGGGCCTTGCCGTTCATCCTGGCGATCTGGGCCTTTATCTTCAGCCGGAAATCCGCGCTCATATTTTTTGCCGCGATTGTCGTGGGCATGGCCTGTTTTGGTTTCTTGTTCACGAATGGAGTGCTGAGTTCGCCGCAGATCACGATTTCCCAGTGGAACCAGGATCCGCGCAGCTGGGTTGTCGCCACATGGGCGCTGATCGTGTGCAGCCTGATCGTCCTTACCTTGATTTTCAACCTCAGGGCGTTTTGGGTCGATACCGATGCGGAGGCCGAGCAGAAGAACAGCCAGCTGATCGCGATGGTGGAGTTTTCACCCGATGCAATTGTGCCGACATTCCCCAAGTGGCGTGCCAGGTGATGTCAAGATCGCCTGATTTTGCCAATTGAACAAGCTTTTTTCGCCCT
>NZ_JARCJL010000042.1:0-22210 GCF_028890025.1 Phaeobacter sp. PT47_59
ACGCTCCAAGGCGCTCGCCCCAAACTGGCCGACTTTTGCTCCGCCACAATGGCCGAATTTTACTCCGCCGTTGACAAGCATCTTTGTCTCCATGTCTGGATCGAGCAGTTTCAAGCCATTGGCTAACCCGCACCCGGGTCCATATTGAAAGAGCTCGTGCAGCGGCCGCATCCCGGGATGCAGAACGCTCAGTACGCGCGACTTCTTTCGCTCGACAAAACTGGCAGACGCTACGGAACAGCCCCAAAAACTTGGCGGCTTGAACCCAGACGAAACTCGTCGGAACAACTGTCGGTTTTTGACATGATCGTGGTTGTAGAAAACGTAGATGGGATTATTTGGCCCCGCGCGCTTGATCAGAGTTTTCGTCTGACCCTTCTTCAGCACATGTCCATCGTACCGCCCCGGCATCAACTGGTTGGTTCTTCCGAGCCTTCGATCATGCCGCCTATACAGCTTCTTGGCCTGAACCCGGAAACCAATGCGGCACGACCCTTGTTTAAAGAACCAAACCCAGTCTGCACCGGTATCTTTCTCGCGTTCTCGGGTAAATAGTCTAACTCGGAACCCAGCCTTCGGGAGGTCACGTGCCATTTGCAGCAGCAGACATTCAGTTATCGTTTCTTCCTGAAGATTTAACCCTTCTCTGTAGGCGTTGTTCTGTTCTCGCCAAATAACACCCGACAATTCGCGCAGATATTTTTGCATTCCCAAGGCATGTATATTGGGTTTGCCAGGCCAAAACCTCATAGTGCCGCCTCTAATTGATTGCAGGTGGAGGTGGCATGCAAGACGGTGCATCGCCATAACGAGCTGGTCGCACAGTGCTCGCTTTCCTTGGCGCATGCTTTTGGGGGCCATTCGGCGCTGAAAGCGCTCGATTTAGACATCGTCGAGCTCTCCAAGGTCGATATCTTTCCCCGCTTTGATCAGATCGTAAATAAGGTTCGTAAGGATGCCGAGGCCTTGTTTGTCTTCCTTGAGAAGATGCGTGGCCAAAGCGTTGTTCGAACTCATGGCACGCACCACCGCGCCTTGAACCGCGCCGGGAAGGCTTCCTTTCAACGCTTGGTCTTTAGAGTTTTCCTCAACTTGCGCTCTTACGATGCTGTTTTCACGGGTAATCGAAACGATTTGGTTTACGAAGCTTGCTTGGTCTTTGATCGGAGCGGCTTCGCCAAAGATACCGTTCAATCGTTCGATCAGCTCCTGGAGGTAGACAGGAAGCTTACCGGGCGCATTTGAACCGCCCGGTCCAGAGGGCTTCAAGTTTGGATCTGGGTCATCACCGTTGTTGCCCTGGTCATCGTTCTTTTTAATGTCGTATCCCGTCAGAGAAATGCCTCTGAGATCTACGTGCTCGGGAGGAACGCCATTGAGGCGGTTTGCCAGAAGTTTTGTGAAAGCGGCAAAATTCTCCATGCTGGGATCCCCAAGATCCAGCAATTGCGCGATGTATGTGTAGGTCCTGGAAAACCTAGCCAATCCCGACTTGAACTCCAGCATCCGACCGATGCTCTCTTCTACTTGCATCCTTTCATGCTCGGCCTTTTTCGCCGAGGCATCGTCTCCTGCCTCGGTTGCCTTCAGGAATTCAACTTCGCACCGAGCGGCCTCTTCGCGGAGCGCTTTGAGGCGAGCGTTGAACAGGTCGGTCGGTCGTTGGGTGGCAGCAAACATCGCCTTGTGGAGGTCTTCTTCGCCGGTGTCGAAGGTCTTGGCGGTTTCGAAGCGCGCGACCTTGAACGCTTCAATGTCTTCGTCCGAGTAGATGCCCTGTTCGTCAAGCGTATCCTTCATGTCGTAGATGACGTTTGGGTCTTGAACCTCGGTGATTTGCGCGCCGGAATCGTATTTTTTGAAGGCCGCTCGGATCGCTTCCGGGTCGTTTACGAAATCGATGACGAAGGTTTCTTCCTTGCCTGGGAAAGTGCGATTGAGGCGCGATAGCGTTTGAACGATTTCGACTTCATTCGCGATCTTCTTGTCGACATACATAGCAACGAGCTTCGGCTGGTCGAAGCCCGTCTGGAACTTATTGGCGACCAACATCACTCTAAATTCCGGCCTATCAAATGCGATCCGCAGGTCCTTGACCTCGACGCCCGTATTCATGTTGCTTTCAGTGAATTCGGCATCGTCGTCACAAACGAACAGATCGCCTGAAATCTGCGCGTCATCGGAATGCATGACATCCTTGCCGCTGAGCTTTCCCGAGAAAGCGACCAGCGCGCGAACGTCTTTGTACTGGGGGTTCGCAATAACAAAAGCATCGAAGGCCTTCTTGTAGCGGACAGCCGCCGCACGTGAGCTCGTCACAACCATTGCCTTCGCCTTTCCGTCAAGGAGAGGCGAAACGTTGTGCCGGAAGTGCTCCATGATAAACTGCACCTTTTGGGTGACGTTCGTGGGGTGCAGGCTCATCCATTTGGCAAGCGCTCGCTTGGCTGCCTTGCCGTCCACGCGCTTTTTGTCTTCCAGTTCTTTTCCCAGATTGAAGGCGGTCTTGTATGAGACGTAGCCCTTGAGCACGTCGAGGATGAAACCCTCGTCGATGGCCTGACGCATCTCGTATTTATGGAAGGCACGCGGCAGGTTGTCCGGGCCCGCCGGGCGGGACGGGTCCTGCGGTCGTCCGAACAACATCAAGGTCGAGTGTTTCGGTGTCGCAGTGAACGCGAAGTGGGACAGGTTTTTCGGCCGGGCGCGGCTTTTCTGGATTTCGGTCAAAAGCTCTTCGACCGTCATGTTCGCGGTGTCTTTTGCCGATGACAGCGCAAGTGTTGCCTGCAGCTTCGAAGCCGTGCTGCCTGTTTGCGACGTATGCGCCTCATCGATGATCACGGCAAAGCTACGGTCCTTCAGCGATGTCTCTGTCAGGATCGCTTCCATTGCATGCGGGAAGGTTTGCAGCGTCACCACGATAATCGGCACGCCTTTCAGCATGGCTTCCGTCAACTGAGCTGTTTTCGTCTTGGAGCTCGTCTCGCGGTCAATCGCGGCGATCATGCCCTTGCGGTGGTCGATCTGCTGAACTGCGTCTTGCAACTGACCATCCAGCACGGTCCGGTCCGTCACGATGATCACG
This sequence comes from Phaeobacter sp. PT47_59, assembly GCF_028890025.1. Taxonomy (NCBI): domain Bacteria; kingdom Pseudomonadati; phylum Pseudomonadota; class Alphaproteobacteria; order Rhodobacterales; family Roseobacteraceae; genus Phaeobacter; species Phaeobacter sp. PT47_59. The sequence continues at coordinate 3,089 of NZ_JARCJL010000042.1, forward strand.
GTGTCAAAGACTGCCTTGCCATCGTCATGGCGCAGCTTGGTCAGGTCGTGCGCTGTCCAGGCAATTGTCGATGTCTTGCCCGAACCGGCACTATGTTCGCACAGATAGGCATGCCCGGGGCCTTTCTCTTTCACGTCCGCGATCATCTTGTTGACGGCGTCGTGTTGATGAAAGCGCGGGAAGATCAGCGTTTCCTTGACCGACCAATTGCCCTTCAGGTCCACCACATCCTTCTTCTCGACATAGACGAAGCTGTGGAAGATCCGCAGAAAGGCGTCCGGCTGGCAAATCTCCTCCCAGAAATAGGCGACGGGGTATTCGCCGTCGTCACGGGGCGGGTTGCCGCCTTTGCCGTCATGACCACGGTTGAAGGGCAGGAAGTAGGTGTTTTCCCCCGCCAGTTTCGTGGCCATCCAAATCTCGCTATCAGACATCGCGAAATGCACGATGGCTCCGCGCTTGAAGGTGAGCAGCGGGTGTTTGCGCCCGGTGGCCGGGTCTTCGGGCAGGCGGTCTCGCTTGTATTGCTCGCGCGCGCTTTCGGCGGATTGGGTGAAGTCGGTTTTGAGCTCGACCGTGGCGACGGGCAGCCCGTTGATGAAGAGGCCCAGATCGATCGCCAGCTCGCGGCCGGGATGATACTTCAGCTGGGGCACAACACGCAGCCGGTTGGCGGCGTAGCGGGCGATGATCGTTTCGTTGCGCTGATCTTCGGGCGCGGGTTCGGACATGTCGATCTCACCGCACCCAGCAACGGAAAAGCCGCGGCGCAGAACATGGATGGTGCCGTTTTTCGCCAACGCCGCATCAAGTCGCGAAAGCAGCTTGTTGCGGGCGTCATCACCATTCAGGGCGACAAGCTTGTCCCATTTCGGCCCTTGGGTCTCTTGGATCCAGGCCTCCAGATCCTCGGTATAGACGGCGGTGTCCTGGTCAAAGCCCTTGGTGTCGCCAAGCAGCCAGCCCTGTTCCGTCAGCTTTTTGACGATATAGGCCTCTAGGTGTTTTTCGTGGTGCAAATCGCTCATGCTGCGGACCTCACATCAATCTTACCGGTCACCGCCGCCGTAATAAGCGCCGCGCGTTTTTCTTTCAAAAGCGCGATGGAGTGCTCTGTTTTCTCAATCAGCCCCCGAATTCGATCCAGTTCGCGGTCTATCCGGTTCGCAATTGCTTCCTGTTCATCCATTGGTGGCAGGAAAATCGGCAATTCTAAAAATTTCTCTGGTTCCATACGCCATTGATCGGTCCGAATACCGTTGGAAATCAAGCGATAAACCCACGGCATTGGCCGTGCGCGAAGGTAATGGTGCATGTATCGTGGGTTGTGCTCGCCAATAGGCTTCATCACCACATAGTCGGGAGAGGTAATGCCCAAGAAGGGAGAAATCCCCATTGAGCCCTGCCATGCCTTCATCTTGTTGATCGCCAAGTCGTTTGGTTCGACCAACTGATACTTGGACAGGTCCTCTGGCGTCTTGTTGATGTTATCGCTCCGCGAAGCTTTCTCGATGACGCCAAACTCACGATAGACTGACAGAACGGTCAGGTCGTCAAACCCTTGGCGTTTGACCTGCTTGAAGTGGTTCTTCATTCGTGCGCGTTGCCAATGGGCAGGCACAACACCTCGCCATTCGATGCCGCTGTCCTTCGTCGATGCACTGGCATCGATACCCCGCCGGACGAAGTGTGCGATCATCGCTTTTTCTTTGTCATTCAGTACCGAGATGAAGCGCGTCTTTTTCTCGATCAACCCATCAATCCGGCCGGTCTCTTTCCTGAGCATTTCCACAATTTGGCGGCGTTCTTCGGGTGGAGGCAGAAGAACAAGAATGCTCTTGATCGCATCTTGGTCTAGGCCGAAGCGAGTGACGCCCGGTGTGTCGACATAGAGCTGAGCTTTGTTGACGTGAGACATGATCGAGTACTGTAGGAATGCAGCGGTGATCGGGTCAGATGTTCGGATTACTGATAGATGGTAACCGCACACCACTCCCGGCATGTCTTTCGGCACAAGCGCGGGCACGCCTATGTCGGTTGGGTCTTCGGAGTCCTTGGTGATGATGACATCGCCCTCACGAAGTTCGAACTTCTTGATTTCTGCCGGTGTTGCCGTGGCTTGCATAAACTCGAGCTCTGGCTCGATACGTTCATTGTAGTAGACGTCTGTGTAATTGCAGAGCCGGACCGGAACCTGCCCATCATATGACTTCTTGTCGACGTTGCTGTTCGAAACGTTTGCGACGAAACGCAGCCGTGTTTCTGTCCAGCCCTCTGGGGTTGAGTTCACCCACTCATGCGAAGCCGGTTTGTTTTTGCGTGGTGTGCTCATTCCGTCACCTCGGCCAGTACTTCAGCGATGGAGGCCTCGATGGCCTTCAGTTCCGCATCGATCTCGTCCAGATCGCGCGGCGGTACGTATTCATAGAAATAGCGGTTGAAGTTGATCTCATATCCGACAATCCCGATATCACCGTCGGTTTCGTCCACATAGGTCTCGTCGATATAGGCGTCATGGGCGTGGGGCGTCACCTCGGTTTCGAGGTAGTCATGGATATTGGTGCCCATGGGCACGTTCTCATAATCCGTCAGGTCATCGTCGGGGATCAGGTTGCCCTTCTTGTCCTTCACCGGGTCCAGATCTTCATCCCGCACGCCAAAGGCCTTTTGAAACGCCTTGATCAGCGCCGCGTCGGCTTTGCCGAGGGTCGCGTCCTTTTTCGCGGCAGCTTTGGCAAAGCTGTCTATCCAGTGCCAGTCATGGTCGGTGCCAGCATGCTCTGCCAACAGGTCACGCCAGCCTTGCCGCTGAGCATCGGAGCGCTTCTCCCAGGCCTTGTGTTCGGCCAGCGCTTCAAACCCCGCGTCCGACACAACGATCTTGTGACGCAGCGGGCGCAGGACCTTAATGCGACGATAGCCGAAGTCCTGCGCATCGAGGATGAGGCTTTTCTTGGTCGGCTCGAAGTCGGCATAGAGCTGCACGATATCGCGGATTTGATCCTCGCCGATCTTGCGGCGCTTGTTGCCCTCGCTCTTGCGGAGCGGTTCATACATCTCTGTCGCGTCGATCAGTTGAACCTTGCCGCGCCGGTCAGCGGGCTTGCGGTTGGACAGAACCCAGATGTAGGTGCCAATGCCCGTGCGGAAGAAGATCTCGGTCGGCAGGGCGATGATGGCCTCGACCACATCTTGTTCAAGCAGGTGGCGGCGGATTTCCGATTCACCCTGACCGGCGTTGCCGTTGAAGAGGGGAGAGCCCGACAGCACGATCGCCGCGCGCCCACCGCCCTTTGCGGGGTCTTCAAGCTTGCTGAGCAGGTGCAGCAGGAACAGCATGGAGCCATCGCTGACACGCGGCAGTTTGGGACCAAACCGCCCCTCGAATTTCTGGTCGCGGTGCTCGCGCACAACTTCTGCCTGGTCCAACTCCCACTTCTTGCCGAAGGGCGGGTTGGAGACGCAGTAGTGGAATTTCTCATGCCGGAATTTGTCAGCCGACAGAGTGCTGCCAAGCTTGATGTTCTGGGACAGGTCGCGGCCGGGATCGGACTTGAGCGTCTTCAGAAGCATGCTCGCCAGACAAACGGCGTGGGTTTCGGATTCCAGTTCCTGGCCGTAGGGAACAAGGGTCGGGGCGGTGCCATAGCGATCTTGCAACGACTGAACGTGCTCCATGCCGTCAGAGACAAAGCCGCCGGTGCCGATCGTCGGGTCATAGAGCGTGCGGATGATGCCGGGGTTGTCGATGAACATCTGGTCATCCGGTTCGAGCAGTAGCTCAATACCCAAGTGAACGACGTCGCGGGGCGTCATGAAATCCTCGGCCGCTTCATTCACCTCGGCCCCGAACCGGCGGATCAGGTGTTCATAGACGTTGGACATCGTGCGCTCTGGAACCGCGTCGGGATGCAGGTCGATGGCGGCGAAATTCTGGCAGATCTTGTAGAGAACGCCCTTCTTGTCCATCTGGCTGATTGTGTTGATGAAATCGAACTGTTCGAAGATTACGCGGGCATTGCCAGAGAACTTCGCGATGTAGTCTTCAAGGTTCTGTCGGGTGCGGCCGGACCCCAGCGTTTCCAGGCTGTAGCTCGATGTGTTGTAGAACGGGTAGCCGGTGGCCTGACGCAGGATGACATCGACATCGAGCCCATTTTCAACAGCCATCTTGTGCATCTTGGCGGCTTCTTCCCGAGTAGGCTCGAGGACGCATTCAAGGCGGCGGAGAAGCGTGAACGGCAGGATGATCTTACCGAAATCGACGTGTTTGAAGTTGCCCCAAAGATCATCCGCGTTCTTCCAAATGAAGTCCGCGAGCGACGTATGGGTGTTGTTGGCTTTTGCTGTGGTTGATGTCTGTGTGTTCAAGGTTCAGGTCTCGTTCTGATTGGGTGCTGCACGCTTGGCGCGAAAATGAATTGAATTCGTCTGGGTTGAAAGCGGGAGGTCAGGGCTTCTCTAGGTTCAGTTCTCTGCCCGGCCAGGAGCTTGTTCGCTCGGCTTCGATCTCGGCCATGATCGCCTCGATCTGAGCATGCCGCTCTTGCCTCCGCTTGAATGTGAGTTCTGCACGTTCAGCTTCTTCTTCGGAGGGGATTGGAACTCGGAAGGCCTTCAGATCTTTGATAGCGATGGATTGTATCGCTGAACCGCCAGCAAGTGTGCGCAGCGCTTCAACAACCGTTGGATTTGCCAGGTACTCGTAGAGAACCACACCGGAAACTCCCCCGTGTTTTGGGCGCAGGATCATGAAGGATTGACCTGCCGTCCAAAACCCATCTTCGTCACTTGTCGGCGCATCGGCGGGGACGAGGCCTGCCGTGCCGATCGTACCTTTCACGGACAAGATGACATCGCCAGGAAGCAACCGTTGGTTTCGAGCCTTGCGCATTTGCGCACGTTCTAGCGTCGATATTTTGTGCGGTTGTGTCAGGAGGCCGTGCTGGCTCACATCGGCGGGCGATGCTTCGAAGATAGTGAATTCGCCATCTTCTGCTTTGCCCAGACTTAGAGGGCGGATCAGTTCGACCGCATCTTGCAACTCAATCGTGCGCGAGCGCTCCAGAAAGCCTTCCAGCGCGACTGCCGCTGGCGGGAGCAGATACCGGTTGATGCTCAGGATGAAGTCTTTCTCTTTGATCTCCTCGAGTGAGACGTCCTTGGCGAAGGTTTCATCGGTTGCGGTGCTTTCCTCCAAATAGCGGGCCCAGTTCGTACCGGGCAGTATTTCAGGGCGCCCCCTAACTGTCCTTCCTGAGAAGCTTGGATGAGAAAGATCGAGCATTCTGACCTTGGAACCATCCATGTTGGAAGAGGTGAGAACCAAAACATCGGTGTCCATCATTGTGTTTGGGAAAATCATGCCGCCAGGAGCCGCGAGGACGCCTTTCAAGCGACCGGATGCAACGAGCGCTTCGCGCGCAAGGGGCTCAACGCCAACGCCTCGATACATTAGCCCATCTGGCACACAAAGGATGGTTTGGCCGGTCGACTGTGCTAGCGCATCGGCGAGAGCGAGCACATCTTCGGTTAGGCGCTTTTTTCCCTCTTCCGCGTCCAATATCGCAAGTGTGCGTCGCGGAATCTGGCCGGTGTTCATGGGCTTGGATCCGAAAGGAGGAAAGGCCACTTCTGCTTCAAATTTGGTGGTATCTGTACGAGCGAGAGGATCGGCGAATTGGACCTGCAATTTGCACTCCAAGAGAACGGCGAGGCTTTGTGCAAAGTTACAAATGTCCTTATTTTGCGCTACGAAGAGCACTGCCTTGCCTTGCATTGCCAGTAACAGTGCTGTGTGGAGGGAGGCCTCGAACGAGCAGCGTACGGAACTCGCGTTATCGAAAAATTCTGCAAAGCGCTTTGCTGGGGCCTTGGGCAGCCATTGCTCGTGGCGCCCATGATTAGATGCCATCAATTCGTCAATCGCGGTCAGACGTTCCTTCGGCGAAAGGTCAAGAAGTGCCTGAGTGGCTTCATCAAGAACTCTCCCGCCTGCATGCTCACTCGCGGCTTCCAAATCATTTGGGGAGGGCATCGATTTCTCAGGATCCAAGCGAGATGCGCCGTAGAAGGCCACAATACGGGCTGCATGCTGAATGCCAGGAATCTGGCGCACGGCCGAAAGGGCTTGTCTTTGATTGGGTTTGGTCACTTTCAGCCCCTTATTTTTTTGACGCCGGACGTGCGAAACTGCCCGTGTTGTATGTCGTAATCTGACAGTCGCCCGCAACGACGACTGTTATCCCGCCTTTGCACTTGGCCCGCTCAAGGAGCTTCAGCGTTTGGCGAAGTTCGGCCGCGACTTCGTCGCAGTCCTTGCGGCGTAACACGATTTTGTCGCCGTCGAAAACGCCATGCTCCAACGCTAGGTCTACCATCTGCTTGTTGATGCCGCGCTGGTTCATTCTGCAATCCATGTGGTTTGTAACTTGCATCGACTTGCTCCTCTTGATGAGCAAGAGATAGGAGTGCCTGATTAAAAAATCAACCCCTTATTTCATATTTATGTGTAGCTATTCGAGTTCTGCGGATTCGGCCCGTAGTAGTCGTACGCTCACAGAGCATTTGAACCACTTGCTTTGAACTCAAGTATCTCCGGACCAAGAACATGTATTCACTAGTTTTTGTGTTCCAATAAGTGGATTTTGGGACGAAGAAGCATGACAGGGCTTGCGGGTTCGAAGTTTGCTTGGGCCGTTTATCGTCGGCCCAATCTCCCCAACCTAGAAAGCTGTGCCAGCATTCGAGCTCCTGTGCCGGTCCCGTCGCCGGCAGGAGATGCGGTTGCCCCGCCCGCAGTATTGGGTCGGCTTGGCAACGCTTGCACACCAAAGAATTGTCGCGCCCGCAGAGCTGCGTATTCCGTGCCAGTCGCACCACCGATGGCGTACCGGTTGTAGACTTGTTGGCTTCCTGCAAGCCCTCGGGCAAAGGCATAGCTGCCACCGAATCCAGCTGAGAGCGCTGGCATCATGATGTTTCCAGAAATCGCTCGAACCAGGAAGGGCGTTGCTATGATGAACCCCTTTGCCATCAGCACCATCATGAAGAAGGGGATGAGCGCGCCGATGTTGGAGGCGCCTTCCGGGTCGCCCAGCTCGGCAAGTAGGGCGCGCGAGACACCCGTGATCGTTGCGAACACACCGGCAACGACAATCGGGTACATTGCAAAGGAAATCAGCGCCGAAAGCCAGCGCGCGAAATAATCCTTGGTCACTTCAAAAAGGGTCAGGAAGATCATGACCGGAGCAATCCCTATCAGAAGCGCGATCATCAGCCTGGACGCGACGACGATGAACGCCGCCAAGCCACCGAGGATCGAGAGCAGCAAAACCCCAAGGGTGTCCAATAGGGCACCGGCCATCCAGTTCAGTTCAGACCCCGCAGCATTCAAGTAGTCCCCGAGCGCTGCGATCAGGTCATCGAACTCCTCTGCGAAGGTGCCAGACGGGCCGGGTGATCCGCCGCCGACAGAGGCCACAAGCGATCCTGCAATGCTGTCGATCCCATTCAGGATCGCCGCGGAAACGATGTTGAACTGAACCCAGTTGGTTGCAAAGACACCTATCAGCCCGACTTTCACGGCGAGCCAAAAGGCCGTGCGCCCGTCCATGGCGCGATACTGGTAGATCGTGTTGATGAAAACCAGAATGACAACGAGCGTGGTACCGAGTACCAGTATCGCTCCGACTGTTGCGGCGACCGCGCCGAATTGCGTCTCGGCAGCGGTATTCAGATAGCCTTCAGCCGTTTCCACGAAGTAGGTGACGACACTCATAAAGCCCTACCAGTTTCCAGCGGCTTCGCAGATTGGCATGGCTTCGCGCCGAAGCTCGTTTGCCTGCCGTCGGTAATCTGACGTCGCTTCCACGATGTCCCAGTAGTCAGATGCGGCGAAATGCTCGACGAAGACGCCTTCAGCTGCCTTCCATGACGGATACCGCGTAGGACATTCACAGCTTTGGGCTTCAACGATGCGTTGCATGCTCTGAGCCCGATAAATCTGTTGAACCAGAAGCCGTTTGTGGGACTCGCGTACATCGATGTCTTGCATCCACTGTGGCTCGGGAGGCTGGTCTGGGCAGACATCCGGCTGGTTGTCGAGCGTTGGGATCAGATTCCGTTCAGCGACTCCAGCGGTTGCGCAAAGAACGACGAGCAATCCTGCTGCCGCAACGAACCGCATCATTCTGAAGCCGCCTTCGCCGCCACAGATTCTCGCTTCAAGAATGTGGTATAGCCGTAGTCACCGGCTTCAGCTGTAATGACTTCCCACCCCTCCGCGCCGCGCTCATTCAAAGCGCTTCGCATCGCGTCGTAGTCCTTTTGCTTCTTCACCTGGAAAAACAGGATGTCGTATTCAAATGTCTTCATCGGGAAGTTCCAATCTCAGTTGCGCCGGGAAGGTAGAATTCGGTGATGCCGCGGCGGCCATCGTGGCGACCGGCCTGGATGATCACATCGATGGAGTTCTCGATGTACTGGATCATGTCGGCATAGGTCATCGGGATCTCGGTCTTGAGTGCCGCGATCGCGAGACGCTGAACGGCCAATTGCGGGGTTTCGGCATGGAGCGTGGTCATGGAGCCGCCATGACCGGTGTTGATCGCTTCGAGGAAGGTCATGGCCTCCTTGCCGCGCACCTCGCCGAGGATGATCCGGTCGGGGCGCATGCGCAGCGTGGCGGTGAGCAAGACATCGGCGGTTTGGAACTCCGCGTCGCGATTGGCGATGAGGGTCACGGCATTGGGCTGGGTCGGCAGAAGCTCGGCCGCTTCCTCGATGGTGACGATGCGTTCCTCGGATGGCACGTGCGAGAGGATCTTGCGCGCAGCCACGGTCTTGCCGGTGGAGGTGCCGCCAGAGACGATCATGTTAAGCTTGTTGTCGACGCAAAAGGCCAGCGCATCGTCGATCACGCCCGCGGCCACCACTTCGCGCAGTTCGTGGGTTTTCTCGAGGCGGAGTTCTTCGAGTTTGCGCTCCTTGCCAAAAAGGAAATCAAGCGCGATCCCGTCGAGCGGCAGGCTCGAGAAGAACCGCAGGCTGATCGACATCGCCGAGAGCACGGCAGGTGGGGTGATGACTTGAGCCCGGATCGGTCGCGCTTTGTAGATGATCGAGACCGAGACGATGGGACGGTCCTTGCTCATCGTTGTGTTGGCGGAAGAGGCGATCTGGTTGCCGAGGTCCTTCACTTCTGTTGCGGTCAACGCCTGGTCCAGTTTTCGCATGAAGTGATCGCCCTGGAATTCTCCCCAGCAGGTGCCGTCAGGATTGATGCAGATCTCGATGACATCGTCGCGAGCGGCGGCGTCTATCCGATCAAGCGAGGTCTGGAGATAGCTCAGCGACATGGGTTCAGAATATCTCCAGATCGCGGTCGACCATCACCGTGACGCGGGCGCCCTGGTCGACATAGATGACGGGTCCGATGGAGAGGTAGTCGCCAATCACGCTGTCCGTGGCATCGGCCAGATCATCGCCCACGTCTTCCAGCACATCCGCGGCGGTTTCGTCTTGCACGTTTGCTGCAGCGGCGTTTGGGGCTGCGGATATCAACGAAATCAACGCCGCTGACCCGAAGCGCTCATCAAAACGGGTGTCGACAAAACCGGTGACGCCGGAGCGGCCAAGTTCATCACCTCCGAAGGAACTGATCTGGATGGTTTGGTTGTCAGGCAAGATGATCCGGTCCCAGGCGATCGTGACCCGGCGCTGCGCGATATCTACGCCGGAGCGATAACGCCCGATGAGACGGGACCCGCGCGGGATCAGGAGGCGGGAGCCATCGAAACTGAACACGTCTTCGGAAACAACAGCACGCGTCTGGCCGGGCAGGGAGCTATCGAGGGCGGTTTCCATGACGGCCTGGATCATCGTGCCCTGGATGATCGTGTTGGAGGGATTGGCGATGACTTCGGCCTGCGTCACCGACGTGGGCAGCGCGCCGTTCAACACGAAATCCGTCACCTCGCCGAAGGTGCGCTCGGTCAGCGCGGTTTCAATCGCACCGGACGTGCCGCCAAAGGCGATGGTGGGCGAGGTAATGCGGCGGTCCTGAAACGCCCGTTCCTCGGCCGCGCGGCGCTCGAGTTCCGCGAGACGTCTTGCTTCCTCCTCGCGCCGCAGCCGCTCTTCTTCCCGCGCCCGCAACTCGTCCTCGGTGGGCCCAATGGGTGCGGGCAGCGGTCGGTTGGCCTCGAGCTGCGCGAGTTCGAGGTCCATGCGGAGTTGCTCCAGTTCCCGATCACGGGCAGTGAGTTCATCCCGGAACTGCTGTTGCGCGGCTTCCGACGCGGACTGCAGGGCGGCGATCTGCGCTGTCAGCGCATCGATCGCTTCGGCTGCAGCGGTATCTTCTTCCACCACCGGCTCGGGCGCATTGCGCAATTCTTCGATCTGGGCCTGAAGGGCTGCGAGCTGCGCCAGAAGCTCGGCGTTTGGTTCGACAGGTTCAGGTGCTGCCAGCACCACCTCTGGCTCAGGCGGGGGCAGGGTTTCGATGGCGCCGAAGCCGTCGCCTTCGTTCTGGAACACGTCCGGCGTGGCCGTGGGAAGGGCTTCCTCTTCCTCGGGTTGGGACACGAGATAGAGCAATGCACCGCCCGCGCCGATCACGAGGACAACGACCAAAGCGAGCAGTGGTGAGCGCCGTGGGGCAGGGGTTGAACCAGCGCCCTTGCCTTGTTCTAGAGCAGCGAGGCGTTTCTCGAGGTCTGCGTTTTCGGTATCGCTCATGAACCTACCCCCGCAGGTGGTGTGGCCTCGATGCAGACCACCTCCTCCCCGATCCGCAGCACCCATTGCCGGTTCACGCCTGAAACCCGGATCACGCCGTCCTCGGTGGCTTGCGTGTTGACTGTGCGCTCACGGCCATTGGCGTAGCGGAAGATTGCAGGCACCGGCGCGTTCCGCGGGAATTCGAAATACGTAAACGTCCCGTCATCCCAGACGCGGGTCGGGGTGAACTCGGTGCGCGCGCTGGCGCCGTAATTGTAATTCGGCGCTTGGGCCGCGATGGCACGTGTGGGCCGTGCATTGTCGTCCGGATAGCGGAACTGCACCACGTAGAAGGTCGGGCTGCGGGTCTCCTGGACGTTGAAGTAATAGCTGCGGCGGTTGGTATAGACGGTCACATTGGTATGGACGCCACGCGCGACGGGCTTGATCGCGAAGGCCTGACCGCCGGGCACGCCGTCAATCTCGAAGCCCTCCGTGTCGCCTGCGATGATCGAGCGGATGCTTTCGCCCTCACCAAATTCGACCGTGGTCACGTGGGTCAGCGACACGCTGAGGCGGTAGACCTGGCCCTCCCGATAGGTGGCCAGCCGAACCCGATTGTCATTGGGGCCGCTGCGCGGGATGGCTTCGGCAGAGGCAAGGCCGGGCAACAGCACAAGCACAATTGTTACGAGGGCCTTCTTAAGCAAACTAATTCTCCAATCTGTCGGAGCGGATGGAATATTCGAGGACCGTGAAGCCGAAGGGGTTGGTCCAGACCTCATCGATGGAGCGGCGGGTCTCGGGGCGGAACTCGAAGAGAAGCGTGGCGGTGAAAAGCCCGGTTTGGACGCCATTGATGGAGGTCAGGCGCTTGCGCAGGCGGACCGTGGCGCGGTTGGTTCCGATCCGGTTGATGCTGAGGATTTCGACATCAAGCCGGGCATTGGGGCCATAGACCGTCGGCGGGTAGTTCTCATTGGCGCTGTTCCAGATCTGGCGCAGCCCGCTCTCGGCAGCTCCCTCCGAGCGGCGCAGAACACTTCGGATGCGCAGATCGTTGTCCAGCTGGTTGTAGACCTCGCGGTCGGTCACATAGCGGAAGACTTCCGCCTCGATGATCGCCTGGTTGGCGGTCACCGAGGAGGCGCCCACCGAGGCTTCGGGGAGTGCAAAGCCGGTGGCGGGATCATAGGGGACTACGACGGGCGGGGGGTCGACATCGAGGATTGCGACTGCGGCAGCGCTCAGGCATCCGAGAATGCCAAAGATGAGGGCGATCAGGCCAAGGCGTTGCCAGAGCCGTTCGCGGCGCAGGGCACCATAGACCAGTTCTTCCTCGATGATTTCTTGTTCACTCGCCACCATTCATGCCCTACGATTACTCGGCCCGAAGGTCCGGCAAGGTGAAATCCATGAAGCGCTGCTCCTCGGCGATGGTGGCCGCATCGATAACGCCGCCGGTACCGTCACCCACGGTCTGCACGGCTTCGAGCTGCCACATGGCGACGAGCGCGATGGCCAGTTCCGCTGTTACGCGCGTGTTGAGATCGACGCTTTCCTTCAGTTCATCCATGTCATCGATGAGCCCAACAAGCCGGTCGACACGTTCCAGCGATTGCCCGGCGTCCTCATAGCTGTTCTGGGCGGCGGCCGAGACGAGCGCACCGGTCGTGGCCTGTGTTGCCACGCGGTTGGCCCCGGGATTGCCGCTCGTGGCCATTTCCGAGAGGGTATCGTCGTCAAAGCCGAGATCGGCCAAGACGCGGTCCATCTGGGTTTCGATCTCGCCCGCACCGGAGCCGGACAGGCCGGAGAAATCCCCCGTCTTGATCGCCTCGATCGTCGCAAGGATGTCCCCGAATTCCTGATCGAGCAGGCCGTTCAGCTCGTCTTCCATCTCGGTGCGGATGATTTCTGGAAGCTCGGCAAGGCGGGTCAGGGCCTCGTAGGTTCTTTGCAGCTCCGCGAGTTGGTCCGTGAGTGTCGCAAGCTGTTCACGGAGCTGCGTCAGCTGCTCGTTCTGCAGGATCTCGTCTTCGATCATCTGCCGGAGCTGCTGGATATTTTGCGCGATGTTCTGGGTGTCGACGACGGGCACGCCCTGCGCCGCGGCAGGGGAGAGGGCTCCCAGATGCAGGCCAATCCCAAGTGTCGTGGCCAAAGCCGTTCTCAGAAACATCCGTCCCATCAGTCTATCTCCCTGATCGTAAGATCCATGAATGCGCCCTCGGCCATGCGGGCGCTGGCCTGGGCCAGTTCCTCGGTGGAGAGGACGCGGGTCCGCGCTGCCTGAAGTCGAATACGCGCGGCGACGAGACGCACGAGTTCGGCGCGGGCATAGGTGTTGAGCGCGATGCTTTCCTGCACGTCTTCCGTCTCGGAAATCCGCTCGACGATGTCTTGGATACGCAGGGCGGCCTGTCGGATCGCGGCGGGCGAGTTGCTGCCATAGAAGGCCGCGCCGTGCCCGGTGATCGAGAGGTTCGCATTGGCGAGAAGCGCCGGATCGATCGTGCCGAGCGCTTCGATCCCACCGATGCGGCTCAGGTAGAGATTGTAGCGTTCAGGAATGACCTGGACGTAGTGCTGGGTCTCGGCAAAGGGCGGGACACCGCCATATTCAAAGACCCGGCCGGGGCCGGCATTATAGGCCGCGAGGGCGTTGATGATATTGCCATCGAAGGTGTTGAGTTGGGTGGCGAGATAGCGCGCGCCGCCATGCACCTGCAGGTAGGGGCTGTCGTAGTATTCCGGGTTGATACCAAGATCGCTGGCTGTGCCCGGCATGATCTGGGTGAGGCCAAAGGCGCCGACGGGTGAGCGGGCGCCAATCGTGAACCGGCTTTCCTGCCAGATGAGCGCCTGAAGAAGCGCGCGCCATTGAACCGGGGAGAGGCCGACGCGGCCCACACCGGCAAACCCGCTGGTTTCCTGGGCGACGCGGATGATGAGCTGCTCGATGTTTTCTGCCGCATCCCCGAACATCTGTGCGCCGCCGGGATTGGGGTCGATGTCGGCATTGCCGTAGACCGCTTCGACGGAACGGGCTGGATCGCCGCTTCCGTTTTCCAGCCCTGAAATCATCGCGGGCAGGCCCTGACCGCCGAAACTTGTCTGGGCATCAAGGATGCGCTGCAGGGTTGCGAGTTGCTCCTGTTCGATCTCGGCAATGAGTTTGCGCACGGACAGCTTGTCCGCCTGAATGGCCAAGTCAGCCTCGCGGTCCCCGGTCTCGACGATATCGCGCGCGGTCAGCCCACTGTCATTGGTCGGCACACCTTGGGACAGGGCGAGGCCGGGCAGCAGGCAAAGGGCCAGGATATGAGGCAGCCTAGACTTCAATGTCGCCCTCCGGCGCATCTAAAGGCGTGAAGGTGCAATCAGGCGCCACCGGTGCTGTCGAAGCCAGGAAGGTAAAGCAATTGGCCTGCGGCTCCTGGTACTGGGCGCAGGAGGCCAGCGCACCAAGCGCCGCCAGGGCTGGAAGAATACGGATCATGAAAGCCTCCAGAAGTCCGGGCGGTCGCGGTAATCGGCACCGACCAAAGCCTCGCCTTTCTCCATGCCGCCGAGGATGGTGAGATTGAGCCCAAGGGCGCTGAGATCGGCATCGACGACGATGGAGCCCTGGTCGTCACGGATGAGGGCGAGGCGGCTGTCGCTGCCGGTGTTGAGAAGCACATCGAGTTCCTTCTCATAGAGGTTCAGCATCGCGTAATCCGCTGCATTGGCGCGGATGTTCGGAAGCAGGATTTGTGTGGGCACCGCTTCGACGATGGTCTTGCCGGTTCGGGTGCGCTCGAGCTGGCTGGCATATTGCGTCATCATCACCGCGACGGTGTTCTGTTTGCGCGCGGTCACCAGCCAGTTCGACAGCCGTTCGGCGAAATACGCGTTATCGAGCGCCTTCCAGGCCTCGTCGATGACGATGATGGTGGGGCGGCGGTCCTCGATCTCGCGCTCGACCCGGCGGAAGAGATAGGAGAGGACGGCCATGCGCTCCTTCTCGGCCTCGCTGTCGAGAATGCCGGTGAGATCGAAGCCCACCATATCGCCTTCCAGAGAGAAGGTGTCTTCAAGCGTCTGTCCGAATATCCAGCCGTAGCGGCCCTCTTCGGTCCATTCGAGCAGGCGCTGATGCAGATCGCCGCCATCATCAGTGGAGACGAAGAGCGATGCGAATTCCCGCCAGTTCCGCAAGGCCGGGTTCGTGGCTTGCGCGTTCTGGCGCACGACTTCCTGGATGCGGTTGGTCTGGGCCGGCGTCAGCGGCTTGTCTGCGCGATAGAGCAGGGTGGCGAGCCAGTCTGAAAGCCAGGCGGTGC
Source organism: Phaeobacter sp. PT47_59 (assembly GCF_028890025.1). Lineage (NCBI taxonomy): Bacteria > Pseudomonadati > Pseudomonadota > Alphaproteobacteria > Rhodobacterales > Roseobacteraceae > Phaeobacter > Phaeobacter sp. PT47_59. The sequence goes on from NZ_JARCJL010000042.1 coordinate 18,142, forward strand.
CGCGCGCGTCGACCTCAGTCCAGAGCGGGTTTAGGCCGGTGGGTTGTCCGGCTTTCAAAGACGCGTAGCGCCCGCCATTGGCGCGGACCGCCATCTCCATACCGAGACGGTAGTCGAAGACGAAGATCCGCGCCCCCGCCCTGCGGGCTTGCGTCATGAGGAATGCGGAAAGCACCGATTTGCCCGAGCCGGGCCGCCCCATGATGAGCGTATGCCCACTGGTGGGTTCTTTGTCCGGGCTACCTTGCTCGTGATAGGAAAACCGGTAGGCGCTCTGTTCGGGGGTCGGCAGATAGGTGATGACCCGGCCCCAGGGGGTCTTCCCAGGAGGCTTGCCAAGCTGGGTCCGATGAAACGCCGCGAAATCCGCGAAGTTGCGATTGGTGATCGCACTGGCGCGCACGCGCTTGGGCTGATTTCCGGGATGTTGGCTGAGGTAGTGCGCCTTGGCGGCAACCCTCTCGCCGATCATCTTCACGCCTTCGGCGGCGGCGGCATTCACGATCTCGGCGCTCAGCGTCTGCAATTCGTCCAGCGTATCGGAGAAGATCGTCACCACCATGTGGTGCTCGCCGAAGCTCTGGCGCTTGGCCTCGAGATCATCGGCAGCAATGTCGAGCGCTTCCATGAGCGACAGGGCCGCGTCCTGCGAAGCCTGCATCTGGCGCTTTTGCCGTTTGATGCGACCCGCCATGAGGTTCGAATTGATCGGCGTGAAGGAGTGCGTGACGATCATGTCGACAGGCAGGTTCAGCATGTCGAACATGGTGCAGGAGGTGGCTTCGGAATATTCCCCGATGGTGAAACTCTTGCCGTAGCGATGTCCCACGACGCCTTCGGAGAGCTCGAAGTGATCTCCGTGAAACGTCACCCGGGTATTGGCGACGTTGAAGGACAAAAAGCCGTAGGTGTTGGCCGGGTAGAGCGGCAGTTCCTGGCCGGTGTTGAGTGCCCCCAGAAACCCGACCAACCCGCCGGACTTGGAAGTCAGTACGCGCGGGTTCAGCTCCGTCAGGCCCGACAGGAAGACATTCACGGCCTCGCCCAATCGGCGAAGGCGCTTCTCGGTCGCTTCCTTGAGGCGATCCGGCGCGCTGCGGTTCAGGAACGGCAGGACGCTTTTCGGAGGCGGGCGATGGATCACCGTGAGGGTGAGCGTCTTGTCGCGCAGCCCGCTGGTCTCGAGCTTCTTGCGCCAGAGCCGGTCGACTTTTCCCGCGAAACTGTCCTCGCGCAGGGGCTCGAGGTCCGGCGTGATCGCCTTCGAGACCTTATGGACGTAATAGCTGAACTCCGGCCCCAATTGCGCAATGATCCGGGCGAAGAGCGCGGTCACCTTGTCGAGATAGGCGTCATCCGTCGTGTAGCTGTTGACCCCGTCGAGCCGGATGCACTGGAAAAGCTCGTTCACGCGCGTGCGCACGGTGCGGTCATCGACCAGGCTGACGTAAGGCAGCATATGCGCGAGGCGGGTTTCGCGCCCATACCAGTCCGGCGTCATCGTGCGGGTATCGAGGGCGGCTTCACGGGGCATAACTGTCCCCGCCATGGATGGAACGGTTTCGCGTTGGCGGCGTCTCCTGCAGGGCCGTCATCATTACGTCGATGAAGCGCGGATCCCAGTCCGCGGCCTTCCAAAGCACGGGGTAGAGCAGGACGGCCACGCCCAGCACCGCGATGTGCTGGACCCAGACGAAGAGCAGCACCGAGCCGAAGAGCCAGACCATCGCGTACATGATCGGCAGGCCCAGGAGCTTGGGTGGCCGCACGAGACCCAGAAAGAGAGGCGAGCGCTCAGCCACCGGCAAAGACCGCGGCAACGATAGTGGGAGCGGCGGCGACACCTGCGATGCCGACGAGAACCCAAAGGGCCTGTCGCAGATCGATGATGTTGAAGAACCAGCTGAGGAACACGCCCAGAACGGCGAGTGTGGCGATCACGACGCCGAGCGGGCCGGTCAGCGCATCAACGATGCCCTGCAACAGGCTCTGAATCGGGGAGAGATCAATGCTTTGCGCAAGGGCGGGTTCGGCAATCAGCAGGAATAGCGCCAGCGAGGCGACAAAAAGCGTTGAAATCTGTTTCATGAATTTGATCCTTCCAATCGGGCCACGACGGCCATGACACGGGCCACGTGGGTCTGGGTTTCTCTGTAGGGGGGAATGCCGCCGTACTGGCGGACCGCATCCGGTCCGGCGTTGTAGGCTGCGAGGGCAAGACGTGGATCGCCAAACGTCGCCAGCATCATCGCAAGGTAGCGGGCGGAGCCGTCGAGGTTCTGCAGCGGATCACGCGGGTCGACGCCGAGATCGCGCGCGGTTGCCGGCATCAATTGACCAAGGCCAATGGCGCCTGCACTCGAGACCGCATCCTGCCGGTAGGCGCTCTCGACTTCGATATTGGCGCGGTAGAGGGTCAGCCAATCTCGAACCGAGAGATCCGTGCGGCGCAGCCCGGGATGCCCGGCGTAGCGAAGCGCGGTGGCCTCGATGGCCGAGAGAACATCGGCGCGGGGCAGGGGCGCAGGCCGCGCTAACGATGCCATCTGGATTTCGTCTGGCCCAAGGTCAGTCTCACCGATGATTGCCAGCTCATCAGCAGCAGACCCCTGACCGATGCCATCATTGTAGTTGCGGGCAAAGCTGTTCTGGGAGCGAGACGGGGTCAGAGAGCCATCGCTCTCCATGACCAGAACCATTTGCGCTGAGGCGGGACCCGTGAGATACCAAAAAAGAAGAAGGCTACTTGCTGCCGCCCTTGTCGGTTGCAGCCAGCTTGTGCGTTGTCCGTTGGCCTTCCTCGAGCGGCACATCGGCATGGGAGAAACCGATCCCAATAAGGAAGGACACCACGCCCGTGATGGTTTTGAACTCGCGGATTTTGATGTCGTTATAGGTCGTGCGGGTACGGGCCGTGACCAGCAGCTTCTCCACGCCTTCGTCAGAGACGACGCGCATGATCCAGACCCCATAGTAGCTGGGGCCCTTCTTGTGTGCCGATTCCTGGCACAGGATTTCAGCGCTATAGCCGCTTTCCACGAGTTCGCGGAAACGTGCTTCCGTAACCACATTTGGTGCTTCGATGTCCCAGTTCATGGCCCGGCTCACGCTTTCTTCAAACGCGCAACGCCCGGGCATTCCCACTTGAAGCCCAGAGTTACGATAGTATATTATTAGCCGCAAGATATAATGCGGCAGATACGGCTGTATCTCGGTTACTCAAACTCTAGGCACGGCCATTGGCGTCTATCAAGGAAAATAGGGGTTTCAGAAACCTGCGGTTGAGCCGATGGCTGACGATGCAGGCTACGGCCTTGCTTTTGCTCGTTCCGGTCGCAAGCGAGGCGGGATCCTGTCTTGCCCCGGTCCGGCCTTTCGTCCCAAGCGATTCGCAAGCGGCCAGAGACTATGCAGACATCATCCGCCAAGACTTCGAGGCCTACATCTCGGGCATTCAAGACTACTTCCGATGCCTCGAGCAGGAGCGTGCGCGCGCTTTCGAGGAAGCGCGCGAAGTCAGCCAAGACTACGGTCGGTTTCTGGAACTGGTGGGGGATTGATGGGCGATTGGGTGTGCATCAGACTTGCAGCCCATGGAAACCAGACGCCGATAACACCCTCAAATATCTACTTTTTAGATAACAGATTTCATCCGCTAGCGACGTCACAAAAGGTATGTGACGCGTGGCAAAGACAATCAGAAGCAAGGGACAAGTGGCACTCTGTCAGGCGTTGGTCGACGCCCGTGTCAAAGCGGGCCTTGGTCAGAAAGACCTGGCAGACAGGCTCAGATGCCACCAGTCCCTTATTGCCCGCCTTGAGAGCGGCCAGCGCCGGGTCGACGTTGTCGAGCTGGTCGTCTTGGCGCGCGCCATCGGCTTTGACCCGTTCGAGGTTCTGGCGATCGTTGAAGCCGCCACGGAGCCCGACCACAGGATTTGAAGCCAATGAATTGTTGAGAACACGGGAACCCACTTTCCCGGTCTGATGATTGTGAACGGCGGAGCAATACTCGGCCACGGTAGCGACGGCATAGTGTTGTCGCGGGCGGCGTAAAAGTCGTCCACTT